>DASZVV010000278.1:0-7513 GCA_035546955.1 Bryobacteraceae bacterium
ACCACGCTGAGCTCGAGCGGCAGGCCGGAGTAGGCGCCGGCTTCCACCCTGGGGAAGCCACGTACCTTCTCAAGGTAGGTGGGCAGCCAGGTAATAAAAAAATAAAACCCATAGGTGTTGGCCATATACATGAGGCAGAGCACCCAGGAGCTTGGGTTTTGGAAGACAGCGGCAAATGAGCGCGCATCGTGCTTCTCGTGTGCAGGCAGATTTCGCTCGCGCAGAATCATATCGCGTTCTTCCTGGGTGACGGCGGGGTGATCGCCCGGTTCATCGCGAAACCATCTGTACCATCCGATCGCCCAGAGGAATCCAATGCTGCCGCAAAGGGCGAATACCTGACGCCAGGAAAGAAACGTGGTCATCCAGACGACGAGGAGCGGCGTAAGTCCGCCGGAGAGATGGGCGCCGGCAAAAAATACTCCCTGCACAACGCCGCGTTCGCGTGCAGGAATCCAGCGTGAAAAGACGCGCGCCGCGTTGGGCCACGCGCCCGCTTCGCCGATGCCGAACAGAAACCGCAGAGTGAGCATGGAGGCAAAGCTGAATGCGGTCGCGGTGGCCATTGTGAAGGTGGACCACCAGGCGACGATTCGCGTGAGGACACGGCGGCTGCCGATTTTGTCCGCCCACCACGCCGTGGGGATTTCGAACATCGCGTAGGAGATGGTGAAGGCGCTGAACACCCAGCTCATCTGCACCTGCGAAAGGCTGAACTCTTTCTGAATGTTGGGTGCGAGGACCGAGATGCAGACGCGGTCCAGATAGGTGAGAGCCGCGAGCGAGGCGGCCGCGCCCACGACTTTGTACCGCACGGGAACGGACATTCGCCCAGCATATAGCAGCGCCAGCGCCGGAGACGTGCGATTCTTGCTTTGGTACTTATGTCACGGGTTACTGGAAGGCTGGGATGCCTGCTGATCTTCTGCGCGGGTTCAGCATGGCCGCAATTGCTGACGCCCGTTTGGGTGCAGGCAAGCGGCAGCGGCTCGCTGGCCCGGGTAGTCGTGAATGCGGAAAGCGACTGTCCGGCAATCACGGTGGATGGCTCGCCGCATCGGATGCGCGTGCGGCTGCCCGTTCCCGCCGGATTGCGGCCGGCGTGCGAGTGGAAGATTCCACCCGCAGCGAAGTCCGCTTCGGTGAACGGAAAGGCGCTGGCACTGCCGCGCCCCGATCCGTCGCACATTGTTGTGATCGGCGATACCGGCTGCCGGATCAAGGCCGCGGCGGTGCAGGATTGCAACGATCCGGAAAAATGGCCGTTCCATCGCGTTGCCGGGCGCGCGGCGGAGTCAAAACCCGATCTGGTGATCCACGTGGGCGATTATCTCTATCGGGAATCGCCCTGTCCGCCGGATGCGCAGTCGAAGTGCGGGAATACGCCCATCGGCGATACCTGGGAAGCGTGGAAGGCCGATTTCTTCGAACCTGCTGCGCCATTGCTGGCGGCCGCCCCGTGGGCGCTTGTGCGCGGTAATCATGAAGACTGCGAGCGTTCGTGGCGCGGCTGGTTTTACTATCTCGATCCGCGGCCGTTTCACGCCGCGTGCGATCCATACAGCCCACCGTATCTGGTGAAACTTGGCGCGTTCGAGCTGGTGTTGTTCGATTCGGCGACGGCATCCGCCGGCCGCGATCTCGATCCGGAAGGCGAGAAGCACTACGCCGCGGAGCTGGCGCATCTGCATGCGAAGCATGCGTGGTTCGTGGAGCATCATCCAATCTGGGGACTCGGGCCGGGCGCAAAGCCAACCGATCCCCCGAAGGAGACTTCGAGCAACGTGACCAAAGCCTGGGAAACGAAACCGCCCGCGGGGATCGATTTCATTCTTTCCGGTCACACGCATCTGTTTGAGCTGCTCACGTTCGATCAGGGGCGTCCGCCGCAACTGGTAGCAGGGGACGGCGGAACGCAGCTCGGAATGCAGATTCCGGCGCGGCTGGCCGGGCTCAAGCTGAAGGGCGCGACTCTGCTCTCCGCGCAGGACGCCCATGAATTCGGATACACGGCTCTCTCGAAATCCGGCGGCGCGTGGCAGCTTGCGCTGACCAGCGTCACGGGACACACGATCGAGACGGCGAAGCTGCCGGTAAAGTAAGTCTCGCCGTGAAACTTTCCGATTTCGATTACGAACTTCCGCTGGAACTGATCGCGCAGGCGCCGCCCGCCGAACGCGACGGCGCACGTATGCTTGTGCTGCATCGCGATTCACAAACCTGGGAAGACCGCGCGTTCCGCGATCTGCCCTCGTATCTCACGCCGGGCGATTGCCTGGTGCTGAACGATTCGCGGGTGCTGCCTTCGCGGCTTTTTGGAAAGCGTGAGGGTGGCGAGGCGGAGGTGATGCTGCTTGAGCCTTCGTCGGCCGACGGGCGGGAATGGCGAGCGCTGGTGCGGCCGGGCCGCAAGTTGCGTACGGGCGCAAGCGTGAAGTTCGACGATCGGTTCTCTGCTGAGATTCTTGCCGAAGGCGAGCGCGGCGAGCGCACTGTGCGGCTTCTGGGTGAGGACGATGTCTATGCGGCAATCGAGCGGCTCGGGCATATGCCGCTTCCGCCTTACATCAAGCGGCAGGATGAAGAAGCGGACCGCGAGCGGTACCAGACGGTTTTCGCGCGCGAGCGGGGATCGGTAGCGGCGCCGACGGCCGGTCTTCATTTCACCGAAAACACGCTGCGGCGATGCCGCGAGGCGGGCGCGCGGACAGCGCACGTCACCCTGCACGTAGGGCTCGGAACGTTTCAACCCATCCACCGGGAGGATTTTGAAAATCACCTGCTGCACGTGGAGCGGTACTCGATCACGGAAGACTCCTGGGGGGAAATTCAGGCGGCGAAACGCGTGGTGGCAGTGGGGACGACGAGTGTGCGAACGATCGAATCGGCCGCGCGCAGTGGCGCACGGGCGGGTGTAACGAACCTGTTCATCCACCCTGGGGCCGATGCGGACCCGTTCCGCCGCGTGGGCGCGATGCTGACGAATTTCCATCTGCCGCGCACCAGTCTTTTGCTGCTGGTGTGCGCGTTCGCGGGGACGGAGTTCGCGCTCGCCGCCTATCGCCACGCGGTGAAGGAGCGATACCGCTTCTTCTCCTATGGCGATTGCATGCTGATCGTCTGATTTGGACTGAAATCAGGACACCTGTTCGATGCGGTGACCGGCCTGATGAAGCGCCGCGATGAGTTCGTTGCCGTGATCGCGCCCGCGTGTTTCGAGCGTCAGCTCAACGGCCGATTCGCCCAGCGGGACACCGTAGTGCGAGCGGTCATGAACAATGTTCATGATGTTGGCCCGCAACTCCGCAATCACAGTGAGAACGCGCGCGAGCGCGGCCGGCTGATCCGGCACGCGCAGGCGGAGGCGCAGCAGGCGCCCGTCTTTCACCAGACCGCGCTCGATGATTCGCGAAAGAAAGTTGACGTCGATGTTGCCGCCGGAAATCACCACCGCCGTGCGAAGCCCCTGCAGGGAGGTGCGCTTGTTCAGGAGCGCCGCCGCCGGAGCCGCGCCCGCACCCTCCGCCACCGTTTTCTCTCGTTCGAGCAGCAGCAGAATCGCATTCGCGATTTCTTCCTCATCGACGGTCACGATTTCGTCAACGTATTTTTCGACGAGCGGCAGCGTCCTCGCTCCACAACGGCGCACGGCGATGCCATCGCCGATCGTCGTGGCTGGAGGCAGCGTGACCGGCTCGCCCGCGGCGACCGCGGCTTTCATCGAGGGAATGCGCGCTGTTTCCACGCCCACCACGCGTATCGCGGGATTCTTCGTCTTCACCGCGCACGCGACGCCGCCGATCAGCCCTCCACCGCCGACCGGTACGACAACTGCTTCGAGATCCGGCTGCTGCTCGAGCAATTCCAGCCCGATGGTTCCCTGCCCGGCGATCACGGCATCGTCGTCAAACGGATGTACGAAGGTGAGGCCCTCGGCTTCGCGGATACGCTCGGCTTCCTGACACGCCTCATCGAAGTTGGCGCCGGTCAGAATCACTTCGGCTCCATAGTCGCGAGTGGAAGAGACCTTGATCAGGGGGGTGGCGAGCGGCATGCAGATCTTCGCATGAATACCGAGCTTCGTTGCGTGATAGGCGACGCCCTGCGCATGATTTCCCGCCGACGCCGTGACAACGCCGCGCGCGCGTTCTTCCGCCGTGAGCGAAAGGAGTTTCGTGACCGCACCGCGCTCTTTGAAGGAACCCGTCATCTGCAGGTTCTCGAGCTTGAAGTAGATTCGATTGCCCGTCAGGCGGCTGAAGGTTTCCGAGTAGGCGCAGGGGGAAAGAAAAACGGAATTGCCAATCGTCCTGCGCGCGGTTTCAATATCGGCGAGCGTCACCATTTATTCACACGGACATCGTCACGTTAACACGCGGACGTGCTACGGTCGGAGTGCATCCAATTTCATTATCGGGAGACCGGAATGACCACACAGGAAATCGCCAACAAGCTGATCGAGTTGTGCAACAAGGGAGACTTCGCAGGCGCGGTGGAAGCGCTCTATTCGCCGGAGATCGTGAGCATGGAGGCGGGAGCGCCTCCGGGACAATCCCGCGAGACGAAGGGCATCGCCGCGGTGAAAGGTAAGAGCGAATGGTGGGCTGCCAATCATGAGGCCCATTCGATGAAGATCTAAGGGCCGCTGGTGGCCGGTTCGCATTTCGCGGCGACGTTCAAAATGGACGTGACGTTCAAGCCCCAGAACAAGCGCTTCCAGATGGAAGAAATCGCAATTTACAAAGTGGTGGACGGCAAGATCGCTTACGAAGAATTTTTCTACAATATGTGACGCTGTTTTACGTCCCCGGGCCACTGACGCCCAGTTCGCGGAGCAGCGCGTCTGTTTTGTAGACCAGCGTCAGTGCCTCGGTAATTCCCTGCGTCGAGACATGCACGGAGCGCGCCTGCTCGTCGGTATAGAGAAAGACCTCCGGCAGGCTCTCCAGATTTCCATCGAACGTTACGCCCATCAGATCGCCGGACGCGTTTACCGTTGGCGCGCCCGGATCGCCGCCGCCGATATCCGCGGTCGAAACGAAATCCAGCGCGGCAACAGCTCCCAGCTTGTCTTTCGCATCCACCCACCGCTGGCTGACCTGATAGGGACCTTCGTTGTTCCTGCGATAGTAAAGTCCGCTGAACGTCGCCGCAAACGGCGCGGGAGTGCCGGCTCGATCCGTGTAACCTTTTACGATTCCATAGGCAAGACGGGGCGTCGAGGTTCCGTCCGGATATTCCGACGTGCCGAAGAGTCGGAACCGATAAGCCGCGATCTTTTCTCCCGCCGACGCTTCGAGCGATCCGATGGTATCGTCGTAATCTTTCTGGATTTTTTGCGATGCGGGTTCGACGGTCAGGGCCAGGCGGATGAACGGATCGTCCGATTTCGCCGCGGCTTCTTTGGTGTTAAGGGTAGCGCGAAACGCCGGATCGCCGAGCTTCGAGCCCTTCACCATCGCAGCCGCTGATTCTTCCGTCGTCTTGCCGGTCAGAAAGGCTTTGAGATTGACCTCTTTGATTTCCGGCCCGCCGCGTCCCGGCCCGGGGCCGCCAAAGCCGGGTCCAGGCCCTCCAAAATCGTCGCCTGCGCGTCCGCGCCCGCCACGGCCTCCCACGCCGCCCCGCCCGCCGAAGCCGCCGGCGCCCTGCGCGAGATTGACCGTTTTCAGCTCGTCAAGATACTGAGTCATCATCGCTGTCTCGACCGCGGGGTTGATGGCCGCGTTTGGATCCGCCCGCTGCCCGCGAACCAGATCGCGCGCGATTTTGAAAAGCTGCGATCCGGGCGCGGGCTCCTCTTCGAGAATCTGATAGTTCTTATCCTGCTGGCCCCACTTTTTGTAGGCAGCATCCACTTCGTCCCAAACCTTCCCGGCATCCATGCCGAGTTTCGGATTACCCTCGACGGCGCGCCGGATGCGGAGATCGAACGCCGTCTTCCGCGACACGAGACGGTCGTCTTTCAGGCCGATGAACTTGCCGGCGGTCTCCTTGTATTCCGCGAGAAAGGAATCCAGAGTCGCGAGCGCCGCAGCCTGATCGGCGCCACCCTTCGCGACGAGCTTGCTCAGCTCCGAGATCCGCGCCTGGAGCCGCTGGATACGCCGCGGCAGCGAAATATCGCGCAGGAACGTCAGCTCGCCGGAAGTGATTACGCGCGAGGTTGGCGCCGGATTGCCGGATGTAATGACGAAATCCCCATCCTTCACAGCCGATGGATCCCACTTCAGGAAATTTGCGGTCGCCGCGGGTTTTCCGTTTTCCCACGCCCGCAGAAACGCGATATCGAGCCCGTAGCGCAGATAGGAAATGCTGTCGCGCTCGCGGCCGAAAAATGCGATCGATTGTTCCGGCGCAAACACGACGCGCAGATCCGCGTAGCGCTTGTACTGATAGAGGTCATAACGGCTGCCGGAAAACAGCTTCACGACGCTGCAGACGTTTCCGGTTTTCGATGTGCATTCGCTTTCGATCTTCGCGATGTTCGCATAGCGCTCGCGCAGCGCCTGGGGCGAAGCGGCCAGCTCTTTGGCGAGACCCTTCGCGGTTTCATCCGCTTTTGCCGCCGACGCGCCTTTGACCTGTACGCTGACATCTTCCATCTTCAGCAGGACGTCAGCATGGAATCCCGGGCAGGTAAGCTCTGCCGATTCACCCGCCGCGTAGAATCCGTCAGCCAGATGGTCGTGTTTTGAGAGGCAGGATGCCACCAGGTGCTCATTAGTCAGCAGCAGCCCATTGGGAGAAACGAAGGATCCCGATCCGGCGCCGTCGTTCAGCCGAACAGTGGAGAGCCGGAGGCGATCGGCCTGTTCCGGCGTGATTTCGAGCGACCGCTTCTGTGGGGTACCGGTCGCGCCAGTAGCTCCGGCTGCGCCGGCCGCCGGCTTGGGAAGCTGATTCCACAACCAGATGCCGTCATCCGCGCGCGCCACGGACAAAAAAAGGCTGAGCCCTAGCAGGGCGGCGAGACTACGGACGGCGGGGGTCACAAAAGGATTGATTCCCGGCCGCCGGGAGTTCCCCAACGGGCAAGCTGAGGATATTCTGTGCAAATCTGGTGGCAAGTCACACAAAACAGAGAATATTTCACGAATGCGTCTCTGAAACATCATGGCTCTGTAACGTTGTGGCACTACAAAGGAAGCATGAGGTGTGACCTCCACGTCCACACGATCCACTCCGGAAAGTGTACCGTTCCGGGGCTCTCGCGGTATTGCCCCGAATCCTGCAACGAACCCCTCGCGCTCTACGAAACACTGAAGCGCAGGGGGATGGATCTGGTGGCGGTGACCGGCCACGATTCGATTGACGCCGGCGAAGAGGTCCGGAAATGTCCTGATTTCTTCTTCAGCGAAGAGGTGACCATCAAGCTGCCGAGCGGCACCGAGATGCACGCCGGTGCCTGCGGAATCACGGAACGTAATCCCATTGAGCGGCAGCGCCACCGGACCGACGCGGGCAGCCTGTTAGGCTATGCGTTCGAGAATCGCCTCTTCCTGACCGTAAA
>DASZVV010000279.1:0-23100 GCA_035546955.1 Bryobacteraceae bacterium
GTACTGGCTTCTCAACTCTTCCTCAATGCGCCGATAAATCACGTCGATACTCCGCTCCCGCGACACTTCGAAATACCCGCCGCCCGTTTCGCGCGACATCTTCTGCAACACCCCGCGACCACTCCCTTCTTTACCGGCGAACAGGATCGAATAGACGAGCGTATCGGCGCGCTGCGCCTGCTCAATCGCCGATTCGATCGTTTCGCTGCTTCCATGATCCACACCGTCCGTCAGCAGCACCGCGGCCTTGCGCCCTTCCTGATGCCGCATCACTTCGGACGACGCCAGGTAAACGGCATCGAAAAGCGTCGTGTTGCCGCGGTACGGAGCGCTTCCTCCTTCGCGGTGCCCCAGCACCGGTACGTCCACTCTCGAACAAGTCTGGAATTCCACTAACCTGCACTCCAGTCCCGCCAGCGCCAGCCGCAGTTTCTCCCTCGAGGAAGTCATTCCCTGCAGCAATCTGGTATTGAAATCAAAATTGGCGAGGAAGGCTTTATCGAGATCTTCCCGCAGCACGTCGTCAAGGAATCGATAACTGGCCGACTCCTCGTCTCCCAAAACCGGAGTCTGGCTTCTGCTGGTATCCACGAGCAACCCCAGAACCAGCGGCAGATTCGTCTCACGCGAAAAATATCGGATCACCTGCGGCCGGTTATCTTCCGCCAGCAGAAAATCCTCTTTGTTCAGGTCGGCGACAATCTCGCCGCCTTTGGTACGAACCGTGGCGAGGACATTCACAACCTTCACGTCAGTGGAAAATACCGTGGAGGAGTCCGCGGGAGCCTCGTCCTCCGGCCCAGAGGCGCCGCGCGGCGAGAGCGAGACCGTTCGCCGCCAGAAAAGACCGTCGCGAAGTGACCCTGCCCATGGTGTGTCCTTATTATTCCTCAAACGGCCGCCACCGATCCGATATCCTGAAAGATCCAACATCTGAAACCGGTTCCACTTTCCAGGAAACAGGGGGTTTTCCATGTCACTTGAATTCAAAAATCTGATCAACGGCGAATGGGTTCCCGCATCGAGCGGCAAAACATTCCAGACCCACAATCCAGCCGATTTCGCGCAGGCCGTCGGCACCTATCCGTCGGCCCCGAAAGAAGACGCCGAGCGCGCCTTCACCGCCGCTGAAGCCGCCCTCCCCGCCTGGCGCAACATGCCTGCGCCCAAACGCGGCGAAATCCTCTACAAAGCCGCCGAACTCCTCGCAGCCCGCGTCGATCAGCTTGCGAAAGAAATGACTACCGAGGAAGGCAAGACCTTTCCCGAAGCCAAAGGCGAGGTCATGCGCGCCATCAATATCTTCCGCTACTTCGGTGGCGAAGGCGCGCGCCTCAACGGCGAAACCGTTCCCTCCGAACGCGACGGCGTTTTCTGCTTCACCATCCGCAAACCGCGCGGCGTCGTCTCGCTGATCACCCCCTGGAATTTCCCCATCGCAATCCCCGCCTGGAAAATGGCGCCGGCGCTGGTCTGCGGCAACACGGTCGTCATCAAGCCGGCCGCTCTCGCGCCCTCCTGCACTTTCCGTCTCGCCGAAGCGCTTGTGGAAGCCGGACTCCCCAAAGGCGTCCTGAACGTCGTCACCGGCTCCAGCCGCGAAATCGGCGACACCTTCGTCAATCACCCCTCCATGCGCGCCATTTCGTTCACCGGATCCTGCGGCGTCGGCGATCACATCTATTCCGCCGTCGCGCCCCGCAAGCTTCCCGCGCAGCTTGAAATGGGCGGCAAAAACCCCACCATCGTCCTCAAAGACGCCGATCTCGAATACGCGGTCGATACCGTCATGAACGCCGCTTTCGCCTCCACCGGGCAGAAGTGCACCGCCACCAGCCGCGCCATTGTTGAAGCCGGTATCTACGATCAGTTCGTCTCCCGCATCGTCGAAAAAACCAAAGGCCTCAAAATCGGCGACGGCATGGAGGCCGGCGTCTACATGGGCCCCTGCGTCGATGAATCCCAGATGGACACCGTCCTCGGCTACATCGAAACCGGCAAAGCCGAAGGCTGCAAGATGCTCGCGGGCGGCAATCGACTCGAAGGCGCGCTCGCCAAAGGCTACTTCGTCGCGCCCACCATCTTCGCCGACGTCACGCCCGACTCCACCATCGCTCAGGAAGAAATCTTCGGCCCCGTCCTTGCCATCATCCGCGCGAACGATTACGACGACGCCATGCGCATCGCCAACAAAGTTCGTTTCGGACTCTCCGCGTCCATCCTGACCAAAGATCTCTCCGCGGCTTTCAAATACATCCACGAAATCGAAGCCGGCCTGATCACCGTCAATCTCCCGAGCGCCGGCGTCGAATACCAGCTTCCCTTCGGCGGTGTGAAGGACTCGAGTTCCGGCTTCCGCGAGCAGGGTTCGGTCGCGATCGACTTCTACTCCGAGCTCTCCACCATCTACATGAAGTACCGGTAAGCGCGCATGATCGAAAAACATCTCACCCTGGAAGCTACGCTTCCGAAGGACGCCTCGCGCGCCGCACTCGTCGGGCGCGTCAATCGTCCCGCTCTCGGGCCGTCCGTCGTCCGCGTCAATCCCGACGCGACCCTGACGGACATCACCGCGGCGTTCCCCACCGTCAGTCAGCTCTGCAATGAATCCGATCCCGCCGCCGCACTACGCGCGGCAAAGGGCGAAGCCATCGGCGATCTGGCCGCGGCACTGAAGTCGAAATCGCTCCTCGCGCCCGTGGACCTCCAGACCGTCAAGGCCGCCGGCGTTACCTTCCCGGTCTCGATGATCGAGCGAATGATCGAAGAAGCGCTCCGCGGCGACATGGCGAACGCCGCGAAGCGGACCGAAGTCATCGGCCGCATCCGCGATTCCGTGGGCAGTATTGCCGAACTCACTCCCGGCAGTCCCCAGGCTCTCAAGCTCCTGCAATACCTGACCGACATCAACGGTCTCAATCTCTCCGCCACCTACCCGCAGGTCGGCCTCGGCGAAAAAGCTGAAATTTTCACCAAGCAGGCCGTCCCGCTCGCTTCTGTCGGACACGGCGCCGAGGCAGGCTACAATTCCGATTCCAAATGGACCAACCCCGAGCCCGAGCTTGTCTCCGTCATGAACGCGCACGGAAAAATCGTCGGCGCCACGCTCGGCAATGATGTGAATGACCGCTATCTGGAAGGCCTCTCCGCGCTGCTCCTCGGCGTCGCGAAAGACCGCCGCGGCAGCAGTTGCCTCGGCCCCTTCGTCCGCCTCTTCGATGCCTCATTCACGCTCGACACCATTCGCAACACGAAGGTCCACCTCCACGTCGATGGCACGGACGGCTTCCACGAAGAAGGCGTCAACTCAATGTCCGAAATCCGCCGCGACCCGCAGGACTCCCTCGCGCAGCAGCTCTTCGATATCCACGACTACCCGGACGGCGTCGTCCTCTTCAACGGCACCGGCATCGTCCCAACCAGCGACCGCGGCGGCCCCGGCAGCGGCTTCTTCCACAAAACCGGCGACATCGTCCACATCTTTTCGGAAGAACTCGGCAGCCTCGCCAACACCATGGTCCCGACCAACGAAGTCGAGATCCACGAACACAGCCTGCTCGCCTTCATGCGAGCCCTCGCAAAACGCGGCGTCCTCTAACGTGGGGCGGCGCTTCGGCCGCCAATCTCGGCGCGGAGCCCCCGAATCGGCTGTCTTCTGCGCAGCAACAGTCGATTGCACAGGATCAAAACGTAATGGCGGTGATATCGGCGAGGCTTTAACCGTTTCATCAGCAGCTTCGAGAGTGATCCACCCGGCGCGCTTGCGAAGCGTATGCACCCGAGTTGCTTCTAAAGCCTGGCGCAAATTCCGGACCGTCGGTCTTCGCAATCTTCCAGCCAGCGTGTCGCCACGCTTGCTCTGGGTCTCGCTTTCGACGGCTCGCAAGCGGCCGCTGAGTTCGTTGCGGATCCTCTCGGATTCGTGTCGACATGACGAACGTCAGTTGCGTCAACCCTTCCTGCGCACTTCCCGTGAACGCCACTGGAAAGATCGTAGTGCTGCCTCATGCGACGCCCATTGTCTTCGCGATATCGCCGCTCGCGCCGATTCGCAGTTCGCTGGTCACGTGGATGCGGCCGGTTACGAGCGCAATGACAGGCTACCCGTAATCGATATCGCTTCAGTCTCGGCACAGAGGAACGGCGCACAACCGATGTAGAATCGGGAATTCGACAAGAGAAAGGTTCAATGTACGAGTTCAAGTTGCCATCCCTCCGGGTGAAGACCGTGGTCCATCCGGAGAAAAAGAAGGACTTCACTCATAGGCTTGCGTTCGTAAATCTGGAGGACCTACTGCGCAGCTACGATGTGACGATATGGCCCGACGCGCGGGAGAACCGCGCTCCGGCGCTGCGTATCAAGACAAGTGCCAAACTAGAGTTGGATTTCAAGTTGGATGCACATGTCACGTTACTCCCTCGCAAAGATGGAAAACCGGGCGGCAAACTTGTTTTTCAGAACTTGAGGCAGAACCTCAGG
Organism: Bryobacteraceae bacterium; assembly: GCA_035546955.1. Classification (GTDB taxonomy): domain Bacteria; phylum Acidobacteriota; class Terriglobia; order Bryobacterales; family Bryobacteraceae; genus BOG-234. Next base: position 4,481 of record DASZVV010000279.1, read on the forward strand.
AAAAGAGGACTTCAAATAGAATCCGCGGCGAGCGGAGAAGCTGGAAAGGACTCAGCACTTGCAATACGCCTCTTGAAGTTTGATCTGCCTGGCCCGCAGACACTCGCGCCCGTACTGTTGAAGGCCGCCGCTACGAACTCCGCGACTGGTGAATCCAGTCGGTCATCGTTCGGTCCTGGTGGTGAGAGCCCCCAACACAAGGCGCTGAAGGAGTATGTAGCCACCCATCCCCTGTCGATTGGCCTTCCCGCCGAGGACTATCAACCTACTTTCGAAGAGGAGTTGCCATCTGGCGACCGCCTGGATGTTTCCTTCATGGGGGCGGATTGGGTTGCTGTAGAAGTGAAATCCCGCATTTCTACCACGGCGGATATTACTCGCGGGATGTTCCAGTGCGTAAAATACGTTGCCGTGATGAACGCCGTGCAGGTTTGCCGTGGCGAAAGGCAGAATGCGCGCGCCATTCTGGCCTTGCAGGGAACAATCCCGCCCGAATTGCGTTCCCTGCGCGATCAGTTGCGGGTCGATGTTCGTGAAAACGTGATTCCGCAGGAGGCTCCATAGCTTCGTTCTTATGTAATCGCGCCATCACTACGTTTACCGCCCGGCCGCCTTCTCCAGAATCCCCCAAAACTCCGGAAACGACACCGAAGCCGCCTCCGCGCCCTCAACCACTGACTCCCCATCTGCCCGCAGCGCCGCCACCGCGAACGCCATCGCGATCCGATGGTCCCCAAACGAATCGAACTTCGCCGCGCGAAATTTCTGGCGACCCGGTACCCGCATCCCGTCCGGCGTCACTTCAATCTCAATCCCCATTCGCTTGAAATTCTCCGCCACCGTCGCGATGCGATCCGTCTCCTTGATCCTCAACTCCGCCGCATCCCGCACCACCAGCCCCTCTTCCGACGCCGCCCCCAGCACCGCCAGCACCGGAATCTCATCGATCAGCGCCGCCGCCAGGTCTTTCTCAATCACTCCCCCGCGAATCGGTGCATGCTTCACCCGAATATCCCCAATCGGCTCCCCATTCACCGATTCAATCTTCGTCACCTGAATATCCGCTCCCGTCGACAGCAGAAAATCCAGCAGTGACGACCGCGACGGATTCAGCCCCACTCCCTGAATCACCAGGTTCGAACCCGGCACCAGCAGCCCCGCCACCAGGAAAAACGCCGCGCTCGATAAATCACTCGGCACCACCACCTCCCGCCCCGTCAGCGTCGGACGCCCCTGAATCGTAATCACCCGCTGCTTCACCTGGATATCCGCGCCGAACTCCCGCAGCGCAATCTCCGTGTGATCCCGTGACCGGATCGGCTCCCGCACCACGGTCTCCCCATCCGCGAACATCCCCGCGAACAGCACGCACGTCTTCACCTGTGCGCTCGCCACCGGCAGCGTGTAATCGAGCGGATGCAGCGTGCCCCCGTGAATCGTCAGCGGCGGATACTGGCCATCGCGCGCCTCGATCTTCGCCCCCATCTCCGCCAGCGGCTTCATCACCCGCGCCATCGGACGCCGCGACAGCGATTCATCCCCGAAAATCCGGCTCGTGAACGGCTGCCCCGCCAGCAACCCCGACATCATGCGGATCGTCGATCCCGAATTCCCCGCATCCAGATCGCCCTTCGGCTCGCGCCACCCATTCAGCCCTCTGCCGTGGATGGTCACCGTCGTCCCCTCTTCGGACGCCTCAATCCCCAGCGCCTGCACGCAACCCAGTGTCGAATGGCAATCCGCGCCCGTCGAAAAATTCGCAATCCGCGAAGTCCCTTCCGCCAGCGAGGCAATCATCGCAAAACGATGGGAAATGGATTTATCACCGGGCAAAGACAGCACGCCCGAAAGGCGTCCCGCAGGACGAATCGTCTGTTGCATGAATTCTTATTTTATCTGTGGGTATCTGCGTGCATCTGAGGCCCTTTATTCCGATGTAAAGCCGCATCCACCGCCGCCGCCATCCGGGCCTCATCGAATCCGCCCCCGAGGAACTCATTCACTCGCGCCGCCACCGCCCGCGGATCCCCCACCGCCTCCCGATACCCCACACTCAACACCCGCGTCCCCGGCCGCCGCGCCAGCATCGCCTTCACCCGCGCCACCGTCCGCGCATATTCCGTCTTCAGCAGCGCCCGACGCTCCGGCGTATCCTCAATCTCCTGCTTTCGCCGCACCAGCATCCGCGCCTGAGAATCCAGCACTTCGTCAAGATCCCGCTCCATGAAAATCACCCGGCACGGCAGCTCCGCCGGCACCGCGCTCAACAGCGGCGCCACAATCTTGATCGCCTTCCCACGTCCCGCGCCCAGCCACGACGCATCCCTGAGCAGATTCTTCACCGGCTCGTACTCCAAATACCCGCGCGGATTATCCTCATCCGCCCCCCGCAACCCATCCGACATCACCGGCACTCCACCCGCCGCCAGCATCTGCATCAGCATCGACGTGCCGGATCGCGGCAGCCCCGAAACCACAATGATCGACTCCTTAATCGGCGCCGCCACGTCGCCTGAGTTCGCCGCGGGGGCCGCAACCGCCGCCCCCACTGCCTTCTCCACACGCTCCGCCATCGACACCAGCGGACGCCTCGCCCCCCTCCGCCGACGCATCTGCCGCGCCAGACTTCGATGCTCCTCAGCCCCCGCCGCATCCCCCAGCTTTTTCTCGAGTACCGCCGCCAGCCGCCTGTGCGCTTCCGGAAAATTCGGATTCAGCGAAATCGCCGTCTCCAACGCTTCCACCGCGCGCCGGTACTCTTTCCGCCCCACGAGCGCCAGCCCCAGCAAAAAGTGCGCCAGCGGAAACTGATACACCCGCTGCAGCGCATCGAGCGCCGCCTGCGCCGCCTCATCGAATCGCCGCCGCCGCAATTCAATCCGCGCAATCCCCGCCCACGCCGCCGCACTGTCCGGATCGATCGCGAGCGCCTTCCGGTAAACCTGCTCCGCATCCCGCCACCGCCCCAGCTTCATATACAGCTCCGCCGATTGCAGGAACAACCCCGGCCGCACCATGTCCACCGACCGCACCCGCCCCAGCGCCTCCAGCGCTTCTTCGTATCGTTTCTCCGCCGTCAGCACCTGCGCCTTCAGATAATCGATCACCGGCGGCTGATACCGCGCCACATTCTTCCAGTGCTGCAGCCGCTTCTTCTCCTCCTCATTGAGCAGCGTCTCCGGATCCACCTCCGGCTTTTCCCGGGCCCTCTCCGTCGCCACCGCCTTCAGCTCGGCCAGATGCTCGAGCGCGTCCTGATACAGCGCGCGCCGCCGCCCATCGAGATCGTCCACAATCTCGCGCATCTCGCCTGTCATCCCCAGCGCCTGGCACGAAACGAAGAGTTTCACCGCATATCGCTGTTCATCGCGATCCTTCCGGTACAGCTCCTGGAAAATCTCGTGCGCCTCCAGATGCCGGCCGTCATCCTGGTACGCTTCCCCCAGGTTGTAGCGCAGTTCGCGCACCGTCTTCTCCACTGCCAGTTCACGATTCTCATCCGGCCGCTCGATATACCCGAGGGCGATCATCTGCTCCATCGCCTCGTGCGCCGCCACCGGATCCAGCCGCGTATGCGCCGGATGAGCGCCCGTCTCGCCCGGCACATCCTCCCAGCTCGGAATAAACTTCGGCTCCGGCGCGCCCGCAAACGCCTGCGTCAGCACCTTCCCGTCCATGTCTTCGCCCACCGCGAGCCCGTACATCGTCAGAACCGTCGGCGCGATGTCCAGCACCGACGGCCCATGCAGCAGCTCATCTTGTTTAATCCCCGGCCCGCTGATCGCCAGAATCCCAAAATCCCGATGCTCGATCGCCGGCCCCGCCGGAATATCCGGAATCGACGACGGCCTCAGATGATCCGGATGAAAGCCGTGATCCGACATCAGAATCACCGTCACATCCTCACCCGCCTTCGCGAGCAATGTCCCGAGCATCTGATCGTGGAACTGATACGCCATGTTCACCACGTTCCCGTACAGCTCGAAATCGCGCTCGCTGATCCATGATTGGCGCGGCGGATGGTACTTCATGAACCCATGGCAAAAATGATCGATCGCGTCGTAATAGACCGCGAAGAAATCCCACTCCTGGTTATCGAGCAGCCATGTCGCCGCCGAGTGAATGCTGACGCACTCGCACAGCGTGCGCATGAATCCGCCGAGCCGCTTATCTTTGTCCTGATCGATCTCCGCCGCTTTCGGAATAAACGGCAGCACCATCTCCGGCAGCAGCAAATCCGGATGCATCCGCAAATCCGCCAGCGTTTGCGCCAGTTCCGGCGGATGCACCGCATGCTTCGCGAGCGGCCATCCCTGATCGAGCGGCCGATACGCGCGATGGTAATGATCGGAAACCATCACGCCGTGAATCGGCTCCGCCGGATGACTCGGCCACCACCCGATCACCACGCTCCGCTTGCCGTTCTGATTGAGAATGTTCCAGACCGCTTTCGCCCTGCGCGAAAGGTTCGTAACCGGCTGCACGCCGCGCCCATCCGGCGTCGGCTCGGAAAAGCCATGGATCCCGTGCTGAAAAGGGCGCTTGCCCGTGGCGATCGAAGTCCACAACATGGGCGAAAGCGGCGGATGGAGAGTCGCGATGTGCCCCATCGCCCCACCCTCCACCAGCCGCTGTACATTCGGCATCTTCCCCGCGTCCATCAGCGGATGGATTACCTTCCAGTCAGCCGCATCCCACCCGATCAGCAGAACCTTGCGCACCACCGAATTGTATCCACCGCTGCTCGGGAACCGGCGTCTCTATTTGTGGTAATAAAACCGTTCGTGCGCTATCTTGCCGTTCTTCCACCGGCGCACCGCCACCTGCGCCAGCTTTGCGCTTTGGCCGTTCTTAAACGTCACGTCCATGAACCATTCGCTGAATGTGACATCGCCATTCACCGCGCTCGAAAGCATCTTGCCTTCATTGAAGGAAGCGAGCGAGGAGAAGAACTCCACCTCCGCCTTCCGGTTGACGTCCTTGCCCACGCGCGGCTCGTCCGAATTCTCCTGCATCACCACGTCGTCGGCGTAGTACTGTTCGAAAGCCTCGAGTGCCTTGCCGGAAAGAATCGCCTGATTCAGCGCCTGATCGAGCGCCGCTACATTCTGCGTCGTTGCTGTACTCATATTGTTTTTCCTTTCGTGAGTGATTCCGTCTCCGTCCCGAAGGCCTCCCGCACCTGTTCCAGTTGCGCGGTAAGGCTCGCGAGCCAATCCCCGCCAAATTTCCCCAGCCGGGTCTGCAGGAACTCCCGAAGCGGCTGATCGATCCCGCCCAGCAGTTCCAGACCCGCCTCCGTAATTCGCGTAATGACGGCGCGCCGGTCCGCGCCGTCCCGCGCCCGCACAATCAATTCCCGCGCTTCCAACCGGTCCAGCAGCCGCGTGATGTCGGGATCGTGCGTCAGCATCCGCTTTCCGATCTGCGAACACGCCGCGCCTGCCGGTCCCGCCCCCCGCAATATCCGCAGTACGTTATACTGCACCGGCGAAAGCCCGAAACCCTCCAGGAATTCCGCCATCGTTCGCTGCAAAACCTCAGCCGTTCTTACGATGTTGAGCACCGCTTCCTCTTCGGCCAGATCGAAGGGCCGCGTCTGCTGGATTTCCTGCTGCAGTTTCCCAGGCACGCTCCCATATTATTCGTTATAACGATTATCGTCAAGAGGAAGTTTTTGCGCGCTAAAGCAATCCGCCGGTTCCGCCGAATTAGAGCGGGAGTGCTCTCCCTGAAAAGTTTTCTCAACGCCAGCGAAAGCGAACTCGCGCTTCGCAAGGTCGTCTCGCTTCTGATTGAAAAGATTGGTTCTTCCGCTGCAAAAGCGGACGGTGACGACCACGCCGGGTTCTGCCTCGAAATGAACGATCTGCGCGATCGCCTGTCGGCTGAGGCCTCCTCCGAGAACCTTCTGATCATGGCTGGCTCTGTCGTTCAGACCATGGAGAATTACAACCACGGCGTCTCCACCCTCATCCGCAAGCAGGCGGTGGAACTGCAAAGCGTCGTCGCCATGGTCACCGAAACAGCCCTCAAGATCGGCGGCGAAACCACCCGGTCGGCGCAGCGTCTGCAAGAAATCGGCAATCATTTCGAAAAGGCCGGATCCTTCGACGACCTCAAAACTCTCAAGGCGCATCTCGGCGAATGCCTCAACAGTTTCCGTCAGGAAGTGGAACGCCAGAAACGCGAGTCCGATAGCGCGATTCAGTCGCTGCAGCGCCAGGTCGGCAATCGCGCATCGGAGATTCCCGCCTCCTCAAACGAAGCGACCGACCCCACCACCGGCTTGCCCGGCCAGCCCGCCGCCCTGCAGGCCATGCAGGCCGCCGCCGAAAGCGGGATGCGTCTCTACGTCGTCGCGATGGTCGTCAAAGGCATGCAGTCCGTCAACACACGCTTCGGCTTCGAAGTCGGCGACCGCATGCTGCGCACGTTCAAGGAAAACCTCGAACGCCATCTTTCCCGCAAAGACAAACTCTTCCGCTGGGAAGGCCCCGCGATCGTCGCATTGATGGACCGCACCGAACCGGTCGGTCAGGTACGCGGCCAGATTCGCCGCATCCTGGACGGCCGCCTCGAACAGAACTTCAGCGTCGACGGCCGCTCCGTCCTCCTCCCCATCCACGCCGATTTCCTCATCTTCCCCCTCATGCCTCCGATGTCCCAGGCCGTCCGCCAGATCCAGAAATTCGTTGGCGGCCAGGCGCCCGTGAACACCGCGGCCTGAGCAGCCGAAGAAAACTCTTGAAAAATTCCTATCTGCATAGTAGCCTTGCAAACGTAGATAGTAATTTGCAATGAAACTGCCGAAACTCACCAAACTGGAACTGCAGATCATGGAAGTCCTCTGGACGCGGGGCCCCTCGGCGATCCGCGAGATCCAGGAGGCGTTCCCCAAAAAAGGCCGCCCCGCCTACACCACCATCCAAACGACCGTCTATCGCCTCGAAACGAAAAAAGCCCTCCACCGCGCGCGGAAAATCAGCCACGCCCATATCTTTGAGGCGCTGATTTCCCGGGACCAGGCGCAGGGCCGGCTGATTGACGAACTTCTCGCGCTGTTCGGCGACAGGCTCCAGCCCGTGATGGCTCACCTGATCGAGTCGAGGAAACTCACGCTCGATGACATCCGTGAAGCCGAGAAAGCCATCCTGGACCTGAAGGAGAACAGGCCATGATCGCCCATCTGCTCCAATCCACAATCTTCGCGGCGGCTGTTGCTCTGCTGATCCTGCTGCTGCGGAAGAACGCCGCGTACGTTCGTCATCGCCTCTGGTTTATCGCTTCGATCAAATTCCTGATCCCCTTCTCTCTTCTCGTCAGCATTGGAAACCTCATCCCGCGCCACATCGCAAAACCATCCGCGCAGCCCGTGTGGATTGTGAGCACACAGGAAATCATCCAGCCGCTGACAACGTCCACCGCCCCCGTCGAGATCCATGCTCCAAGGAATTACCTTCCGGCGACCGCGCTCGCTCTCTGGTTCGCCGGATTCGCCGCCATCGCAATCTGGTGGTTGATTCGCTGGCGCAGAGTTCACGCCCTGTGCAAATCCGCAACTCTTCTCAAAGGCGATTTCCCCGTTCCCGTCCTCTCGGCGCCCGGAGTCATCGAGCCCGGCGTCGTCGGTATTCTCCGGCCGGTTCTTCTCTTGCCGGATGGCGTCCGGGACCGCCTCAGCCCTGAGCAATTCGCCGCCATTCTCGCTCACGAATCCGCCCATGTCCGCCGCCGCGACAATCTGACATCAGCGATCCACATGGCCGTCCAGTCCGCCTTCTGGTTTCACCCGCTCGTCTGGTGGATCGGAATGCGCCTCGTCGAAGAACGCGAGCGCGCCTGCGACGAAGAAGTGCTCCGCCGCGGCATTCGGCCGGAGACCTACGCCGAAGGCATTCTCGAAATTTGCAAACTCTACGTGGAATCGCCGCTCGCGTGTGTTTCCGGCGTTACGGGCTCCGATCTGAAGAAACGAATCGAGGCCATTATGCGAAACCGGACCGCGCTTCGGATGAATTTCATCCGGAAAATCTCACTCGCCGCGCTCGCGATATCCGCCGTGACGCTGCCCCTCACCCTCGGCGTCTTCAACGCTTCACCGATCCACGCCCAGGATCCCGCTCTTGCCTTCGAAGCGGCAAGCGTGAAGGCGACAGATCCGACTCAAAGAACCCCGCTGGATTTTCGAATAACTGGCGGACGTCTGGTGTCGACCAACTGGACTTTGGCCAACCTGATTCAGCAGGCATACAGCGTCCACTACTATCAGGTCCTGGGCGGTCCGTCCTGGCTCGCAGATGCCAGATTCAATATCGAAGCGACGGCCGGCCGAGACGATGTGACCCGCGATCAGATGCTCTCGATGCTCAGAACCCTGCTTGAAGAACGCTTCAGACTGAAAGTACATCGCGAATCGAAAGAGGGCAACGTCTTTGTTTTGACCCAGACGAAAGGCGGTCACAAACTCACACAACCAGAAGACCCTGCAAAAAGACCGATGGTGAGGGTTATGCGAAATACTCCACCTCAGCTTCCGGGTGTTTCCTACACCAACGTCGGGCAAAACGCGACGTTGGCACAACTGGTCGACTCACTAACGAATATTCTGAGTACGCCGGTCATCGACCGCACAGGTATTACAGGCAGCTTCGATTTTCGTTACGACTACCGCACTCTCGATGCGCCCCTCGAAGCAGGCCCCTCAATCTTCGAATCCGTCCAGAGCCAACTCGGTCTCAAACTCGAAGCTCAGAAGGGTCCCATGGAAGTTCTCGTCATCGACCACGCCGAGAAACCCTCCGCGAACTGACGAATATATAATGGCAGTCGGTTCGGAGAACACCGCCACCCATGAAACTCACCCTGTTCGTCATCACTTTCCTGCTTGCCGCTTCAATGAGCGTCTTCGCCGCCGACCCGCCCGCCTGGGCCTACGGATTCACCACTCCACTCTCGGCTGGGAACGCAGGCGGACCTGGTGGCGGACGCGGTCCCGGCGGCGGCGGACGCGGCGGCTCCGGCCGTGGCGCCGCCCCGGCTCCCAACAACGAACCACTCCACCTTGAAGGCAGCACGCTCGAATTCACGCGCCAGCAAGTGAACGATGGCTACGGCCCCGCCGACTGGTTCCCCGGCGATCACCCCACCATGCCCGACATCGTCGCCCACGGCCGCCGTCCCGAAATTCGCGCCTGCTCTCTCTGCCACTATCCGAATGGCCAGGGACGCGCCGAAAACGCCGGCGTCAACGGCTTCCCGCCCGAATACTTCCTCGAACAACTGAAGGAATTTGCGGACGGCGACCGTAAGAGCACCGATACCCGCAAAGCCAACACCAACGCCATGGCCGCCATCGCCAAAGCCATGACGCCCGAAGAACGCAAGGCCGCTGCCGATTACTACGCCGCCATCCCCTTCAAGCAGTGGATTCAGGTGAAGGAATCGACCACCGCCCCGAAGACCCGCACCAACGTCGGCCTCTTCCTCGCGCTCGAAGGCAATGAAACCGAGCCGCTTGGCGACCGCATCATCGAAGTTCCCGTCAGCGCCGAACAGACCGAGACCTACCGCAACCCGCGCTCCGGCTTCATCGCCTACGTGCCGATGGGTTCCGTCCGGAAAGGCGAAGCCCTCGCGAAATCCGGCCAGTGCGCCACCTGCCACGGCGCCGACCTGCGCGGCCTCGGCCCCGTCCCCAGCATCGCCGGCCGTTCCCCCAGCTACATGATGCGCCAGCTTTATGACATGCAGCAGGGCAATCGCAAAGGCCTCTGGACCGCCCTCATGAAACCGGTGGTCGCGCCACTAAGCCAGGACGACATGCTCGATCTCGTCGCCTACGTAGCGTCACTCAAGCCGTAAACCGGAATAACGTGCCGCCGGGACCACTCCGTACGGAAACCTCCGCGCGAAGCTGACGGCTGAGAGTCCGCACTACCTGCATTCCAAGCGACACCGTGGTCTGCCAGTCGAGATCGGCCGGCAGACCGCACCCGTTGTCCTCCACGGCCAGTTCCATCCGTCCCGCCGGCAAGCGCCGGAGCACCACGCGAATGGTCCCCGCGCGCCCATCCGGAAACGCATACTTCAGCGCATTCGAGAACAGCTCGCTCAGAATCAGTCCGCACGGAATCGCCCGCGCCATCCCGAGCCGAACCGGCTCCACGCTCACCTCAAAGCTGACCCGCGCCGGATCCACGCAGTACGTCGCAAACAACCGCTGCGACAGCACCTCCACATACTCGCCAAAATCCAGATCCGCCAGCGATTCCGACTGATAAATCTGCTCATGGATCAGCGACATCGCCATCACCCGCGAATATGCATCGCTCAGCGCCGCGGCACATCCCAAACCCGCCGCCTGATCAATCTGCATTGAGAGCAGACTGCAGATCACCTGCAGATTGTTCTTAACGCGATGATGTACCTCCTTGAGCAGCATCCCCGCATCCTCGTCGCTCATCCGGCACACCGCACTGGCCACACACCGGTGATCGGAAAAACGGAACCCGGACTTTATAGCTAACATGAAAGATCCTGAATGCCATGCGGGCCTTGCTGCAGCAGATTGCGATCGGCATCCGCCTCCACCTCCGTAACCGGATGGCCCTGGCCTACAGCTTTCTCTTCCCCGCCATCTTTTTGCTCGCTTTCCGCATCCTCTACCGCTCCGAACGCGTCCCGCTTCTCCTCCACGCCGGCGAATTCCTCACCGTCGCCATCCTCGGCGGCACCTGCTTCGGACTCCCCCTGGGCATCGTCGAAGATCGCGAGCGCGGCGTCCTCCGCCGCTACCGCATGCTGCCCGTATCGCAGTTCGCCGTGCCCGGCGGCATTCTCATCACTCGCTACCTGCTCCTGCTGATCGCCGGCATTCTCCAGCTTGCACTCGCCTTCGCGGCCGGTATGCCCGCCCCGCCCCACCCCTTCCACCTCTGGATTGCCTTCACCGCCTCCTGCGGCGCCTTCCTCGCCGTCGGCCTCGTCCTCGCCACCCTCGCCTCCACCGTCCCCGCCGCACAGGCCCTCGGCCAATGCACCTTCCTCCCGATGCTCGTCATCGGCGGCGTCGCCATCCCGCTCTACAGCCTGCCCAATTGGGCGCAGCGCATCTCGTCTTTTCTTCCGGGACGCTACGCAGTCGAAGCTATGCAGGCCGCCATGAGCGCCGGTCCTCACCCATCCACGCACTTCGATTTCGTCGCTCTTGCCGCCATCGCCGCCGCAGGAGCCCTCGCCGCCTTCCTTGCTTTCCGCTGGGATACCGCCCAGCCAATCAGCCCGTGGATCGCAATCGCCCTCGCCGCCTGGCTTGCCGTCGGCCTCGCCTGGAAACCCCGCACACCGCCCAGTCTCGAACCCATCGCCCGCGAGGAACTCCGCGCGCCGGCTGAATTCACCCCGCCGTCCGCCGCACCCTCCACAGTCCCCACCGCCACCTGGCGCGACGTCACCCTGCACGATCTCGCCAACGTCGCCTTCGACCGGCTCCCCAAAGACGATGGCGTCATCGCCCCCATTGCCGCCCCGGGCGATGAGCCCGACGCTGAAACCGCCGCCCAGCTCGACCGAATCTACGCCGCGCTCCCCGGCTGGCCCCCCGGTAAAAACCGCGACCCCGTCCAGCGCGTCCGCAACCTCCTCTACATCGCCGCCGTCGCCGACATCTACCGCATGGACCCCCTCGAACGTTTCCTGCCCTACGCCGTTTTCGACCAGATCCAGCGCGCCGCGCCCACGAACGATCTTTCCCAAATCCTCTACTTCATCGCCCTCCATCCGAACGACGGCGACGATTCCGCGGCCCGCCGCATGGCCGCTTTCAACCTCCCGGATGCCCCTCGTGACACCCGCAGTCTCCGCAATCGCGCCATGATCTATTCGTTTAAATTTCTCGCGCGATTATCGCGCAACCGGCCTTAAAAATCGAGGCACAAACATCCCAAACCTGCGGTATTCTGGCGTGGAGGTTCAGCCAATGAAACTTCGCGTGGCCGCTATCGCCGCCCTGCTGTGCACCGTCATCACGGTCCTCGCACAGACCGCTTCAAAGAAGGTTCCCCTCTCCTCCATCAAAAACCGCCCCTGGCCAGCCGCCGTCCAGAAGGTTTCCGATGAGCAGCCTGTCCTCTCTCCGGCCGACGCCCTCAAGACCTTCTATATGCCGCCCGGCTACCGCATCGAGCTCGTGGCGAGCGATCCGCTCATCGAAGACCCCATCAAAATGGAATTCGACGGCGATGGCCGGCTCTGGGTGCTCGAAATGCAGGGTTGGGCATCGGTCGGCGGCGAAGCCATGGGCAATTCCCTCCAGCCGATCAATGATCTCGTCATCCTCGAAGACACTGACGGCGACGGCGTCTACGACAAGAAGACGGTCTTCATGGACAAGATGATCCTCCCCCGCGCTTTCAAAATTCTCGATCACAATTGCGCGCTCATTGGCGAGCCTCCGCACCTCTGGAAAGCCTGCGACACTAACGGCGACCTCAAGGCCGATACCAAAGAAGAGGTCAGCAACACTTTCGCCACGCAGGGCGTCGTGGAACACGGCGCCAACGGTCTCTACTGGGCCATGGACAACTGGATCTACGTCTCCGAGCACAACTGGGATCTTCATCCGAATAACGGCAAGTTCGATGTCGTCCCGTCTCTCAGCCGCGGTCAGTGGGGCTTAACGCAGGATGACGCGGGCCGGCTCTTCCGCGACGTCAACACGGACCCCCTCTACGTCGATTACACGCCCCCGCGCTACTTCATGCGCAATACGAACCTCACCCGCACCACGGGCCTCTACTTCAACCTCGTCGATCAGGAAAAGACTCTCGTCTGGCCCGTGCGCCCCACGCTGGGCGTGAATCGCGGCTATCGTCAGGAAGTGCCGCGGCCCGATGGCTCGGCTTACTACTACCAGGGCGTCTCAAATCCGATGATCTTCCGCGGCACCGCTCTGCCGAAGGAAATTCAGGGCCAGCCCTTCGTCGTCGATGGCCCCACCAACATCGTCCACCTGCTGAAAATGACAGACGATGGCACCGGCCGCCTCTCCGCGAAAGACTACTATCCGAAAGGCGAATTCCTCGCCTCCACCGACGAGCGCTTCCGCCCCGTCGATCTCGCGCTCGGCTGGGATGGCACGCTCTACATCGTCGATATGTACCGCGGCGTCTCGCAGGACGGCCCCATCCAGACCGACTATCTCCGCGACTATATCAAGCAGCGCAAGCTCTGGGAAGGCATCCACTACGGCCGCATCTACCGCGTCGTGCATGACACCTCGAAGTTCGACGCGAAGCCGCACATGATCGAAGAGACGCCCGCCCAGCTCGTCGCCCATCTCTCCAGCCCGAACGGCTGGTATCGCGATACCGCGCAGCAGCTCCTCATCCAGCGCGATGACAAAGCCGTGGTGCCTGCCCTGAAATCGCTCGCTCTCAAATCGCCCGACTGGCGATTCCGCATTCAGGCGCTCGCCACGCTTGACGGCATGAATTCAATCGATGAAGCCACCGTCACCACCGCCCTCAATGACAAATCGCCCGAAGTCCGCGCCGAAGCCATCCGCCTTTCCGAACGCTGGCTGCGCGAAGCGAATAACCCCCTGCAGGCCGCCGTCCAGAAGAAAATGGACGATCCCACCTGGACCGTCCGCCGCCAGCTCGCGGCATCGCTCGGCGAAATGCCGAAGGAAGCCCGCCTAGCTCCGATCGAAACCATCCTCCGCAAGTACGGCAATGACGACGTCACGGTAGACGCCGCCATCAGCGGCCTCAACGGCCAGGAAGCGGACGTCATGCTGAGCCTGCTCGATCAGCCCGGCGCCGCGGCCCGCCCCGTCGTCACGCAGAACCGCAGCCGCGGCGTCGCCGGTGGACGCGCCGGCACCGTCGTTCCAGGGATGGAGGTCGATGCTCCCGTGGTCACCCCAACAGCTGCCGCTGCGATGGCGAAGCCAGGCGCCGACACCATCTCGATCCTCGCCGCCACCATCATTCACGGCCGCAATACCGATAGCGTGCAGCGCATGCTCGATTACGCGGTGGATACCAAACATCCCGAAGCCCTGCGCCTCGCCATCCTGCGCGGCGCGGCCTCAGCACTCCCGGCCGCCGGCGGACGCGGTGGATTTGGCGGTGGTGGCGGATTCGGTGGTGGTGGGTTCGGAGGTGGACGCGGCCGCGGCGGTGCCACCGGCCCCGTGACGCTCACCGCCGAGCCCGCAGCCCTCATCGCCATGGCGAAAACCACCGGCGATTTCGCCGATTCCTCCAAAGAAATCATCGCTGGCCTCACCTGGCCAGGCAAACCCGCTCCACCGGTGGTCAGGCAAGCCCGCACGGCCGAGCAGCAGGCACGCTTCGATGCCGGTCAGAAAATCTACGCCACCGAATGTATTGGCTGCCACATGGAAAACGGCCAGGGAGCCGAACACGTCGGCGCATCGCTCGCCGGCTCGCGCTTCGTCAACGGCCAGGCCGCCACGCTGGTCCGGATCATGACGGCCGGTAAAGAAGGCTCCATCGGCCTGATGCCGCCGGCTGGTTCTCAGATGAACGACGAACAGATCGCCTCCATTCTCACCTTCATCCGCGGCAGCTTCGGCAACAATGCCGCGCCTGTGCAGCCCGCCGAAGTGAAGGAAACCCGCCTCATGTACTCCTACCGCAAAACCCCATGGACCGACGCCGAACTGAGCGCCGGCCGCGGAGGCAGAGGAGGTGGGGGCCGCGGCGGAGGCGGAAATTAATCAGCGCACGACGCGTTTCGAGCTGGCAATAATCTCATCCGCAATGGCGCGCGGCCGGTCGATATTCCGCATCGCCATGCCGCCGCTTTCGCCCGAATCTTCCAGGATGAGATCGCCCACGCCCGCCAGGCGCTGTCCGAAACTCTGCTGCACGGTCACGTCCTGAATCTTCGCTGTATCCACCGTCCGCCGCGTGCGCGAGAACAACCCGGTCTCGAGCGTCAGGTGATCGTCATGAAACCGCAGCGTCACCGTTTTTCGCGCGATGTGCGCCTTGATCGGCCAGATCAGCGCCACGAGCGGCGCCGCATACAGCCACGCAGGCGGATCGGTCGCATATTGGCGAATCCCCCACATCGCCGCCCCCGCGATGACAATCGCCACCGCGTACCCGGCGTAAACCGACTTCATACTCGGATGAATGACGCGGTCTTCCATAGAACGCCCATCAGTGTAACAGGAAAAATCGCCCTTACAACACCGGCACCCCGATCCCCGATAATCAAAAGATGCCCCTGCCCATCGTGCAGGTCGATGCTTTCTCTGCCACGCCGTTCCACGGCAATCCCGCCGCGGTCTGCGTTCTCGACCACCCACGCGGCGACGACTGGATGGCCGCCGTCGCACGCGAAATGAATCTCTCCGAAACCGCATTTCTCACTCCGAATCACGAGGATCGCGGCGCGTTCCACCTCCGCTGGTTCACACCCGCTGTCGAAGTCTCGCTGTGCGGACACGCTACCCTCGCCAGCGCCCACGTGCTCTGGGAAGACGGCCGCCTCGCGCCCCACGCCCCCGCCCGCTTCCACACCAAAAGCGGCGTGCTCACCTGCATGAAATCCGGCCACTGGATCGAAATGGATTTCCCCGCCACTTTCGTCGAACCCGCGCCGCCTCCCGGGCAGCTCGCCGAAGCCCTCGGCGCCGCCCTGAAATTCACCGGTCGCAGCCCCTTCGATTACCTCGTCGAGGTCGAAAGCGAAGCTATCCTGCGCGCCCTCCAGCCGAACCATCATCTGCTGCGCCAGCTTCCTGTCCGCGGCATCATCGTCACCGCGCAGGCCGACCCGGCCCACGCCCATGACGTCGACTTTGTCTCTCGCTTCTTCGCCCCCGGCTCCGGCATCGACGAAGATCCTGTCACCGGCTCCGCCCACTGCGCGCTCGCCCCGTGGTGGCACGCGAAAATCGGCAAGGCGGAAATGACTGCGTACCAGGCGTCGCCGCGCGGCGGCATCGTGCGCGTCCGTCATGCATCCGATCGCGTCTTCCTTTCCGGCCAGGCTGTCACCGTTCTTCGCGGAGAGTTGACGGTCGAATGAAATTTCGTCTGCCGGACTCTGCCTGGGATCCAGAACCGCCGCCAATCCTCGGCTCCTGGCGCGCCGTCTACACCGCCGCGCTGGTCTGGCTCGCGTTTCTCATCATCCTTTTCTACGGCTTCACCCGGTACTTCTCATGAGCCCGATCGACTGGCTGGTGATGGTCCTGGCGATAGTCGCTATCCCCTCGTTCGGCCTCTGGCGCGGCCGCCGCAATCGTCGCAACGTGAACGATTACCTCCTCGCCAGCAAGAGCATGCCCTGGTACGCCATGGGCCTCTCCATCATGGCCACGCAGGCGAGCGCCATCACCTTCATCGCCACCACAGGCCAGGCGTATGTCGATGGCATGCGCTTCGTCCAGTTCTATTTCGGACTCCCCATCGCGATGGTCATCCTCGCCGCCACCGCCGTCCCCATCTTCCACAAATCGGGCGTCTACACCGCCTATGAATATCTGGAGCGCCGCTTCGACGCCAAAACGCGCGCCCTCACCTCCATCGTCTTCCTCATCTCGCGCGGCATGGCCGCCGGCATCGCCATCTACGCGCCCGCCATCGTGATGAGCTCCATCTTCGGCTGGCCGGACCGCGTCACCACCCTCATCATCGGCGCGGCCTGCGTCATCTACACCACCACCGGCGGCATCCCCGCCGTCACCTGGACCGATACCCTCCAGATGAGCGTCATCCTCACCGGCCTGCTGATCGCCGTCGCCACCGTTATTCACCTTATGCCGCACACCGTGACGTTCGGAGACGCCGTCTATCTCGCCGGCTCGGTCGGAAAACTCAACGTCGTCGATCTTCACTTCGACTGGAACAACCGCTATAACATCTGGAGCGGCCTCTTCGGTGGCACATTCCTCTTCCTCGGCTATTTCGGCTGCGATCAGTCTCAGGTGCAGCGCTTCCTCACCGGCAAATCCGTCGCGCAGAGCCGCCTCAGCCTGCTGTTCAACGCCATGGCCAAGGTCCCGATGCAGTTCTTCATCCTGTTCGTCGGCGCCATGGTGTTTGTCTTTTATCTCTTCGTGCAGCCGCCGCTCCTGTTCCAGAAGGGCGCCATGCAGGATCTCGCCAAACAGCCCGCCTTCGCGAAAATCCAGTCGCAGTTCGATACCGCCTTCGCCAAACGCCGCGCCGCCGCCGAATCCATCAACGAAGCGCGTAAATCGGACAACGAAACCGCACTCCGCGCCGCCGTCGCCGATTACCGCGCCGCCCAGCATGACGCCGACTCCGCCCGTGCCTCCGCGATCGGCCTCTATCAGAAAAAGGACGGCCAGGGAGCCTTCAGCGACACCAACTACATTTTTCTGTCATTTGTGACGAAATACTTCCCGGTGGGTTTTATCGGTCTCGTCATCGCCGTCATCTTCACCGCCGCCATGTCCTCCAGCTCCGGCGAGCTGAATTCGCTCGCCGCCGTCAGTGTGATGGATATTTACCGGCGTCACTTCAATCCGGACGCATCAGATCGCCACTACCTCATCGCCTCGCGAATATTCACCGCCCTATGGGGAAGCTGGGCCGTCGCCTTCGCGCAATACGCGCGCCACCTCGGCTCGCTCGTCGAAGCAGTCAATCAGGTGGGCTCGTTCTTCTACCCCGTGATGCTGGGAACCTTCATCCTCGGCTTCTTCTTCAAGCGCGTCCAGGGCGGCGCGGCCTTCTGGGCGCTGCTCGTCGGCGAAGCCACCATCGTCGCCCTCGCCCTTCTGACGAAGGTCGCTTTTCTTTGGTATAACGTCATAGGCGCGATTGTTGTGGTGCTTTTCGGAGTCCTCATTTCGATGCTGAACCGCCGGGAGCCAGCGAATGAGACGGCCTGACGACCTGGCTGGCTGGCGCGGGTACGCCGTCGCCTTCCTCTTCACTCTGGCAGCTTTTTTCTTCCGCCAGCAAGTCAGCCGCCTCGCCGGCGCGCCAATCTCCCTCACCATCTGCGGACTCTCCGCGGTCTTCGGCAGCATCTGGATCGCCGGCCTCGGCCCTTCGCTCGCCGCAGCCGCGCTCACCTCTGCCTGGTACATCGCTGACGAAGGTACTTCGAACCCCGCATTCTGGTTTCACGATGCCCTCTACATCGTGGAGGCCGCCGCGTTCTGCTACTACGGCCGCCTGTTGCGCGCCGCACGCGATGAAGCCGCCGAAGGCGCCGGCTGGCAGCGCCATCTCGTCGAAACGGCCGGCGAAGGTATCTGGACCGTAGATCCCAACGGCATCGTCCGCAACGCCAATCCCCGTATCGCGGAAATGCTCGGCTGCGCTGTCGAAGATATCGTCGGCTGCGCTGTTGAGGAATTTTTCTTCCCCCAGGAAGTGCACGCTGAGCGCATCCGCTTCCGGAACCGCCGCCCCGGCGTCCGCGAGCAATACGACCGCCGTCTCCGCCGCGCCGATGGCTCCGAACTCTGGACCCTCGCCTGTTCGAGCCCCTATACTTCGCGCGGCCGCGACGCCGGCGTGCTCACCATGATGACCGACATCACTGAGCGCAAACAGGCCGAACAAGCCCTCCGCCGCTCCGAACGCAAATTCCGCGAG
>DASZVV010000280.1:0-3607 GCA_035546955.1 Bryobacteraceae bacterium
TGTCTCTGGTGCTCCGGGCACAGGGCGGCAAGGATTTCCCCGCCGCCTGTCCGCAGAGTGCGAAGATCAGCGTCAGTACTGCCGAACCCTGGGCTCTCCTGCTGCAATCCAGCGCTGAAATCAGTGCCTCGAAGCAGACCGCCATCCCGAACCTTCCGCCCGGCAGGCTGCGCATCACGGCAGGCGACCTCGGCCCCGGCTGCTATCAGACCGGCGATGCGGTGGTCGATCTCAGCGACAATGTTCCCCAGCCGTTCGCGGTGGAAGTAGGCGCAGCGGGCTCCATTGAAGGAACGCTCGGGAAAGGCGCTGCTCCCACTGCGTCTTACGCAGTCGTTCTGCTGGATTCAGATAGTTCGCCAGAGAACGCTTCACAACTCGCCTACCCGGATGCCGAAGGGCGTTTTGTATTCGCATCGCTCAAGCCCGGGCGTTATCGCATCGCGGCCGTGCTCGCAGCCGAAGGACAGCGCAGCCGGTGGGTGAAAGACTTCTCCGGCATGAAAGAAATCGACGTGCACGCCGGCGCACCCGCCGTCATGGAACTCGCGAGACCGGCTTCCGAAGGAGGTGCGCAGTGAAAATCCGCTTCGCTTTGCTGATTGCCATTGCAGGGCTGCCGATGGCCCGCGCCCAGCAGGCGCCCGATAACCCGGCCACTCCCGCCGCTGTGGTGAACGCCTCCATCAGCGGCACCGTCCGGAATAAGAACACGGGCGCACCCCTGAAGGATTACACGATCTCCACGTACATCAACGCTACATTCTCGAACAATGCGGTCACCATGACTCCCACCTCGAAACAGGTCTCCGCAAAGACGGACGCCCAGGGCCACTATCGCCTGGGCGATCTTCCTCCCGCCCAATACCGGATCGTCATGCAGAGCCCCGCGGGGCCGGTCGGCGGCGGCGGGGGAGGCACACGCATGGTCGTCCTCGCAGGGCAGGATCTCGACGGCATCGATTTCAACGCCATTGTTCCCTCGGTCATCTCCGGCAGAGTGATCGACGAAAACGGCGACGGCGTTCCGGAAATGTTCGTCACGCTGGTTTCGAAAGAATATTACGAGGGCTCGATCGGCTATTTCTATGCAGGAACAACAGCCACGAACGATCTCGGCGAATACACGCTCGCCAATGTGAAATCCGGCCACACTTATTACCTGATGGCGGAATCCCGCCGTCTGCACGGGCCCAACCATGCGGAAACCCCGCTGAATCCCGCGATGCGGCGCCGCAGCGTGATGCGCACCTGGTATCCCTCATCGCCCGACAAGGAAGGCGCTGCGCCGCTGCTTCTCGGCGATAGCGAAACCCGCGAGGCCGTCAACATCGAGGTGAAGAAGTCGCCTTCGTATTGCCTGTCCGGCGTGACCATGACGCCCAACGGTCCTGCCGCCATGAATCTCGATGTGGAACTGCTTTCCCCCTCCAACGGAACATCGAGCGGCGGCGGTTTCTTCCGCGTATCGCCCGGCACGACCACTGGCTCGAATGGCGAATTCCGCCTCTGCGATTTCGCACCCGGCAGCTACCGGCTCACCGTGAGCGAACCTTCCCGCTCGCCGGATTCCACCTTCGCCGCGACCATCGTCAGCATTTCGGATCACGATCTCGCCGGCCTCCGCATTCCCACTTCCTCGCGCGTTTCGCTTGATGGCGAAGTCGTCATCGAAGGCCAGCAGCCCCAGACGCCCTCGCCGATGGCATTGCGACTTTTTTTACAACCGATGTTCCGCACGCAGCAACCCGGCGAAAAAGCCAACGATCGCTCCGATGTTCCCGGCACCCTGCACCTCACCGGATTGACGTGGGATGACTATGCCGTCAATGCCAGCGTGAATATTCCGGGCTCCTATATCCGGGACATCACCTACGGCGCCCGCAGCGTTCTGCACGCACCACTCCGGGTCGGCAGCGAAGGCGCCAACGTTCCGCTCCGCGTGATCGTCGCGCAGGACGGAGCCCGGCTCACAGCCCGCGTCGTGAACAAGGACAATAGTCCGGTCAGCGGAACCACCGTTATCGTCATGCCGGAAGGAACTCAGTCCGAAGCGGAACTCGCCGCCGTCATCACCTCCGGCCAGACCGATCAGGCGGGACAGTACAAGAGCTCTTACCTTCGTCCGGGAAAATACTACGTTGTCGCCACGGAAGATTCTTATGACATGACGCCGGAGAGCATCGGCAAGCTCTGGCAGTCGCACAATCGCTATCAAGAGGTCGATTTGCCGGCTAGCGGCTCAGTGCAGGTGGATTTGCAGCCGGCAACAATTCGGTAAGCGCACGCCCTTCGTCGGCGGCAAGCAGCGCGTCCGTCAGGCGATCGATGGCAAACTCCTGATTCGTGCGGTCTGCTTCCGCCACAGGCAGCGACGCCAGTTCCAGGTGGACCAGTTCGTGAACCACCGTAACCTGCATGTCCTTCAGCATGGCCACCAGATCGGTGTGATAGCCCGAAACGTCCATCACGCGGATTGTTGCGGCCTTTTGCTCGCGGTTCCAGTGGATGTTGCCGAGTGTACCCGGCCTCAGATCCTGCGGCCGTGAAAGCAGGATGTGAACGTTCCAGTCATCCAGCTGGAGCCGGTGCTGCCAATACGGCAGGATCTCATGTACGTACCGGTTCGCGAGGGCCTGACTCTCGTCCGCACCCAGCGCCGAATTCGCCGCCTGCTGCGCGTAAGCGCAAGAGCCTAAAGCGGTTAGAAATAAAAAAGAAAATGGCAGATGTCTCAGGGGGCGGCGGGACAGCTTCACCCCCTGAGGCTATCACGACACAATCGGCCGCCGCCCTACTGTATATCGATACTTTCGACCGATATTGTCCCGTTACTTTCCGTACCAGTCACCTTAGCCGTGTAAGTCTGCGACATTGACTTGGTCGGTTCCGCGGAGCGGTCCGCCCGGCTCTTGATGGCTTCTGCTGCCTTGGTGTTGCCTGCTGAATCCAGCTTGTAAGTCTTCCCGTTGGCTTCGAGGGCAAACGATGTGGTGGCAGTCGTCGCATTGCAGGAAGCCATCGACGAACTGGAGGGGTTTGAGGTGCTGCTCGAGCTCGTGGAACTCGGGCTGGATGTGCTGCCCTGATTGTTCCGGCTCATGCAGCTTTCATCCATCAACTTACCGTTATAATCAGCGGCGAACGATGCCGTAGACAACGCCGCCATGAGAGCCATTGCGTATAAAGTGAGTTTCATTTCTGTTGTCCTTTATTCGGTCTACGCGGAATAACCCGGACGTCCGCGCATGTGGCGAATCGAGCACGCAGTACGCCAGTACTTTTGGTTCAGGGGATTACGGAAAGCTGAGGAAAAAGGGCGGTAAGAATTTCCGGCGGAATGCGCTGTTTCCTGCGCGATTTCGTGAACCGGGAGCGGCGCGCGAAATTACGCCGCGTGATCCCGCACCCACTCCGCTTCCCAGCGGCGGATGGCGGCATCGTATTCTTCAAGCTCCTGCTGCGTCACGGTCAGATAGACATTCTCCATGTCCTCGCCGTTCTCAATTACCTGCCGCAGTTTGCACAAAGCCACGCGCGAGCACCAGGTGTCCGAGACAGCGCGGCCCGTACGCTTCGAAAATTCGCGCAGCATCGGATGGGAAAG
>DASZVV010000281.1:0-15941 GCA_035546955.1 Bryobacteraceae bacterium
ATAGGCGACCATGTTCGACTTCCCCAAACAGGCCGAACTCAACCGCGTGCTCCCAAAGAGCAAGATCTACGAGTTCGCCAAACCGAGTCGCGCCGTTCGCGATCGCTTTGTCCGGCAGGTCGAGGAGATCGTCTGGAAATACAAACTAGCCCCTGAAACCATCAACATTCCGGCCCGCCAGGGCGTCGAGGAAATTCAGGTTTTCGCGATTGCCCTGAAGGCCCGTGAACTGACCGGAACCGCGCTTCGCCCGGTTCTCATGACCATCGACAAGGCAATCCCGTCGCCGATCTTTTACCAGCTCTCATTCGGAGACCGCGTAAAATTCGTCGCCGCCTATAAACGCCCGAGCGAGGCCGAGTCGTCGAAGTCCGTCGTCGATACCCACTATTTCGAGACCCCATGGCAATCGGCCAACGCGCAATTCCCCCCGCTTCCACTCGCGCTGGATCTGGCCGGTCTTTACGACCAAATGCTGCGCCATCTGATCCCGTTCCCGCCGCGGCCCGGCGAATCTTTGCGGGACCATGCCGAGCGTGTCAATCAGATTCATGCAAAAGCAATCGAATGCCGCAGGCTCGAAGCCCGGCTGCACAGAGAACTTCAGTTCAATCGTAAAGTAGAAATCAATGCAGTGCTCCGCGGCCGGCAGGCGGAGCTCGCACAGCTGCAGCAGATTTAGGAAACTCCGCAACCTTAGTCGAGACCACCAATATGGAAAAGCTCAAACTTCACACTCGCAATCTCGTGGCAGAGAATGTCGAAAGAGTAGGCGCGCTCTTCCCGGACTGCGTCACCGAAGCGCGTGATGAAAACGGGAAGCTGACGCGTGCCATAGACTTCGATAGACTCCGTCAACAGCTCTCCGACTCTCTTGTTGAGGGTCCGCGCGAGAGGTATCAGCTTGATTGGCCGGGCAAGCGCGAAGCGATGCTCGCGGCCAGCGCGCCGATTGCGAAAACCCTGCGCCCGTGCAGAGAAGAGAGTGTGGATTTCGACAGAACGAAGAACATTTTTGTCGAGGGCGACAACCTCGATGCATTGAAGCTGCTGCAAGAAGCGTACTTGGGCAAGGTCAAGATGATCTATATCGACCCACCGTACAACACCGGGAAGGAGTTCATTTACAATGATGACTTTGCTGAAAACCCAGCCGACTATCTGAGCCGATCGAACCAGACGAGCGAATCGGGCGACAGATTGACCATTAATCCCGAATCGAACGGCCGTTTTCACTCGGACTGGCTGACGATGATGTATCCCCGCCTCAAGCTAGCCCGGAATCTTCTCAGCGAGGATGGCGTCATATTCATCTCAATTGATGACCATGAATTCTCGAACATGAAGACAATGTGCGAAGAGGTTTTTGGCGGCGACAACTTCGTAGCGACAATTGTGTGGCAAAAGAGATATTCTCGTGAGAATCGTGGATCGATAGGGGACGCGCATGAATACGTCCTCACGTACGCCCGCTCGTTACCGGAATTCGCAAACAGCTCCGGACGGATACCGCTAACGGAGGAGCAGGCCAAGGTATATCGCAATCCGGACGATAACGGAGGCCGATGGCGCGGAATTCCGATGACCGCTCAAGGATTCCGGCCAAATCAAATGTATCCGATCACAGCGCCTGGAGGGGCCGTTCACACACCGCCTGAGGGTCGCTGCTGGAGCATGATCGAATCAGAATACAAGAAATTACTGGATGCAGGGCGGATCTATTTTGGCAAGGACAACAACTCGCAGCCCCAGGTCATACGCTATCTCTCGGAGGTTGAAGGCCTGACACCATGGACTTGGTTGCCGCACGAAGAGGGCGGGCATACGGACGAGGCAAAGAAGGAAATCTATACTCTCTTGGGAAAAGGGTTTGGGTTCGACACGCCGAAGCCAACTCGGCTCATTACTCGACTACTGCAAATCGCTTCGAAGGCGAAAGATTACCTCGTCATGGATTTTTTTGCCGGATCAGGCACAACCGCAGACGCTGTAGTGGCACTGAATGCCCACGACGGGGGCAAAAGACAATTCATTTTGGTCCAGATCCCTGAGGCGTGCGCCGACCAGACCGAGGGCGGCGAGTCGGCGTATAGGAACATCGCCGACATCTGTAAGGAGCGCATACGTCGTGCCGGAAGGAAGATCAAGGACGAGTCAGCAACCACGGCTCCCGACCTCGATATCGGCTTCCGCGTCCTGAAAGTTGACTCGTCCAACATGAAGGATGTCTTTTACGTGCCGGACGAACTAAAGCAAGCCGACCTCCTTGGCCACCTTGACAACATCCGCGGCGATCGCACGCCCGAAGATCTTCTCTTTCAAGTTCTGGTGGACTGGGGCGTGGACGCATCTCTGCCGATGACCAGCGAAACCATCGACGGTAGGGGTGTCTTTTTCATTGATGAAAACGCCTTGGCTGCCTGCTTCGAATCCGACATATCCGAAGAACTGGTTAAGATTGTCGCGCGCCGCAAACCGCTTCGCGCCGTTTTTCGCGATCGCAGCTACGGCAGCGACAGCGTAAAGATCAACGTAGAGCAGATCTTTAAGCTCCTTTCACCTTCGACCGAAGTAAGGTGTCTTTGACCGCCTGCCCTGATCATGAATATCAAATTCAAGCAGCAGGTCTTTCAGGCCGAAGCGGTTTCCGCCGTAGTTGATTGTTTCGCGGGCCAGCCCTTTGACGCTGGAATCACCTACCGCATCGACCCGGGCAAGGTGACACGGGAAACGCCAACCGGGCAGATGCTGATTGCCGAAACCCAGCGTGCGCAAACAGAACAGGCCGGCATCAAGAACAACGACCTTGTCCTCGCGCCAGCAGCAATCCTCAGGAACATCCAGGCGGTCCAACAAGCCCAGAACCTCACAGTCTCCCCAGCACTGAAGAGCACCGCCATCACTGCCGTCAACCTCGATATCGAGATGGAGACCGGCACTGGCAAGACCTATTGCTACATCAAGACGATGTTCGAGCTTAACAAGCGGTACGGCTGGAGTAAGTTCATCGTTGTCGTGCCGAGCATTGCCATTCGTGAAGGCGTCTACCAGACCTTCGGCAACACTGCGGAGCATTTCCTCGAGCATTATGGCAAAAGGACCCGTTCCTTCATCTACAACTCAAAGCAACTCCACAATCTCGAGGGGTTCTCCTCGGATGCCGGCATCAACGTCATGGTCATCAACGTCCAAGCCTTCAACGCTCGCGGTCAGGACGCTCGTCGAATTTATGAAGAGCTCGACGATTTTCAGTCGCGCCGACCCATCGATGTCATCTCCCGCAACCGTCCCATCCTGATCCTCGATGAGCCGCAGAAGATGGAGGGCGCCCGCACGGTCGAGTCACTCAAAGAGTTCTCGCCGCTGATGATCCTGCGATATTCCGCGACCCACCGGCAGGAGCACAACAAGATCTACCGGCTCGACGCTCTGGATGCCTATAACCAGAAGCTTGTCAAGAAGATCGGGGTCCGCGGAATCTCCGTGAAGGGTCTCGCCGGGACCAATGCATATTTGTACCTACAGGAAATCCGCATCTCCAAGGAGAAAGCACCTGAAGCCCGCGTAGAGCTGGAGATCAGCCGAACCGTCGGCATCAAACGCGAGACGCGTGTCGTCGGAAAGACCAGCAACCTTTTCAATCTATCGGGAGAACTGGAGCAGTATAAGGGCTTCGTTGTTGCCGATATTGATGCCAATGAAAACACCGTGAGTTTCACGAATGGCGTGAAACTCCAGACGGGTGAAGCCACTGGCGACGTCAATGAACTCGCCCTGCGCCGCATTCAGATTCGCGAGGCCATCAATGCTCATTTCGAGAAAGAGCAAGTGCTGTTCTCTCAGGGCATCAAAGTCCTCTCTCTTTTCTTCATTGACGAGGTTGCCAAATACCGGAGCTACGACGAGAGCGGCGAGCAGCCGGGGGAATATGCCCGCATCTTCGAAGAAGAGTACAACAACCGCCTCAACGAAATTCTCACGCTGGAGAACTTTGGCGACGCGTCATACAACCGCTACCTCAGGAGTATCGAAACCTCGCGAACACACGAAGGATATTTCTCGATCGACAAGCGGAGCAAGCGCCTGGTCAACCCCGATACCGCCGCACGTTCCACCGAAACGGACGACGTGGATGCCTACGACCTGATCCTCAAGAAAAAAGAACGCCTACTTTCCTTCGATGAGCCGGTTCGCTTCATCTTCTCCCACTCCGCCCTGCGCGAGGGTTGGGACAATCCCAACGTATTCGTCATCTGCGCCCTGAAGCACAGCGACAACACTATCTCGCGCCGTCAGGAGGTTGGCCGCGGCCTTCGTCTCTGTGTGAACCAGAACGGCGACCGCGTGGACGAACCCGCGATAGTCCACGAAGTGAATGTTCTCACCGTCGTAGCGAGCGAAAGCTACAAAGATTTCGTTACGGCCCTCCAGAAGGACATCAAAGAGTCGCTGTCCTCCCGCCCGCGCAAAGCCGACGCGGCATATTTCGATGGCAAGATGTTCAAGACGGATGTCGCGGATGTGCTCGTCACCCCGCAAATGGCGAAGATGATCAGCCGCTATCTGCAAAAGAATGACTACGTGGATCTGGACGACCAAATCGCGGCCGCTTACCATGACGCGAAAACCGCAGGCACGCTCGCGCCGCTTCCGCCGGAACTCGCCAGGTATTCCGAACAGATTTTCAAACTGATCGATGGCGTTTACAGCGGCGCCGATTTGGACATCAGCGACGATCGCAACAAGCCCGTCGCCAATCCGCGCAACGCCAACTTCGAAAAGAAGGAGTTTCAGGCCCTGTGGAGCAAGATCAACCGCAAAGCCGCCTATAACGTGGATTTCGAGACCGCCGAACTGCGCGACAAATGTGTCGCGATCCTGAATCAGGATCTGAAGGTCAGCCCGCTCCAATACACAATCCAGCGGGGCGAGCAGACTGAAACCGCGACCTACGATGCCCTCCGCCAGGGCGACGCGTTCAAATTGCGTGAGTCACAGACCCTTTCGATGAAGTCCTCGATCCACTCCGCGGTCCGCTATGACCTGATCGGAAAAATCGCTGAAGACACCAACCTGACCCGCGCCACCATTGGAAACATCCTGATGGGAATTCGGCCCGCTGTCTTCAACCAGTACCGGGTGAATCCAGAAGACTTCATGCGGAAGGCCGTAATTCTCATCAACGAGCAGAAGGCCACCGTGATCGTCGAGCATTTGTCATACAGTCCGGTTGAGGAGACTTGGAACAGCGACATTTTCACGCAGGCCAAACCAAAGGACTCCTTCAGCCGCGCCGTCAAGACTGACCACCACGTGTACGACTACGTCTTCACGGACTCAGAAACCGAAAAGAAATTCGTTCGTGAACTCGACACCGGGACCGACGTGGAAGTTTACTCCAAACTTCCGAATGGCTTCTCGATCCCCACTCCCGTGGGCGACTACCATCCGGACTGGGCAATTGCATTTAAGGAGGGCTCGGTCAGGCACATCTACTTCGTTGCGGAGACCAAAGGCTCCCTCTCGTCGTTGCAGTTGCGCGAAATTGAACGGTGCAAGATCGACTGCGCCCGCAAGTTCTTTGCGAAGATCACGTCGGATCATGTCAAATACGACGTCGTGGACAGCTACGCCAAACTGATGGAGCTAATCAAATAGGTCAGTGCGGGGGCGTAGATCCGCTCGTGCGAGTGAGGCTGAGGTCCTCGACCGCTCACAACGTCAAGGTCGCGAATAGCCTTGCGGAAAATCCGATAGCACGCCATCGAGAATTTCTGCGACTACCGGCGCTACGAGCCCGGACCGGCGGCTAGCCGTTCCCGGCCGCGAGCGGCAACGCCGTCAAAAAACTAGTGGAGATTCTTGTCAGTGAACTCTTCGTATCCGCTGGCATCCAGATCGGGCCACCCCCACATATGCGGGTGCAGCATCTTCAACCGGTGACACCGGCCAGCTTGCGCTCCAACTGTACATTTCGGATAATGGAACTGAGGAGTTCCCATGCGCTCAGCCAGCCCAAACGAAACCATCGTCGTCTCCGCCCTCCGCGCTCGCGCCGGTTTCGGCAAGCTCCTCCAGCGTGTGAGCGATGAGCGGCGATCGCTGGTAATCGAGAAGCGCGGTGCCCCGAAAGCGGTGCTTATGAGCATTCGGGACTACGTGAAACTGGCGGCCCCGGAACCCGAAGTCCTTCGCATCCTCGGAAATGAATCCAGAAGCAAAGGGACCCACAACATCACCTCACGTCAAATCGACAAAGTCATCGCCTCGGCCAGAGCACAACGGAAATCGCGCTGGAAATAACGGAACCGGCGAGAAATGCTTCCCCTTCGCCTCGTCCTCGACACCAACATCGTGATTTCTGCGGCGCTCCGCCCGGATGGACTCCAGCGAACCGTATTCCTTCTCGCCACCACCAAACCGGCCAAACTTTACGTATCCCAGCCGGTGCTGACGGAATATCGCGACGTGATTTGCAGGCCCGAGCTGAGGATCCGCCGCGGCCTGCAACGGCAGTTTCTCGATCTCATCGTCAGGAAATCGCACCTCGTCATGCCGCGAAAGCACCTGCGCGTCACAATCGATCCTGACGACAACATCTTCCTCGAATGTGCCGACGCCGCCGGCGCGGACTACCTCGTCACCGGCAACTCGAAGCACTTCCCGAAGTTCTGGAAGAAGACCAAAGTCATTACGTCCCGTGAGTTCATGGAACTGGTCGCCCCGCACCTGCTTTCCTAGCTTGCCCCCGCCTTTCAGTTCAACAATTTTCTCCAACAAAACAAACCACTTAACCACAAACACCTTTTCCCTCTCCCGTATAATCTCTCCCGTATGGAAATCTCCGAACGCAAACTCGCCGCCAACCGAACCAACGCCCAAAAATCCACCGGCCCCACCTCCGCCCTCGGCAAAATCATCTCCTCCCGCAACTCAGACCGCCACCGCATCCTCGCCGCCTCCGTCGTCCTCGATAACGAATCCCCCAAACGCTTCGTCCGCGTCCTCAACGCCTTCAACGCCCACTACCGCCCCACTGACCCCATCGAGCACACCCTCGTCGAACGCATGGCCGTCTGCCAATGGCGCCTCCAGCGCATCCTCGCCATGGAAACCGCCAACATTCGCTTGGAAAAAAATCGCCAGCCCGAATCCCTCGCCAAAGAGGACTCCCCCACCCGCACCATGGCCGCCATCCGCTCCATCAGTGACGCCGAACGCCACCCCGATCCCCTCGGCCGCAAGGAATCTCGCTACAGCCGCGAATTCTATCTCGCCTTCAACGCTGTTGCGCGCTGAAATAACCCAAGCCCCCATCTGAAATAATTGACGCCAGATCTCCGTTGCACGGGTTGCAACGCCAGCGGGGTTCAGGGCACCACGATTACAGAAGGACCAGCCACAAACGACGACGTCGCGAGGGCGCTAAATGCCCCGGCCGTCGGCGGGCTGAGATAGAGAGTCGCCGTGTCGCCGATCCAGCTTCCTGACCGAACTACATCGGCCACGCTGCAATCAGCAAGCACTACGTTTGCGTTTTCGCCGCCGTCTGAATTCCCGCCAAACGTAAAGACGCCCGAAGAGCTATAGCTGAGCGATCCCGACACCGTCCCGGTCGCTGCGGGGGTGGAGCTGTCTATATAAAGGGCTTGTGCACCGGACTGAACCGTCCCAGCTACATAATGCTGGCTTGTATCGCGGGCGCTCGCGCTCGTAATACGGTTAGTGCCCCCACCGAGGTCAAACCACCAACTCCAAACGCCGGAGCCGGAATCGTTCGTCATTAGAGCATACGCCGCGTATGGGCTGGATCGCGGGGTGGCGTAATCCTGCGTGACCATCCACGCGAATCCGCCCTGCGATGTGGAATTGAGCTTCGCCAGGCACCCAAGGGTCACCGATGCTGGTTGTAAGGCGGTCTTATTCGCGCCAGCCGAAGCCCGGGCCGACCCGCCAAAGCTCACGCCACCATCAAAGCTGCTGGTGGAGGCCGTCGCGCCCGAATTCGTCGCGTGAAGCGCGCTAGCCGAAAAATCCGCCAGCATCACGGATGAGCCATCACCGAAGTGCCAAAAAGCCTTTGTATGTGAATCGAACTCGCTGCCAATCGAACCGCCCTGATACGTCGTAATGGACGGATCTCCGATACTCAAATATGCCGTGAAGGACCCCGTCCAGGAAGGCACGCGGAAGACGAAACACGCTTTACCGGTGCTCTGATCCCAGCTTTTAAAACCCCAGTTGTACAAGCTCGTATAAGCCGCATCTGAACTGATAACGAAGTCGGCTGGAACGGTCTGAGAAAAGCCTCCATACGTCCGAACCACGCTGTGCTGGATCTGGCCGCCGCTCGCAACGGGCCTGAGCTTCGCGTCGGTAACGCACACCGGAACGGTGAAGTCCGTGTGCGATGCAGCCGGAGCAGGGATGCTAATCTGAGCCTGCCAGGCATATCCACCGAGCAGCGGCGCTGCAAATAGGCTGAGAGCGATTAACCGCTTCATCGGACCACCCGCCAATTGAGGGTCACAGCCCCTGGCGTGATCGATCCGCCAGTGAGATTACAGACCTTGAAATTCACACCATTCAACGAAGGATATTTGAAGATTGTTAGCGTCCCGGATGTGCTCGGCAGATAGCCGGTGGTCGCGGTAGGATCGCCGTTGAAGTCCGCAAGAATATCGTCAGTGACCGCCACGCCGGAGGCCGACACGGTCACCACGCTAGCGCACGCTCCTGACGAGATTGCGAGCGTCCCCAGTGCCGCCGTCCCGCTCGCAACAGTCTGCGTACAGGTCGCGCAGGTCAGGGTGAGCGAGCCGCCGAGCGATAGCGTTCCGCCGCCGCCGAGCGGCCCGGACGTGCTCACCGTAATCGATGAATTCGCCAACGCCGCGTTCGGGACCGCTTCGTAGGTAATCGTATTGGCGCCAGTCACCACGGGCACCTTATTTGTTGCGGGCGAAGCGGGGTAAGACACACCATTTACTCTCACCACCGTGACCGCGTTATTGCCGCTCGTGGTAGCGTCCCCGCTCAACTCGGACGCAGTAGGTGTCGCTCCGTCACGCAGCAGCCCCGTGCCGGGCGTGCCGCCTGCCAGACCGCCATTCGCGCGCGCAACGACCCCTGTCACATTCGCCGCCGTCCCTGTCGTGTCCTGATTTAACGTTGGAATCCAGCCGGTCGCAAGCTTCCCCGTTCCATCCGCCTGCGGAATCGCATTCGCTGATGGGGTCGAAGTGCCCACGGGATCTGATCCGCCATATTGATGGGTCACGGCGTGCCCGCTCGGTGCGAAGCTGGTCGGTACGCCCGTCAGTTGCGCCCAAGGGAGACTGACCGCCGCCCACGTATTTAAGGCTATACAGAGCCGAAGATTCGATCCTGCCGGCGCGTCGGTCGCGAAGTAGACCGAGCCCTGGGCACACGTAGATGGAATCGAGGACAGTGGTCCCGGCTGCCGGAAACCGTCAACCGGGATCGGGCCTAACATCAGCAGGACGGGATGCAGTCCGGGGCTCACTCCATCGTCGAGCGATCTGGCGGCAATCGGCGTAGCCGTGGGAATGCGATTCACGGTCGCATAACCAGCGTTGCTGAGTTGCCCCGGATTCGTAATCGAGGGCACCAGCAGGGCGCCGCTGGCGGTAGACGTATCTGTTACGACCTGCGCGACGCCAGAAATCTGAATGATCGCTGACCCGGTAGTGCCGCACTGAGCAATGCAGACTCCGATAGGCAATCCATGGCTGGATACCCATATGGGATAAGTCTTGACGAGCGGCCCGGCGTTCACGTCGACCATCTCGTTCACGGTAGTGCCCGCCACTGGATCATTCGGCATTGCTATGCAGATCGCGCTCGCGGGGCACATCGAAAACCCGGTGCCTCCATAGGCAGGCTGCAGCACGCCCGCCACGTCTTGACTGTCCAGATTCACCGGCGCCGCACTGAGATGGCCGTTTTCATCTGTATGGAGCAGGCCGCCCAGGTACCCGCCAAAAACCAGCGAGCCCGCGAACTCGCAGTTACCCGCCGTATCGCAGGTTGCATTATCCGAACTCGTTAGACCGGAGCCCGTACCGATGACGATCTGATCCGAGGGCTGCGACGTTCCGCCAGACGCGGACACTTGCTGCGGAGAGAAAGCTGTCGGGCCGATCGGCGAGCTCGTCATTATCTGTTGAGTAGGCCCGGTCGCGTTCGAGGCGATGAATTCGCCGTATTCCGGGACCCACAGCTCTCGCCGCCATCCCGTACTCGGCGCGGGGGCAACTCCGGCAAACCAATGATCTCCATCGAAGGAATACATGGTCTCAGCGGTCGAATTGCTGATTGCTGAAAACAGTCCCAGTTGAGGCGACCACGAGGTCGCAAGCCACCATGCGGAATCATCGGTCGATGGGTGGGCAGTCCAGTGAACGGCGTCAGGCGATGAGGCAGTGCGTAGGTCGCTGCCTGTGCCCTTCGTGGAGGTCACGACCAGCTTGCCGATCTGGGGAGCCCACTCCACTCTGCCCCATGTCGAGATTGACGATGTCGTGCCGATTGGCGACTGAGCAGTCCAGTGATTGCAATCGGGAGACGTCGATACGTAGTTCAAATTATTACGGACTGAGACGAAGAGCGACAGTTCAGGCACCCACACGACATCCGATCCTCCCGGCGAACTGCCGTCTGCAGCTATCCAGGAGGACAGATCAGAAGACCTCGCAGCCATTGGATTACCTGCCCCGCTGGCGGCCGCCTGCACGGCGCAGGCGATCCCGAGCTGCGGCGACCAGGCAACGCTGTCGAAATATCCCCCCGTAAGCGTGGAATTCGCGTGAAGCGTCCATGCGATGCCATCCGACGAAGTCATATATCCCGCATAAGTTGCGCTGTGCGGGAGTACTATAAATTCACTAAGGTTGTCCACCCACATGAGTGCATTCCACTCGTACGCATCGCCTGGAGTGGAGTGCGAAGTCCAAGTTTGGCCCCCGTCGTCCGATGTCATGACGTGGCCGTAAGCGCCATCCGCATCGCTGACTACGACGAGCCGGCGCAACTCGGGCGAGTAGGCGATGTTTCCCCATCCCGCTGAGCCAGGGGTGTTCCTGATGGTCCATGCGCTGGACAGCGCCGCAGCGGTTTCAGGCCCCACAAGCGGAGGAAGATCGTTTGGAACAAGCCGTCGAGCATCACCATGGCCGCCCGATATCACCACCACGCCGTCGTTGCCGTTCGCGAGCCACGAAGGCGCGACCGTCGTGGGGGGTGTAATTGGCGTGCTGCCTTCAATCTGAGACAGGGGGTAGGGGCCGCCGCTGGGTGGAATCTTCCAGTACCGGTCATACTCCTCCGTCTTCGTGAGTGGCGGCGTCGGCGTGACCGAATAATGCGCTTGAATCGACGAACCCGCCGGCTGGCACGTCGAAAGATGGCCCCCGACGATCGGGATCGGCGCCTCTGACTGCACCACGGTGAATGCCCCATCCTGTGCCGTATAGCCGATCGACAGCGTAATTGTGCCGTTCATGAGCGCCGGCCGAATACCGCCCGCCACATAGAGCGTCTGGCTGATCTGGATACACGGAGGCTGCGCGATCGCGGCGGCCGCCGTGAACAGCGCAAGAAGGGTCAGGCGCACGCCGCCTCCAAAATCGAATCCAGTTTATCGGCCCATTCCGTCATATCGAGCACGCGGAGCTGGACCGAACGCAACAAATCACGTAGCTGCCGCGCCTCTTCCGGCGTGAGCTGAAAATCTCCTCCATCCTGCGAGGCGATCGCATCCGGGAGTAGCATCAGGCTATCCTCACTCACAAACCGGACGAACTTCGGCAATTCCTCTTCGGAGATGCCAATCCTCGATCGCAGGTCGCGCATCACACGCGTCCGCACGTCGCCAAGCGTACCCACAAAGGAACGCATAATGAGCGTCAACCGCACCCTCTGCATAAACGTAATCGTGATCGTTTTCATTTGCCTCACCTGCTCACTGAAGTCGTGCCGATGTAAATTCCACCGACGAAGTAGCGGCGAGTGCCGCCCTGATCCAAAAAGCTGTCATCGGCGCCGGCGATATAGGCCGCGTCGGAGTTCTTCGTGACGTAGAAGTTGCCGCCCGCGATCGACGCTGCATGCGGGCACAGAACGCCGCCGCCCGAAACCCAGGCATTCGAGTTGTTGACGACGTTCGCCCACGCGCCGCCGTTCGGCGAAAACCACAGACCCGAAGCCGATCGATAGTGGAATGCGGAATTCCCGGAGCTCGAAGCGCTGGGCGTCGAACCAGGATCAACCAGGTACAACGTGCTGGTGGCCGTCAGATATTTCGCTTGCACGGTCCCGTTCGGTACATTCACCGCGGCGCTGCTCGATGAAGATGTCGCAAAGCCTCCGTCTGCACTGACGTAGCCGGATGTCACCGCGATCGCCGCCGCAAACGTGCCGATTCCCGTCACGCCCAACT
The DNA here is from genome assembly GCA_035546955.1 of Bryobacteraceae bacterium. Taxonomy (GTDB): domain Bacteria; phylum Acidobacteriota; class Terriglobia; order Bryobacterales; family Bryobacteraceae; genus BOG-234. The sequence goes on from DASZVV010000281.1 coordinate 12,461, forward strand.
GCGCGCCATTCCAGGTCAGGCTGGAACTCGCACCGAATGCGCCGCCGTTGTTGTACTGGATCTGAGTGTTGAGGCCAGCTACCGTGGGCAGCGACGCGAAAGCGCCGCCGTTGATGCTTATGTAGATCCCCGCCGCGTCGGCGTAGAGATAGGAATAACCGGCCGCCCTTGTGGGTGCTGTCCCATTGATGAGCGTGAACGATTTCGCTGACACAGCCGCGCTTGAGGTAACGTTTCCGTTTCCATCAACGATGAAATTCAGATTTGAAAGCTGGAAGGCCGTGTTCGTGCTGTTCACGGTCGCGTTAAACGCCGGGGCAATCACGCCCCCGATGTTCGCCACTCCCACCGTGAGTACGCGCGTCGATGAATCATAGGTCAGGCCGACGTCGGTTCCGATGGCACCGGCCGAGTTAAAAAAGACGTCCTTATTGGCTCCCGAAACGACGGCGACAGCCCCGAATGGGCCGCCATTAACGCTCAAATACGCCTTAGTGGCATCGGCGTACAGATAAGCGAAACCTGCCGCCGTGGCGGGTGCAGTGGAATTCTGCAGCACGAACGTCTTCGCCGACATTGCCGCGCTCGACGTCGCGTTGCCGTTGCCGTCCACGAGGAAGTTCAGATTCGCAAGCTGGAAGCCGATATTCGCCCCCGTCGCACGCGAATTGAAGGCATATGCAGCCACGCCGCTCGCCGCGCCGCCGCCGAGCGTAAGGATCTTTCCGGTGTCGTCCCACGTCAGGTCCGCGCTGCCCGCCAGATTCTGACCGGTCGCATCGTTGAACTGGATGTGAGTTGCAGCGCCTGCAACGCGCGCGATGGGTTTGAATGCGCCTCCATTGACGCTGAGCTGCAACGCCGAGGTGTCAGCCTTCAGCGAGGCGAGCCCTGCCGCGCTCGGCATCGCCCCGGCGTTGGAGATCAGGATGCCCGCGATAGAGGCTGAGGATGCGGCTTTGGAAAACTCGGTGGTGTTCGCGCCGAAGACGTGGTTACCCGCAACCCAGTTGGTTTCGCCTGCCCAAGGCATCGAGCCAGCGCCCCAATTCTCCAGCTCCTGAATGGCTGCGGCGGCCGCCGAAGGCGACCACTGAACGTTGTTTCCGGTGATATCGCAATTCGCGGTATCGATCTGGCCGCCGCCGGAAGCGGGGACAAAGTTGCCGAGAATGACAGGAGCAAACGCAGCAGCAGCCGGATGGCTGATGGTATTACCGGCGATATGGCACCCGCGGGCGGCAAAGAGCCGGATCGCCCCGTAATTGCAGTTAATGAACGTGTTGTCTGTGATCGAAACATTCGTCCCCCCGGGCGCGTAGTAGTTGTTGCCCGTCTGGACGCCATAGGTATAGTTCCCGGGCCACGAGGAAATCAGATCCTCGGCGTATTCGGGATCGGCGGCCGCGGGCACTCTGCATGTGTTTCCACTTACGCGGCCATAGGCGAATCCATCGAGATCGAAGAACGCACCCAGCGCGGAAATACAGGTATTGCCGATGTAATCGACGCCGGAAGTCCCGCTCGTATCGATGAAAACGGCATACTGGCCGCCCAGATACTTTGGCTGCGCCGCCGAGACGTCGTCGGTTGCGATGTAACCTATTCGCCTGCCCGCATTATTCGACACCAGACCGCCGCTGGTGGCCGCGAGTTGCACGCAATCGCGTCCGATGTCGACGAACTGATTGTTCGTCACGCGGACGTTCTCATGCATCTTCGTGAACGCGTAGGCGTGGCCCCAGACCTGATTCCCCGTCCCGCGCTGGAAAGTGCAGCCATCCACCAGCAGGTTCGTCACCCGATGCGTGGTTCCATCGCCCTGATAGTGAATCCCTCCAGTCCATGAACCGTAACTGAGATCGAGCGCGCTGGTGCCGAAGAGGTGAGGCCGATTGTTCCGCAGGATGCATCCGGCAATCCGGACGTCGCCGATGTCGCCCGCCGTGGCGTCGAGAAGCACCGCGTATCCGCCCGAGTGGTAGATCCGCACGCCATCGATCAGCAGATCCGAGACGCCGCCGTGCGCCCAGATCGAGCTGTTCCCTGTCAACTGGGCGTCCATTGGATCGCTGAACGCCGAATAGTTCAGCCCAGCCGCGGCCGTCACTGCACCTTCGATGACGAAGTTCCTGAGCGTTACCTGCGAGCCAGAGATATCGACGACGCCCTTGCCCGCGGGCATGTTGGTGCCGCGCTTAATGACGCTCGAATCTCCATCCCCCAGCAGCGTGAGATTCAGGCTGCCAGCGGGGAGCAGAATCGGGCTCTTCACCAGAAACGTATAGCCGCCTGGAATCCGCAGACCGAGCCCGCCCGCGGCGACGACGTCGGCGATCGCATTGTTGATCGCCGCTGCATCATCGTTCACGCCGTCGCCAACGACGCCCTCGAAATCGAGCAGCGACGGGGTCTCGCCGTGCTTGTCCCAGTTCTTCCGGACTGCCGCATGCGGATAAGGTTGGTGTCGCTATGCACCGTGTCCGGATCTCCGGAGGCCGCAGTTCCGGCAAGCGCGGCAGTGAGCAGCGCAGTATTCGGCAGCGTTTCATCCGAATATGATCGACCTTGCGGACTTCGGCGTTCGCCGTGTAGGTCGAGAGAATCAGCAGATCGCCCGAGGCAAACGATGCCGGCGTGTCACAGAAAATTCGATTGCTGCCGCCCGCGGCGGCCGCCGTCACCAGCGCCCGCGGGTTCGCTTTCTCCACGCAGATCTGGATCTGGCCGAGCTTGTTCTGTTTGCAATAGCCATTGAACGCCGGCAGCAGCTTAGACTGCAGGACGTCGATCGCGGCCTGCTGCTGAGCGATAGCGACGTTGAGTGTGAAGCGACGAACGTTGACGGGTGCCGGCGTGCTGCTCGAATCGTCATCCACGCCTGGCGTGTAAGTGAAATAGGGGCCATCCGTGGACGGGTCGTAACCGTCCACGCACGTGGAGCGATAGGCGCGGTAATTCGAGCCCGCCACCATCCCGTCCGGCATCGGATTCGGAAGATAGATTTTTTGATCGTTGGTGGTATCGGAGATCAGTTCATCACAATAGGCGGCCTCGGCGTAGTTTCGGGCATCGTCGATCCAACCCCACGGGATGCCCATTCCTCCCTCGTAGTAGCTGAGGGCCAGAAATTCGCGCGTGTTCCAGATCGCGTTGTCGCTCCAACCGAAGTGGCTCCACGCGCCCGTCGAATCGAAGAAATCGATTACCTTCCCCTTGATGACCGCCGTTATGTCAGGCGCATTGTCGACGGCTGTCACGTCCGAAGGAAGCGTGAGGCCGATATATGCCAGCAGCGTGTAGGGATAGGAGTTAGGAAACCGAGGGTCCACCATCTGGTGGGAATCGACACCGCCCTCAGCGCCGAAGTGAAGATCGGCATCGTCGGCAATGTTGATCAGCGTGTTATTGGCGAGGCAGAAGACGAACTGATCGACTTCCCCAACGCAGAACGCTTCGAGCGATTTCGTCTCGGGGCCGT
>DASZVV010000282.1:0-4888 GCA_035546955.1 Bryobacteraceae bacterium
GGGCGCCGTCAGTGCGGTTTTGTCGACTTTTCCATTGGCGTTGAGCGGAATCGAATCCACCGGCACGATCACCGCCGGGACCATATACTCCGGCATCCGGTTCATTGCATAGCGCCGCAGAGCTTCCGCTGCATTCGGCAGTTCGCGCCGCAGTTTTACGTAAGCCACAAGCCGGCGGTTGCCCGGCGTGTCTTCGCGGACGATAACCACCGCCTCGGCGACGTCGGGATGGGACGCCAGAGCGATCTGAACCGCGCCAAGTTCGATGCGAAAGCCTCGCACTTTCACCTGCTCGTCCGTCCGCCCCAGAAACTCCAGAACACCGTCGGCGCGCAGACGAGCCACGTCACCTGTCCGGTAAAGCATGGCGCCCGCTTCTCCGCCAATGAAGTCGGGGATGAATTTGTCTCTCGTCAGCTCGGGCCGCCGCCAGTAGCCGTGAGCGATATGACCGCCGATACAGATCTCACCTGGAACGCCGAACGGCACCGGGCGCAGATGGCTATCGAGCAGATACACGACGGCGTTCGTCAGCGCGCGGCCGATCGGAATCGACGTCGCTTCGTCATCCAGAGATTCAATCCGGTAACACGCGGCGATGATGCAGCCCTCGGTGGGACCGTAGGCGTTCACCAGGATTCCCGGAGGACCAGCTTTGAGGATGTTGCGAATGGAAGCCGCGTCGGCGGGTTCGCCTCCATAAATGACTGTGTGAAGATTGCGAAGCATGGCGGGATCTTCGCGCCCGATCTGACTCAGATAAGCGGCTGGAACCGTCAGAAAGGTGACCTGCTCCGCCTGCAGGATGCGGCTCATCTGGCGTAGTGCAAGCAGATCACTCTTCGCGATACCGACCAGTGCGGCGCCATTTGCCAGCGCGCCCCAGACTTCGAGAATGCAGACGTCGAAGGACGGGCTCATCACCTGGGCAACCCGATCATTCTCCGTGATCCGGACGTAATTCGGTTCCCGAACGACCCGTGTCACCGAACGATGCGGAATGATTGCGCCCTTGGGTTCTCCGGTGGTACCGGACGTGTAGATGAGCACCGCCGCGCAATCGGGTGTGGAGATATTCGAAACGGGCCCGGCGCCAGCCTGCGCTATGGCGGAGTCTGGCGCGCTCATAGAAATCAGAGTGGCCGCCGAGCCCGTATTCATCGGGACCGTGCCGCTGGTGATGACCCACCGCGTCATCGTGTCCTCGATCATGAAATCGATGCGCTCCGCCGGGAATTTGGGATCGATGGGCGCATAGGCGCCGCCCGCCTTCAGAATTCCGACCAGCGCTACTACCCAGTCGGCGCAGGGCTCCATGCAAACGCCGACGATTTCCTGCTGCTTCAATCCGTTTGAGCGGAGGAACTGCGCAACCTGATTGGACCGACGGTCGAGCTCCCCGTATGACAGACGCTCGGCCCCGAAAACAACTGCTTCCGCATCCGGGCGGCGCTCCGCGTGCTGCGCGAACAGCTCATGCAGGCAGAGGGCGGGAAACTCGGTGCGCGGACCAGCGGCGCAGGCGAGGACTTGCTGCCTTTCCGGGTCCGGCAGCATCTCGAGCTCGGCGGTCAGGCTGTCCGGCCGGCTTGCGGCCGAAATGAGCAGTTGCAGAAACTGGCAGGCCATTCGTTCCACGGTGCTGCGGCTGAAACGTCCGCGGCGATAGACCAGCCATCCGCGAATGGTGTCCGCAGTCTGGCTGAGTCGGAGGCCCAGATCGAATAAGCCCGGGAGTGGCAGGCAGTCAGTTTCCACCAGCTCGAAGGAAGCCCCGGTACAGAGCCGGAGCGCGGAACCGCCGTTGTCCCAGAGGAACCACGCGGAGCACACCGGGGCGGGAGCGTTCGATCCGGCATCGCCCTGAGCCTCAGGCGCTCCCATCGCGTCGCCCGCCCGGTCGGCCATTTCCCGAAAACTCAATCGGGCCGGACACTCGAGGATGGCCGGGCGCAGACGGGAATAGTTCCCCACCGCATTCCGCGTCTCCGGTTTGCGATCGCTCACGGGCAGCGCGACAGGGATGCGCTCGCCGGCGCTGTAGCGCGAAAGCAGGACGGCGAATGCGGCCAGAAACACGCCAGGCCGGGCGTCCGCCGGCGACAACATCAGCGGCTGCAGCGGAGCAGTAATCGCGCGCGGCACTTCAAACTGAACCTCTCCCTGTGAATCATCCGCGGCGGCGGACCGGCGATCGAAAGGCAAATCGAGAACGGGAATGCCGTGGGCATCCGGTCCGAATGCGCCGCGTGCCCCAATTTGAGAGTGCCCACGCGCCTGTTGCACATAGTCGAAGTAGGTGGCCCGCAGCGGAGCAAGCCCGGGAGCGCGCCCGTTCAGCAGAGCGGCATAGACGATTTCAAACTCGCCCATCAGTATCCGCAGGGATGCAAGATCGGCCGCGACGAAGGGAGCGCAGATCAGCAGTGAAGCGGTGCTCGCGGCACCCGCGTAGAGCCGTACTCGAAGCAGTGGACCGTTCTCCAGATCGAAGGGGCGGCCGGATTCGCGGTCCACGTGATCCTCGAACGAGAGAGAGTTCAGTTCGTCCCAGCCCGGAGCGCTGAAATCGCAGCGGGATGCACCAGCCACGCAGTACCACGCGCCGGACATGTCCCGCGAATAGAAAGTGCGAAGCATTTCGTGGCGTTCGACCAGCCGGTCAAACGCGGCTCGCGCGAGATCGCTGTCGATTTCGCCGCGCACGCTGCAGAGCAGACGTATATTCCGTTCACCCGCCGGAAGGGATTCCGCCGCAGTGGCGAGTAAAGCTTCCTGCAGCGCCGTAACACCGTAGACCTCAGGCGCGCAGGCGCTGCCGTTCCCTGGCTGAATCATAATTCACCTCAGTTGGACTGACCCTGCGAACCGGCCGCCGCACGGGCAAGATTTTCTTTGTTGCTGGCAATGGAAGACGAGATCAGCGCGCCATGACGCGCCGGGCGGGGTGAGATAAAAGACTTGGAAGCGAGGAGCCGCCGTATCGTTTCCGCGAATGCAATCATCGCCGTAGCGTGCCCCTTACCCGGCGGTCCTGGGTCCTGATAAAACTCCACCCAATCCAGCTCCGATATCGGGACATAAATCTGCCACGAGCGAATAGCCGGCGAGTTGATGTGGTAGCGGAAAGCGGCGCCCCCGATCCGCATCTCTGCGCGATGGACGCCCAGCATCTTCGACGTGGCCTCCACCGCGCGCCAGCACTCCTGGGGGGTCGTCGCTTCGCTCACGATGTCTTCGAATTGCCGGACCGCGACGTGGCCGGAGACCGCGAGCCGGAACGCGTCATCGCGGAAGAAGCCCCTTACTGCGTCGAATTCGGCGTATTCCAGCTTGCCGATACACAACACGCCGGCGCAAACGAAGACTGCAAGGATGGCCGCGTCCCATCCGTGACTGGTGAGCGCCATGACGAGCGCGATCAGGCTCGCCACCGCTTCCGCACCGCAGAGAGCCATCATGACGCGGCGCGGCGTCAACCCGAGCGCGAGCAGCCGGTGGTGAATATGAGAACGGTCCGCACTGAAAATCGGCTGCCGCCGCAGGAAACGGCGGGTCATCGCGAGGCTCACATCGGCAAGCGGGACTGACAACAGAATGAGCGGGGCCAGCATGCCCTTCGAAATGCCGGGCTCATTACTGAGCAGCACTCCATAGCAGCCCAGCAGAATGCCCAGCATCAGACTGCCGCAGTCACCGAGAAAAATGGACGCGGGATTGAAATTGAATACCAGGAAGCCGGCAAGGCCGCCGATGATCGGAGCAAAAGCGAGCGCCAGTTCAGGATGTCCCGAGAGAATCGCGGCGGCCATCGATGCGCCCGCCGCAACCAGGGCCACGCCCGAAGCAAGCCCATCGACTCCGTCGATCAGATTCATCGCGTTGGCGCATGCCACCAGCCACAGAACCGTGACGAGACCGCCCGCCCACGGCCCCAGCGAGATTCCCGCCACAGCCTGGATTCGGATGCCGATTCCGACCGCGGTGAGCGCCACAACCGCCTGGCCCGCCAGTTTATGTGACGCCTTCATGCCAGCGAGATCATCGAACAGCCCCAGCAGAAGCGCGGCCAATGCCGGAACGGCCATCATGCCGAGAACGCGAAACGTTTCCGCCGGCCATGACCCATGAAGCGTGGCGATGAGCCACGCCGCCAGACTCGCGATAGCCGCGGAGGCAGCCAGCGGCACACCGCCGATCCGTGGAATGGGACGGCGATGGATTTTTCTCGTCAGATCGGGATAGTCCACGAGTTTCCACCGCAGCGCCGCGTTACGGCAGAGCGGTACAAGAAAAAGGGAGACCGCGAAGGACAATACGGCCAGAAGAATCAGAGGAGTCATGGCGTTCACCGGGTGACGGAAGTCGACTGTTCTTTCACGGCAGCGGGAGCAGGACGCAGCCGGGCTCGTCCCGCACGGTGGGGACGCCAGCCGGAGACGAGACGGCTGTACAGATCTTCGAGCTGGTTCGCGACAAGATCCCACGTAAACCGGGACTCCACGCGCCGCCGCGCCTGAATTCCCATTTGCCTCGCCAGGATCGAATCGCTCAGCGCCGAGTTCATCACGTTTCGCAAATCCTCAACGCTCTTGCTGCGGAAACGAAGCCCCGCATCGCCGATTGCCTCGATGTTCTCGGGAATGTTGCTCGCAACACAGGGCAGGCCATAGCTCATCGCTTCGATCAGACCAATGGACAAGCCTTCCAGTTCGGAAGGCTGTACGAAGAGGCGCGCATTCGAGAGCAGCTCTTCGAGCAACTCTCCCCGGACGTCGCCCGCGAACCGGATCCGCGGATCGCCCTTCGCCAGTTCCTTCAGTTGAGCCGTATAGGCGGGCGATTGCGATCCATCTCCGGCGATCAGCAGCGAACAGTCCGTCTTCAG
>DASZVV010000283.1:0-4260 GCA_035546955.1 Bryobacteraceae bacterium
TCAAATACGTCTTTGTCAACGGGAAAGCCGTGATCGATGGCGGCAATCACACCGGCGCGCGCCCTGGCGCCATTCTCTACGGACCCGGCCGCGTCAGTACTTCGCCGCAATCAGCTCCGGCAGCTCCGCCACGCTCGCAATGATGTCCGTGTGCGGCTCCGGTTCGAGCCGCTCCCGCTTTGACGCGCCGGATAACACGCCCACCACCGCCCGCGCCCCCGCATTCGTTCCCGCCTGCAGATCGAGCGGCGTATCCCCCACCGCCATCACTTCCGCGACGCTCCCCACCTTCGCCGCTTCCATCGCGCGAAAAATCATGTAAGGCGCCGGTCGCCCATCCTGGACGTCATCGCCCGTCACCACGGTAACGAAATACTTCTCCCACCCCAACCGCTGAAAGATCGAAGACGCGATTTCGTGGCCGAAGCCGGTCGATGCAGTCAGCAGAATGCCCTGTGCGCGCAGTTTCTGAAACGCCGCTTCCGCGCCCTCGATCGGAGGCACTCCGCGATACGCAGCAATCGTACGCGCGTTGAAGTCCGCGTAGATCGCGGCCGCCAGCCTGTCCAGCTCCGCGCCCTCCGCCTTCGATCGCTCCGCCGCAAACCGCCGCACCACCTCGCGCTTCGATGCTCCGCGCCGTTTCGCGATTTCCTCCGGCGTCACCGTGATCCCGCGCTTCGCAAACGCGCCGATAAACGCTTCCGGCACATCGCCGCGATCCTGAATAATCGTCCCGCCCACATCGAAAACAATCAGCCGGATCTTTCCCGCAGCCTGAAGAATCGCGCTCCCGGCCAGCAGCCCGATCGATTGCCGCCGCGTCATCACCTCGCAGCCGTAGCCCCCACCACCCGCCGTATCATCCCGTCGCTCTTGCTCATGATGTAGAGATCGCCCTCCGCATCTTCCCAAAAGTGGATATCGGAGCGCCCGCCGTTCGGCACTTTCGCAAATCCCGGCAATCCTTTCGCTGTGCCGCCGCGCTCGTGATATGCCGCTTCCGTGACCGGATACATCGAGCTGTAAACCTCACTCGCGCTCGCGCCCGGCTTCGTCCACCGGATCTTCATCGGATGGATCGCCGCCATCGTGCCCGGCTTCCCGTCATCCGCCGCGAGCATTTCTTTGAAATCCGACCACCACACGTTGCCAGTCGAAAGGTCGCCGAAAATATACTTCCCCCGCAGCGCAGGAAACGCCTTCCCGTGATACACGTACCCGCTCGACATCGCATCGCCGCCGCCCGTTTCATGCGGATATTCGATTACGGGGTACGTCGGTGTCACCATCCCGTTCGTCTCCGTCGCATTCAGCATCATCGGAATTTTGTCGTCCGCAGGCAAGTCCGTGGTCTTGTTCGTCAGCTCCAGCTTCTGATTCCCCTCACGCTGCGAATACCCGTAGTTCGCGCCCCTGTGGACGATATCCACCATCTCCCATGTATTCAGGCCGATCACATCCGCAATCAGGTGATTGTCTTTGGGATTCGCCGGATCCACATCCCACGTCAGCCGCGCCGGATTCCGGAACCCGTACGCCCAAATCTCTCCCCGCACACCCGCCTTCTGCATCGCCGGCGAAACGAACGGATTGTCGTCTGGAATCCGGTAGCGCCCGTTCGCGCTCACGGCACTCGAATCCTTTCGGTAATTGAGATCCGGAATAATCCGCAGAATCTTGCCCTGAGGCAGATCGAGCCGCTGCGGAATCATCCGCACCTCAGGATTCTTCTGCTCGCCCGCTCCGCCGTCACCGCAGGCGATATACATCACCCGCCAGTCGTCGTCGCCGGGCTTCGCGGTCGGGTCGAAAATCATATCCCCCATCGGATGGATCTGTCCTGTGAACCGGACTCGCATGATCTCGCGAGCCGTTCCTTCGAAAACCTCATCCGCGGTATTCGTATCCGTCCACTCGATCAGCACCGCCTCGCGCGTCGCAGGACCCGGCGGCACAATCGCGGGCGTCGTCTCGTATCCATCCAGCTTCAGTCCAGGAAAGCTCTTCCCGTCCGGCATATCCGATGCCGGCGCCGAGAAGTCCTCCAGATGGATCGTGTAAAACTTCCCGTTGTGCACGTAATCCGGATCGAACGCAAACGAGATAAACCCGTTCGCAAACCCGGATTGAGTCGGAAGCCGCGCGAACAAACCGGTCTGCCCGTCGCGTCCATTGAAGTTCAGATACGTCGTGAATTTTCCGCTCTGCTTATCCAGAATGTAAAGCGGACCGTTCAGATCGTTCACGAAAAATCGCGTCTTCGCATTCGGCCCCGGCTCTTCCCGCATGAAATTCACCCGCGCCAGCAGCCCCATGATCTGTCCGGTGCCGTTCACCTTGCCGGTCATCGGCATCGTCACGTAGTCGCGGATTTCAAGCGTCAGATCGGGCGTGCCCGCCGCGGCGCACACCATGAGAGAAGCAGCCAGTCCGGCCGCGAGGGAAATCCGCATGTGGGAATTGTACTCCCGCGCGTGGATGAGACAAATGCGGCGAAAGGGAATGAGAGTTGGTACTTCAACTGCAGCGCGCCTTCTTTTACACGTTCCTCGACAGCGTGTATTACTACCATACCTGCGGCGCGCGATGATACCTGGGAATTTTCCCTTCTCCTGAGATACAGTCTGCGAGGGCACGCGATCAACCCTTTCATTGAAGCGGGTATTGCGCCACGAACAATGAGAGGCCAAATCGCCGAAATCAGCCAGAACGGCCTTCCCGCTTCGCTCGGCAAGTGGAAGCATGGCGTCTATTACCACCTCGCCTGTCTCGGCGGCAACCTCAGCAAGCAAACCACGCACACCGAAACGGCCCAGCCTGTTGCGGACGAATTTCAGAAGATCGTAAAAGCCGGTGCAACCGAATACATGCTGGTCAATGTCTCTGAGCTGCGCGACTGCGTCATGGGCGCGCGCACGATCGCCGATATTTGCTGGAACGCCCCCGCCATTATGGAAGGCCGGATGCCGCAACTCGCTACCCCGCCTCGTGATCTCGCGAATACTTCACCCCCGAAGCAGCGAACGTTTATGCGCAGTACTTCACCCTGCTGAATCGTCCGGACACCCTGTGGAACGCGATGAACGCCTCACAAACCATCATCGACAACCTGTATAAAAAGGTCGCCGGTGAAACGCCCGCGCCATTCGACGCCTCGCCCTTGCAATTCAGCGTGAAAGCGCTCGATGAAGCTCTCGCGGACGAGCAAAAGGTCGAGAGCTCTCTGCCACTCACCGAACGTACATTCCTCTCGATCACGCCGGCCTGGGCCTTCAGCTCGCCGACAAACAAACCCATGCCGCCCTCAAACTTGCAGAGGCCCTTCGCGCGCCAAACGCCGATGCCATGTGGAAATCCGTCTTCGAAGCCAGCACATATCTCGAAGATCTCGAAACCGTCTTCGCCCGTGGCGAATATCCGCCCTTCGACCGCTGGTATCACGAAAGCTGGATCCGCAGCGGCCGCAGTGCCAATAATCCGCACCGCGCCTTCAACGAACTCAGCGATTTTACCGGCGCGCTGGACCGCGACCAACGCCCGCCCGCACCGGGCCCGCGCTGATTACTTCCGAAGCGTAAGCATCAGCGTTCTCGTCGCAAACGCATCATTCGGTTTCAAGCCGGAAAAAACCAGCACCATACTCAGCCCATCCCTCGAAATCCACTTCGAAGGCAGCCGGTATCCATGCGTGTCCGCCACATCCCACTGCCGATGCACCACCGTCGTCCACGGACCCCACGGCTCCGGCGCATCGAACAATCCCCATCCACCCGCCTGATCGTAAGCGAGCGCCATCAGATACCGGTGAATCCCGGCATCATAGACCACATCGATTCGCCCGCAATTTGCCGGATACGAAAAGACGGGCGTCATCCGATCGATATCGGCGCTCCACTGCCCATCTGCGTAAAACTCCCACGCGCCGCGATCCGGAATCCGATCCTTCCGCACCCGTGCCAGCACCACCCCGTTATCGCTCTCATACGCCGACGGACCGTCCTGCGAATACGTATAAACATATTCATCCCGCGCGCCCGCATAGTTCCGCCCGAAATTCAGAAACGCCGGCGACCCAAAACTCTTCTCCATCCGGAATCCCCACTGCCACGTCTTGCCATGATCGTTCGACCACGCGAGCTGCGAATTCCCCACATTCCGCACCCACAGATACAGGACGCCGCCCACCATCAGCATCCCGCTCGCTTTCGCACTCGACGCGCCGCCGCCCGTCCGCTCGCCGTCTGACCGCAAGTTCTC
>DASZVV010000284.1:0-10995 GCA_035546955.1 Bryobacteraceae bacterium
CGTCGGTCAGGCGGCGCTGGTGCGGTGCGCAGACGCCCGAAATGCGGCGGGGAACGATCTTGCCGCGCTCGGCGATGAACGCCTGGAGCAGCTTAACGTCCTTGTAATTGATATCGTCGATTTTCTCGACGCAGAAACGGCACACTTTTTTGCGGCGGAAATACTGCTTCCGGCCGACGGCCACGGCTTTATCGCCGCCGGTGGGGCGTTGATTGGCGGCGATGGGACGCGCGCCGCGAGTTGGGGTTTCAGCCATGATGAGATCTCCTTATTCCTTCGTTGCGGCTGCGGGTTCCGCGCCGGCAGGAGCAGGCGCGCCGGGAGTAGCATTCTGGGCCGGAAGTCCGGGCGCCGCGTGCGTTTCTTCCGAACCGCCCATCATCTGCTGGGCGAGGGAAGGCTGTGCGGCGGGGGGCTTGGGGCGGCGCAGAGCGCGCTTTTCCCGGATTTTCTTCCGCTTTTCGATGCGTTTCAGAGTTTCATCGATGCGAACGGTCAGGAATTTGATGATCGAGTCCTGAACGAGCATGCGCCGCTCGAATTCGTGAACGGTGCTGGCTTCCGCAGTGAAGGTGAGCAGGACATAGAAGCCTTCGCGCTGCTTTTCGACGCGGTAGGCAAGACGGCGCTTGCCCCACTTTTCGACCTTATCGACAGTGCCACCAGTGGTGGTGATGTTTTTCGACATCTGTTCGATGAGGTGATCGATCTCTTCTTCTGTTGCATCGGGTTTGACGATGAACAGGTTTTCGTAGATTCTCATTCTTCCTCGTTTGTGCCCGGGGCGCGACGATTAAATCTGGTCATGGACAAACTGACGCCCTCAGCAATAATGGATTCCGTTGCATCGGCTGCGAGACCGACGAACTCCTCCAAAGTTTCGTTCTGCTGCCGCGAAAATCGCGACAACAAGTAATCAGCTCCTCTTCCAGCGGAGAGCTGATAGCCGGGGTGCACCCCCAGCCGGACTCTCGGGAAATCCTGCCTCCCGAGCACATCGATCACGTTCTGCACGCCGTTGTGTCCGGCGGAAGACCCATCCGGCCTGATCCGGAGCGAACCCCAGGGCAGCGCCAGCTCGTCATAGACGAGGATCAAATCCTTCGGCTCCACTCCGTTCTTCTGCATCAGCGGCTTCACGGAGACTCCGCTGAGGTTCATGAACGTCTGCGGCTTCGCCAGAACCACAGTCTTTCCTTCAATTGTCCCCTGGCCGATGACAGCCTGGCATTCGACGCGCGAGAGCCGGATCGAATGGCGGGCGGCGAGAGCATCCACGACGAGAAAGCCAAGATTATGCGGCGTCGCGGCATACTGTTCGCCGGGGTTGCCGAGACCGGCCACCAGGAACATGGAAGACTACTTCTTCTTGCCTTTGTCCGCGGCTGCGGGCGCGGCGCCTTCCTCTTCCTTCTTGCCCTTCTTCGCGACTTCGGGTTCGGCCGGAGTGGCGGCAGCGCCTTCCGCCGGTGTGGGTGCGGCTTCTTCCTTGATGCCGACTACGTGCGCGATCACGGCGTCCGGCGAAGTGAGGACGCGAATCCCTTCGCCGACTTTGAGATCCGACACGCGGATGTTGTTACCGATCATCAGCTCGGTCACATCGACGTCGAACTGGATCGGGATATCGGCCGGGATGCACTCGATTTCGATTGAGCGCGTGACCACGTCAAGAACGCCGCCCTGCTGCTTGACGCCCTTCGGTTCGCCGTGCGCGTGTACCGGGATGGAGACGCGGAGCTTACGGGCGAGATCGATACGTTTGAGATCGATGTGGATCAGGGTGTCTTTGACGGGATCGTACTGCTCGTCCGCGACGATGACGGGGGTGCGTTCGACGCCCGAGATCTCCAGGTCAAAAATGGAGTTGTGGCCGGCCTTGCCACGAATGATTTTGAGGATGTCCTTGGGGTTGACGCTGACCGATTGCGGGTCTTTGAACGCCCCGTAAACGATAGCCGGAATCTTTCCGGCGGCGCGCGTACGACGCGCTTCATTTTTTCCGCGGGAGGCGCGAGGCTCCGCCGCGATGACGGTATCTAATCTCAAGTTTCGATCTCCTTAATCTCGCAAGTCCGTTTCGGTTTGGGGCCGAGTCGTGGGTTGCGGGCGGCTGCCGGTGAAGGCGGCCGCAGATTCCCTTGTATGGGGAAGACTTATGGTAACACGGCGAGGATTTCCACCTGACTATTCTTTGAAGGGAACGGAGACTTCCACATAGCCGCCGGGCTGGGCTGCGTCGACCGCAGCCGCAATCGATTCGGCGACTAATTTGACCATCGGCCACTGTGAGTGTTCCGGTACTACGAGCGCGATTGTGCGCTCTTTCAGGTTTTGCTGGTAGCGGATATTCTTGCCGGTGGTGAGGAGGACTTCAGACCCGCGGCCTCGGCGGCCGTAATCAAATCTCCATTCGCCAACTCGTCCCACCCTCGGATTCGTGCTTCCAGAGCCGTGTGGCGCGAGAGTACGGCGGCGAGACCACGCGGCGTCCCGTTGTCGAATGGAACCAGCATTCGGAGCTGATTGTACGTGGGAGTCTTATCGAGCGAGCGCGCTACGAACGCCATAAGACTTTCGATCTGCTCGTGTGATCCGGGAATTGCTCTGTCACTTCCTCGATACTCATGCCCGCTTCCAGATTTTCAAACGAGGTCTTCACGGGCGTTCGCGTGTCTCGCAAAACCCAGGCGCCGCTCACCTTGCCGGGAACGCTTTCGACGGCGGGGCACTGTGACCAATCGAGAGAATTTGCCATGCATGCTGCTCCTTCTTCAGAGTGCTGTGAATTACTACGGGTCGCTATCACTGGCGAAAAACGTGCAAGCGATCCTTAGTGCGGGATCGGTGTGCCGGGAAAAATTGAAGATTATGCCATCATCGGGGATCGCGGGACAGCCGCACTCGTGGGGCGCGATGGTTCGATCGACTGGCTCTGCCTGCCGCGATTCGATTCTCAGGCGTGTTTTGCCGCTTTGCTCGGCAACCCGAATAATGGGCGATGGCTGCTCGCTCCGTTAGCTAAACCGGTTAAAGTCAAGCGCCGGTACCGCGAAGGTACGCTCATTCTCGAAACCGAATTCGAGACGCGCGAGGGCACAGTCGCTGTGATCGACTTCATGCAGCGGCGCGACGGCGTTTACGACCTGATGCGGCTGATCGAGGGGCGTAAAGGTTGTGTGCCGATGCGCATGGAACTCTGCATCCGCTTCAGTTACGGCGAGGTCATCCCCTGGGTAGTGACGATGCCGGACGGCCGTATGAGGGCGGTGGCAGGTCCCCACAGGCTGATTTTGTCGACTCCGATTTCCCATCGGGGAGCCGACATGAAAACCGTGGCCGAGTTTAACGTCCAGGAGGGCGCTCAGATTCCATTCGTCCTCACATGGGACGACTCCTGGAGGCCGATCGGCGAATCGCCGGATCTGCATTCGTCGCTCGAAACGGTCGAACGTAGATGGAAGAAATGGTCGGATCGCTGCACGGTTTCGGGCGAGTACCGGGAGGCAGTTCTTCGTTCTCTGCTCACGCTGCGGGCGCTCGAAGACGGCAACACCGGGAGCATCGCGGCGGCGGCAACCACTTCGCTTCCGGAGTGGATCGGGGGGCAGCGGAACTGGGATTACCGCTACTGCTGGCTGCGCGATTCCACTTTCACGCTGTACGCGCTGCTGGAATCCGGCTATCACGATGAAGCGCGCGCCTGGCGCGACTGGCTCATGCGGGCGATCGCGGGCGCTCCGGACAAGATGCAGATCATGTACGGCATGGCCGGAGAGCGCCACGTGCCGGAGTATGAACTGCCGCATCTCGGCGGGTATATGGAGTCGAAGCCGGTCCGGGTGGGAAACGCGGCCTCGGGGCAACTGCAACTCGACGTCTTCGGCGAAGTGCTTGATTCGCTGTACCAGTCGCGGCGGGCGGGGCTCGTGTCATCCACCGACATCTGGGACATGGAGGTCGCGCTGGCAAAACGGCTGGAGGCACTGTGGCGCGAGCCCGATGAGGGGATCTGGGAAGTGCGCGGCGGCCGGCGGAATTTTACGTGGTCGAAGATCATGTCGTGGGTCGCATTCGACCGGGTGGTGAGGACGATGGAGGAGTTCGGCGCGCCTGGCCCGATCGAGCAGTTCCGCCGCGTGCGGCAGGAGGTGCGCGATGAGATTGAGAGCCGCGGGTTCGATCGCGGGCTGAATTCGTTTGTGCAATCGTTCGGCAGCCGCGACCTGGACGCGACACTGCTGCTGATTCCGATCGTTGGATTCCTGAAGCCGGATGATCCGCGCGTGCTCGGCACGGTGGCGCAGATCGAAAAGAGGCTGATCACGGATGGGTTTGTCCGGCGCTACGATACGGATTCCAAAGTCGACGGAATGAATGACGGGGAGAATGCGTTTCTCGCGTGCAGTTTCTGGCTGGCGGACAACTACGTGGTGCAGGGGCGTCTGGATGAGGCACGCGAACTGTTCGGCCGGCTTCTCGAATTGCGGAACGATGTGGGACTGCTTTCGGAGGAGTATGACACGGCCGGAAAGCGGTTCACCGGAAATTTCCCCCAGGCGTTCTCACATGTGGCGCTGGTAAATACGGCGCTGAATATCACGAGGACGAAGAAACCGGCGCAGCATCGGGGGACGTGAGAGGCGCCGGGGCCGGCTCGTCAGGGAGAAGAGTGCAATACAGCCGGGAACCGATTTACCGGAAATCTCCCGCGGGCGTTCTCACCTGTGGCGCTGGTGAAATTCGGCGCTGAATATCACAAGAACGAAAAACCGGCAAAGCATCGGGGACTGTAAGGGCGCGGCGGGTTTTGGTTTATGGCAGCTCCCGGGATTGGAACTTCGGCCATTTCAAAATCGCTGTGATCGCGGGTTACCACGGTGAGTCTATATTGCAAACCGGTGGCGGCGAGCAAAAGATCGGGATGTGAATACGTGTATCCAGACTTCCGGCCTTCTTCCAATAATCTCCGCCAGGCTGACCTGGCTGACATAGAGCGATTCGAGCGGTTGTGTGTCGTCGAAAGCTACCACTCGCGCTTCGGGTCTCGGCCTGCGTCTTTCGGACAGGATGTTGGTATCGAGGAGCCAGCGCATCAAAGCGCGATATCACGCACATGGTCGAGGAGAGCCCGGGGCGGTGCGAGATCTATATCAGGGCAAGGTCTGGATTCCAGGGCGGCAAGTACGAGGGCGCCGGTTTGGCCGCTCGGCGATACTTCGCTGCGATCATAAATGCATCCAAAGCTCTTTCGAGCAGTTCGTCGGCATTGTGAAACCTGCCGGTCCAAATCTGCGCGTTCAGACGATTCACCAGGTCCGGGTTGGTGATTTCCAGGTTGATGACTTTCCTGTGTACCGGCTTATCGCGTCCACCTGATGCTCGCATCGTCTATTTCATCGCCGGAGCCGCGGGAGCGGGCTCCGATTGCGGTGGGGTTTTCACGACGGGCGGGAGCGAGGCGAGGAATTTGCGGAAGTCTTCGCGCTGCCGGAATGTGTTGAACAGGAACTCCATGGCGAAGCCGTCGGCGCCCTGGCGGACGACCTGGGCGAGCACGGAAACCGAGGTTTTCGGTTCCCGGCCGCGGAAGGACAGCTTGATAATCGCCCCCGAATACCATTTTTCCGTGGTGCGAATGTACGCGCCGCTTTCGCTGATATCGCGAATGCCGGGGCCGGCGGGCGCGACGCCATCCCAGTATTCGACCACCATCTCGCGTTCCGCCAGGCGGGGTGCTCGCCGGGGATCGTTCGGGTTGGAAACGGTAGAAGCCGGCAATCTGTCTTTGGGAATCCGCATCAGGTCTGATCGTCGTATCGGCAATTCCGTCAAAAGATTGAGGGTCGCGGGCGATACTGGTTTCTTGAAACCGCCGGCACTCATTGAACTTCGAAACGTTACCGTTATGCGGGGGGAAAACATCGCGCTCCGCAATCTGAGCCTCACGATCGGGGCGGGGGAGCATGTCGCCATCCTGGGTCCGAACGGCTGCGGGAAATCCACGCTGATCAAGACCATTACGCGCGAATGCTATCCGCTGGCGCGAGAGGAATCGAGCGTCACGATTCTGGGGAAGCGGATCTGGAACGTGGTGGATCTGCGCAGCCTGCTGGGGATCGTCTCGAACGATCTGATGGCGCAGTGCACGCGGGAGATCACGGGATTCGAGATTGTCCTTTCGGGATTTTTTTCCAGCATCGGGATCTGGCCGAACCACCATGTGACGGAGGCGCAGCGGCGGAAGACGCGCGAGGTGCTGGAACTACTGGACGCGGCGCATCTTGCGGAGAAACCGGTGGAAGAGATGTCTTCCGGCGAAGCGCGGCGGATGCTGATTGGCCGCGCGCTGGTGCACGGCCCGCGGGCGTTGCTGCTCGATGAGCCATCGACGAGCCTCGATCTCTTCGCGCAGCATGAGTTGCGGCAGACGGTGCGGAAGCTGGCCCAGCAGGGGCTTGCGATTATTCTGGTGACGCATCATCTTTCCGACATCATTCCCGAGATCGACCGGGTGATCATGATGCGGAACGGGGAGATAGCGGGCGACGGCCCGAAGCGCGAGATGCTGACTGCCGCCCGGCTGCGCAGTTTGTTCGGAGTGAATGTGGAATTGGCCGAGCGCGACGGTTACTATCACTTGTGGTGAGCCAGTCCGATCCGAATCCAAAGCCGATGCCGGAGCCCCGATGGCCGGCGCTTGTGGCCGGTCTCGGCATCGGTGTCCTGTTTTATCTGATGCCGGAACCGCTGACCGTGGGTCCGCGATGGCTGCCGCTCGCGCTGATTGCGGCCATGTTCTTTCCCGCGAAGTTTTTTCACCAGCGGGGAAACCTGCAGTTGAATGACATCTTCGCTTACGCCGGCCTGATGGTGACGACGATTGCGCTGGCGTCGTCGCTCGTATTGCTGATTCTGCGGCTGCCGAAGCACATCGACGCGCCGGGCGAACTCTTGCGGGCGGCAGTGGAGCTGTGGCTGAGCAACATTCTGGTGTTTGCGTCGTGGTACTGGCGGCTGGATGGCGGCGGTCCGAACGAGCGCGACCGCCGGCATACGCATCAGGCGGGCGCGTTTCTGTTCCCGCAGATGATGCTCAGCTCCGAACTGCGGAAGACGCTGAGACAGCATCCATGGAATCCGGGATTCGTGGATTATCTTTTCCTGGCGTTCAATACCAGCACGGCGTTCTCGCCGACCGACGTTCCGGTGCTGACGAGGTGGGCGAAGGTGATGATGATCATCCAGTCGTCCATTTCACTGGCCACGCTGGCGCTGGTGGCGGCGCGAGCCGTCAATATTCTGTAGCGCCGGGCGCGGCGGGCCGGGGAGATAGCGGGCGGCGAGCTCATCGTAATCGGCGGGCGTCACCAGATGGAAGCGGGTTTCGAGCGAACTAAAGCGGCGGATTTCCTCCTGCATTTCTTCGGCGGGCAATTCCGGACCGGCAAGGTAGAGTTCGCCGGCGGCGATGCGGAAGGGCAGCACTCGCCATTTGCGCGCAATAGCAGCGGGGAGCGATCGAGTGACCGGCAGCGAGATTTCCGAAGACGCGGGCGGCCCGGTTTCAAGACGGTTCTGCAGCGCAAGCGCGATATAAAGATTATCTTCGGTGAGATCACCGAGTGAGATGAGATATTCGCCCAGCCGGTCTCCGGCGGCCAGGGACGCGAGCGCGGTTTCGAGCCGTGCGGGCGAAACCCAACCGCCGCTGGTGAGAATCTCGCCGAGTTTGCGGCGGTCGCTCAGGAGCGCAGCCCGGGTCGGATAGGCATGTTCGGTTTTTACCCAGCGCAGCGGCTGACCGCGCCACTTTGCAGCCGCATATCCGGCCATCGCCCGGCAGGAGGCCCAGCAGTTGATCCAGTTGCCCCAGACGATGCGAAGGGGCACAGCGGCGGCGAAGCGGAACCCATAAACGCGGGCACTCGATGCCATACGGATCGCGGTGTGAAGGCACTGCAGAGCGAGTCCGGCTGCAGCCATCGGCGCCCACCAGGCCACCTCGCGGCCAAACTGCCAGTCGCGATGGAACGTCGCCGCCCACGCGAACGTGGCCAGCCCGTAGAAGAACACGAGATTGGTGAGCGGTCCAACGAGGTTGCCTACCAGGCTCTTGCGGTCACGCCAAAACCAGTAGGCGTGGGCCAGCGTTTCGCCAAAGGAATGAAACTCCCAGGACTGGAGCGCGATGCCGGTGATCCAGCGCGTCCGCTGGCGGACAGCATTGCAGAATGTGCGGGGGAAGTATTCGCGGGTGGCTATGACGCGGCCGGCGCGCAGATGGACTGGGATGAACTTTTGCGGGAGCCCGAGATTGCCGACGCGGAATCCGTTTTCGTAATCCTCGGTCAGACAGACGGGCTCGAAGATGCGGTTTGAATAAACGGTGGCCAGCATGTCAAGGGCGCGGCGGGAAAAGCCGGTCCCAACGCCGTTCGAGGGAATGAATCCCCCCATCAGGGAACGCGCCATCATGTCGCGGTGCTGGTATTCGCTGAATTCGTCGCAATAGACGCCGTGGGTGAGCTCACGCAACGGGGTGGGGAGAGCGAGCACGGGGATCTGGATCATGTCGTACCACTGGGCGTAATAGTTGATCCAGGTGAGGGCGTGGGGGTCGATGATGTCTTCGGCATCGTGGGTGACGATCATGTCGAAACGGACGCGGTGTTCTTCTTCGAAGAGAAGCATGCGCTGGTAGATCCAGTTGAGGCAATCAGCTTTCGATGTGGGTCCTCCGTGCGGGCAAAGAGCGAGATGGATATTCGGATGCCGATTCATCGCTTCGCGCACGGCGGCGAGAGTGGGGGCGTCGTTCGGGTAGGCGCCGACGAAAAAATCCACCAGGGGATAACGGAGGCGCGCGAGGTTGTTATCGAGCATGCTCTGGATGACGCGGTGTTCCTGCCAGGCTGCGACATAGATTGCGATGCGGCGCGCGGGGGCGGCGGCCAGTTCGCCATCATCCGGGGATCCGTTGAAGAGAAGGCGAAACCAGGCGATGGCTGCGGCGGCGTCGATCACACAATCGTCCAGTCCACTCAGGAGAACCCAGAGCGCAAGCGGTACCAGGAGCAGCGCGACGAAATGATCCAATTCGGGAATCCGTTAAAGGAGAGTGGGAAATGGGCCGCTGGTTTCTCAAATTTTTCCATTACAGGCCGATAAACCCCGCATGGGGCATCCTGTGGAAAAAGCCGTGGTGGTATCCCGTCATGCAGTGCTGGTGGCGGGCTTTCGTGGGTTGATTGCAGAGCCGCGAGGGATCCCGGTGGCGGAATGCGCCGATCTGGGGAGCCTGGCGGCGGCCGTGATGGAGCATCGGCCGGGGGTTGTTCTGGTGGATTCTGCCGCTCTGCCCGACATCGGGGCGGTGCGGGAATGGAAGATGCGGGTTCCACACCCCCGCATCATTTTGTGGGTAGACCGGATTGCGCCGGAATTTGTGCGGGAGGCTCCGCAATGCGGGGTGCGGGGAATCCTGCGAAAGGATGCGGCCCCGGCGGCCTATGCCGAATGCCTGGAACGCGTGGCGGCCGGGCAGTTCTGGCTGGAACGCGATCTCGCGGATGCGTTGCTGACCGCCCGATCCGTAAGGCTTTCGCCGCGCGAACGTCAACTGATCGGGCTGCTGACCCAGGGGCTGCGAAATAAGGAAATCGCGGGGAGAATGAACATTACGGAAGGCACGGCGAAGGCGTACCTCTCGCGGCTCTTCGAGAAGACGGGGGCCGGCGACCGGCTGGAACTGGCGGTCTACGCGATGAAGAACCTGGAAACGCGCTCAAAGTTTGCGTAAGAGGGCTTTCGCCTCCTCGAACCGCGGGAACTGGCGCTCGTGGGCTTTGAATTCGGGCGTGTGGACACAACGCCGCGCGCCGGAATGATCCACCGGATAGCGCAGGTGCAGCATCTCGTGGAACATCACGTATTCGAGGGCAAGCACGGGCACACGCCAGTCGTCGAAAATCCGGCTGATCATGATGGTGTTGTGCGAGGGATCGAAGTGACCGAGGCGCGTCCGGGAGCGGACGTAGCTCCAGCCGAGAAGCGGGCGTGACATCATTCCGCCGAAATAGCGTGTATTGAGATCTTCGAAAATCGTTTCCAGATTGTGGACGATCCCCTTCGGGCCTTTGTGTGTTTTGCGGCCGCGGGCCTGACGGGTGGAATCGATCTTGCGGCGCATATCGCGGCGGTTCAGATAGAGGCGATAGCGGTGCTGGTGGTGAGGCGCGATCTCCTTCCGGTACAGCTTGCTCAGAAGAATGTGGGCCAGGGCCTCAAGGACGGGCGCGGGCGCGCCTTCCAGGAGGTCGGTGATTTCGAGGGAAATGACGCCATTTTCAAGACGGACGCGGCTGTTGGGATCGGCGAACGGTTTGTAGTGGACCTCGATCGGCGGAATCGGCGTGCGCGGCCGCAGTTCGCGGTGCACGCGCGCAAAAATCTCGGCTGCCGATTCGAAAAAGAGCGAACTGGCGAGGTTCACAGGACGCACCGTGGCCGGCGCCGGACTGGCGGGAGCGGCTGCAGGCGCGGGGCGCGCGAAGAATGTATCGTCGCCGAACAGGTTCGGAGCGGGAGAGTCAACCCGATCACCCATAATAAGAGATTACGCATAGACCACTGATGCCTGCCAAAAGAGCGAAAATCACTTCGATCGGACGCTACGTTCCGCCTCGCGTTCTGACAAATGCCGATCTTGAGAAGCTGGTCGAGACCAGCGACGAATGGATCCAGACGCGCGTGGGAATCTCCGAGCGTCACATTGCGGGGCCGGAAGCAGCAACATCGGATCTGGCCACCGCGGCCGCGAAGGATGCGCTCGAGCGGCGGGGGATCGACGCGAATGAAATTGACGCGATCCTCGTCTGTACGGTGACGCCGGACATGATGTTTCCGTCAACGGCATGCCTCGTTCAGAACAATCTCGGCGCGCACCGCGCGTGGGGATTCGATCTGGTGGCGGCGTGCAGCGGATTCGTTTAT
>DASZVV010000285.1:0-2069 GCA_035546955.1 Bryobacteraceae bacterium
TGCGATTCCCCAGAAAGCCATCGCGCAGTTCGGATCCAGCTGCGCGGCCCTCGTGAAGGAGTGGACGGCCTCTTCGTGATTGAACGCGTAGATCAGCCCGAGCCCCTGGTCGAAATACTTCTGAGCTTCCGGATTTTTGGCCGTGACGGGATGGTGCGTGTTGCCCAGCCCCGTCATCAGCTGCGCCGCGCAAAGGGCCGGCATCGCCAATGTGGCAAGAAGCGCTTTTCGCATCCCCGGATTTTACTCTAAAAAGGGCGGTAAATGGCTCAGGGAAAACGCCAGTCCGGAGCGGCTCTTTCCTGTGGATTCCCTGCCATCGCGCGCCTTGTTCACGACTCTTCGGCATGAATTTGCCCTGCAATCAGCATCTTCCGGGGAACCGCGCGCCGTTCTTCTCCGCCGCCGTGCTCACATACGAAAAGGGCCGACGCCTCCCGGGCGCTCGTCCCCCAGTTCTTTGCCAATTGAATATCTTGAGCTGCGCGCCCCTCGCCGGGCCTCCTCAGAATTGCAGCCGTGTTTGCCGTACCATTGGATAATGCCGGAAGGTGACGAGCACGAGGCGCGGGTGCGCCGCATCTGCCTCGCCATGGGAGAGACGAGCGAAAAACTCTCGCACGGCGCTCCCACATTCTTCGCGCGCAAGAGGACATTCGCGGTGTTCGTCGATAACCACCACAACGACGGACACATCGCGGTCTGGACCGCCGCCCCGCCGGGCGAGCAGGCGGCACTGATCGCGGCCTCGCCGAAGATCTACTTCCGGCCCCCTTACGTCGGAGTGAAGGGCTGGATCGGGATTGAACTTCCGGAGATCGATGACGAAGACCTCGCCGCCCATCTGAGCGACGCGTGGCGGCTCGTGATGGCGAATCAGGGCAAATCGCCGACGCAGCGGAAGCCGAAGGCGCTCACGCGGTCGCCGGGCGGATTGGTGAGGCGGTAGGAGACGCGGACGTTGCTGGGGACCGAATTCCATGCACCGCCCCGGAGGACTCGTTCGGTGCCCTTCGTGGGGCCCGTGGGATCGGTTGAGGGGCTGTTCGCGTAGTAGCGCGGATCGTAAAGATCGGCAGTCCACTCCCAGACGTTGCCGAGCATGTCGTAAAGTCCCCACGGATTGGCGGACTTCATCTTCACGGGATGCGGGCGGTTGCCGTTTTTGAAAAGCTTCCTTGGCAACCCTGACGGTTCGAGGCTGAACTCCGTGGCGCTGTCGACCGGTTTTTTACCGCTGTTGTCGGCATACCAGGCGATGTTATCGAGCCACTCATAGGCCGCGGTCTGCGTGCCGGCGCGGCCGGCGTATTCCCATTCCGCTTCGGTGGGAAGCCGCATCCCGGCGGCCGAGCAGAAGGCGCGCGCTTCGTCGAACGTCACGGAGACGACCGGTTCCTGATCGTCGCCGGCATCCTGATTGATCTTGCGGCCGAACTCATCGACGCCCGGCAGGCTGGCCTTCCCGTAGCGCTTCCAGGCGGCGACCGTAACCGGCGTCTGTGCCATCCAAAAGCCCTTCGTGATGGTCACTTTATGCACCGGGCTTTCGTCAGCGGCGCATTCTCTGTCGGAGACCGAGCAGCCCATGTTGAAAGAACCCGGGGCGATCCAGACGTACTGCTGCTGGTCCTTCGGGTTCATCTTTGGAACGGACGTGGTCTGGGCACTGAGCTGGAATGCCAGAAAAACAAACCCAGCCAGGCCGAATAAGTATTTCGTCATTTCTACCGGTCGCGCGCGGTTACCAGATCGGTCAGCGTAAACAAGGCACGCTGATACGGATTCTCCGGGAACTCAGATACGATCTGACGTGCGTGGTCGGTAAATTGTTGCGCTCTTTCGCGAGTTCTTTGAATGCCGCAATGGCGTTCGACCATGGCGAGGATATCGGCGAACGGAATCGAATCGTAACTGCGGTCCGAGAGGACCTTCTCGACCATGGCGCGCTCCGCCGCATTCGCAGTTTCGAGAGCGTAAACGAGCGGGAGGGTGATTTTGCCTTCCCGAAGATCGCCGCCTACGGGTTTTCCGAGGGTCTGCTCGAGCGAAGTGAAATCCAGCATGTC
>DASZVV010000286.1:0-9311 GCA_035546955.1 Bryobacteraceae bacterium
TCCGCATCCAGCCATTCCTTGATCGTGTCGATGCGGTGCGCAACCACCAGCGCCGGACCCTCCGCGCGCTTCGCCAGAAAATACCGCATCGGCCGGTCAAGCGACCGCGCCATCTTCACCGTCTTTCCCTGCCGCGCCACCAGCGCGAACGATCCCTGAATCTGCTGCGCCGCCTCCGGCTGCCGGAAGATCAGATCCTTCGCCTCTTCCACGGAGAGGTTGTAAATTTGATTCGCCTCCGGCTCGGTCAGATCGACCACGCGCTCCACGTATTCGTGCATTTTTCCTCGCTGAAATGGATGTTAAACCTCAATGGTATTCCATCTCCGGCAAACGCGTCCGGCGAAGATGAAACACATCCTGCGTTCACTGCACATTACTTTGAGAACGAAGAGTTTAGCTGCACGAACCGGCCTGCGGGGCATAATAGAAAAACACTATTTACGGAAGAAGAACCCCATTGCCACAATTAGATGAGATGGCCGGAACAGCAGGTCCAGTCCCGCCACGGTCGAGCCAGTTCACTGATTTCAGAGAAGTTAAGACCTCCCTGCTGCGGCGCTCCGCAGTTGCGTTTCTGCTTGTTTTCTCCGCCGCCTGCAACAGCCACAAAGGTCTGCCCGAAGCAACTACTCCGGAATATGCCAACTTCGTTCGCGCCTTCTATGTCGGGCTCGCCGGTCTCCAGACTGGCGCCGACGATCCCGCCAAACAGAACCTGACGCAGGCCACGCAAATCGCGCCTGGCGAGCCCGCCAGTTTCGCCGATCTCGCCGTCCTCGCGCTGCGCCAGCAGGATTACGATACGGCGTTCAAAGACGCCGATCAGGCCCGCCAGCTTCTCCCCGATAACAGCCGCATTGAAGAACTCCTCGGCGATATCGAGAGCAAGCGCGGCAAGAGCGCCGAAGCCATCGGGCACTATAAGAAAGCTGTCGACGCCGACGCCAACAACATCAAGGCTCTCTATTCGCTCGCCGAAGAAACCGAGCGCCAGGGCAGCGCCACGAGCGACAAAGACGCCGAAAAACTCTTCTCGCAGGTTCTCGCGAAACGGCCCGGCAGCATCGCGGCTCAAATCCAGGTCGCCCGCCTCGCCGCCAAAACCGGCGATAATGCCGCGCTCCAGATCGCCGTCTCCAAACTCTCCGCCGAATCCGCCGCGTGGCCCGATGACGCGAAGCAGCAGATGATCGCGATCCAGCAGATGGTCTCGAGCGGCAATACGCACGCCGCAGCCGTCCGGGTCGTATTCCTGCGCAACGTGCTCGTCCGCGTCGCCGCCTATCGCCAGGATCTCGACACCATCAAAACCCCTGCCGATCTCGTTGCCGACCCGTTCACCAGACTCCTCCGCCTTCCTTCCCCCAGTTCGGATCCTTCCGCCCCCGATAACGCGCTCCGGTTTGACGCCGGCACGCCGCCGCCCGCCCTCCCCAACATCACCTGGGCAGGCTCCATCGTCTTCGACGATTCCGGAAAATCCACCCTCGTCTGGGCCAACGATTCGGCGCTCCAGATCGCCGGCGGCGCGAAGCTTCCCTTTCCCGGCGGCCCCGGCGGCCCGCACTCCGTTCTCGGCATCGATCTCAATTACGACTACAAAGCCGATCTCGCCCTCGCCGGCCCCAAAGGCATTCATTTCTTCGAGCAGAAAGATCCTTCCACTTTCACTGACGTCACCGCGAAAACCAAACTCGCGCCCGCTGTCCTCAACGGCTCGTACACCGGCGCGTGGGCTTTCGACGTGGATCTCGACGGCGATCTCGATATCGTCCTCGGCAGCAGCACCGGCGCGAACGTTCTGCGCAATAATGCCGATGGCACCTTCGCCGTCCTCACGCCTTTCGCCGGCCTCACCGGCATTAAGGCGTTCGCCGCCGCCGATATCGATGGCGATGGCGATCCCGACGCCGCCATCGTCGATGCCGCCGGCAAGCTCCACATCTTCATGAATGACCGCCTCGGGCAATATCACGAGCGCGCCCTCCCCAACAATTTCTCCGGCGCCTTCGATGATGTCCTTGCGGCCGACGCCAATGACGACGGCGCTCTCGATTTCGTTCTGCTCCGCACTGACGGCCAGATCGTTCGCCTTTCCGACAAAGACGAAGGCGCCGCCTGGGACACCGCCGATCTCGCCAGAGCGAACTCACCGCACGCGCCCGAACTCCTCGCCGCCGATCTCGACAACAACGGACGCCTCGATCTCATCACCGGCGACGGTCAGATTTTCCTCGGCGGCGCCAAAGACTTCACGCCTCTCGCCTTCAAAGCGAGCCTGGCCTCCGCGAACGCCGTCGATACCAACGGCGACGGCAAGCTCGATCTCGTCGGCGTTTCCCGCACCGGCGGACAGCCCCTCGTCCTCATTAACCACGGCACAAAGAACTACCACTGGCAGGATATTCAGGTGCGCGCCGCCACCACCAAAGGCGATCAGCGCATCAACTCCTTCGGCATCGGCGGCGCAGTCGAAATCCGCGCCGGGCTGCTGCTCCAGAAGCAGCTCATCACATCCCCGATTGTTCACTTCGGCATTGGCGATCACGCAAAAGCCGACGTCGCCCGCATCATCTGGCCGAACGGCGCCGCGCAGGCTGAATTCGACCTCAAAACGGAACAGCCCATCCTCGCCGTCCAGCGCCTGAAAGGCTCCTGCCCCTGGCTGTTCGCATGGGATGGCAAGCAGATGAGCTTCGTCAAAGACGGCTCGCCCTGGTCCAGCGCGCTCGGCCTCCACATCAACGCGCAGAACGTCGCCGGCATCGGCCAGACGCAGGAATGGTTCAAAATTCCGGGCGAAAGCCTCAAACCGCATGATGGCTACTACGATCTCCGCATCACCGCCGAGCTCTGGGAAACCTATTACATCGATCACTATTCGCTGATGGTCGTCGATCATCCGGAAGGCACCGAAGTCTACTCCGACGAGCGCTTCGCCGTACCCGCGCCGCCGCTCCGGCTCTTCACCACCGCCGAGCCGCATCCCTTCGCAAGCGCGCACGACGATCACGGCAATGACGTCAGCGCCATCGTCAAAGATCTCGACCGCAACTATCTCGACACCTTCGGCCGCGGCCCCTATCAGGGCCTGACCAACGATCATTACGTCGAGCTCGAGCTCCCGGCGGATGCGCCGCTCCACGGACCGCTCTACCTTCTCGGCTCCTCCTGGCTCCATCCCACCGACGGCACGGTCAATATCGCCATCGGCCAGAACAGCATCGCGCCGCCCGAGAGCCTCTCGATCGAAGTCCCTGACGCCCATGGCAACTGGAAAGTCGCCCGCAAAGGCCTCGGCTTCCCCGCCGGAAAAATGAAGACGGTCGTTTTCGATCTCGACGGCATCTTCCTTCCCGGCGCGCCGCGCAAACTGCGCCTCCGCACCAATCTCGAAATTTACTGGGATCAGCTCCAGTGGGCTACCGGCGCGCCCGATTCACAGAATCGTATTCAGAAAGTCGCCCTCTCCAATGCGGATCTGCGCTATCGTGGATTCTCCGAAGTGAGAGCCGCCAACACATCATCGCCCGAGCTGCCGGACTATAACCACATCGCCTCCACCGGACAGATCTGGCACGATCTCGAAGGCTTCACCACGCGTTACGGCGACGTCCGCGAACTGCTTCGGAACATTGACGATCGCATCGTCATCATGAGTGCCGGTGATGAACTCCGCCTCCGCTTCCCCGAACAGGCCCCGCCGCCGGCCGGCTGGAAGCGCGACTACATCATGATCGGCGATGGGTGGATCAAGGACGGCGATTACAACACCGTCTTCTCGAAGACCGTGCTCCCCATCCCATACCACGCGATGAAAGATTACACGAAGAAACCCGGACGCCTCGAAGACGATCCGGCTTACAAGCTCCACCCGGCCGACTGGCAGAACTACCACACGCGTTACGTCTCGGCCGATTTATTTCAGAACGCGCTAAGGAACCAATAACCGATGAGACCCGCCTTAACCCTGCTGTTCATCGCGCTGATCGCCGCGCCCATTGTCTACAGGAAGGTGGAAGCGAGCAAGGACAGCGCCGGCGTATCGACAGACAGCAAGGTCGCTCTCGCTCAGTATGGGTTTCATTTTCAGGAATCCGCCAAAGCCGCCGGCATCAATTTCAAATACGTGCCGCCCGTCCTCGATCCGAAGCTGAACCACATCATGCCCGAAGTCGCCTCCATGGGCGCCGCCATCTCCGTCGTCGATTTCGACAAAGACGGCTGGCCGGATTTCTACGTGACCAACGGCGGCATCGGCAGCAAGAACGCCCTCTACCGCAACATGCATGACGGCACGTTCAAAGACGTCGCCGCGGAAGTCGGCCTCGCAGATGTGAATCAGGATGGCACCGGCGCTTCCACCGGCGCCGTCTGGGGCGATTACGATAACGACGGTTACGACGACGTCTTCCTTTACAAGTGGGGCCGCCCGGAGCTCTTCCACAACGATGGCGGTACGCACTTCACGCGCGTCACCGATCAGGTTCCGCTTCCCAAATGGGCGAACGTCAACACCGCCATCTGGTTCGATTACGATAACGACGGCAAGCTCGATCTCTTCGTCGGCGGCTACTACGCCGAAGACGTTAATCTCTGGCATCTGACCACCACCAAAATCATGCCGGAGAGCTTTGAGTACGCCAACAACGGCGGCCGCAAATATCTCTTCCACAATCTCGGCAACGGTAAGTTCGAAGAGGTCTCCGAGAAGATGGGGATCGTCTCCCGCCGCTGGTCGCTCGCGGCCGTCGCCGCCGATACTCGGGGCACGGGTTATCCCGATCTCTTCATCGCCAACGATTACGGCGTCTCCGAGCTCTTCATCAATGAAGACGGCAAGCACTTCCGCGAAGTCGGTAAGGAATCCGGCATCGGCTACGCGCCGAAGAGCGGCATGAGCGCTTCAGTCGGCGACGTTCTCAACGACGGCCGCCTCGGCTTCTACGTCTCCAATATCTCCGAGCCTGGCATTCTCATTCAGGGCAATAATTTCTGGGTGCCCGATACGACGAAGAGCGACGGCGTGCCGAAATACCAGAACATGGCCAATTCCATGGGTATCGCCCTCGCGGGCTGGAGCTTCGGCGCGCAGTTCGGCGACTTTAATAACGACGGCTATCAGGATATCTACGTCACCAACGGCAACGTCTCGCTCGATAAAGAGCACAACTATTGGTACGACTTCACGAAGATCGCCGGCGGCAACAAGGCCATCATCAACGACGCGGCGAACTGGCCGCCCTCAACCGGCCGCAGCCTCGCCGGCTACCAGCAGAAGAAGATTTTCATGAATGACGGCTCCGGCCAGTTCAAGGAAGTGGCGCAGGCAGTCGGTGTCACCGACGTGTTCGACGGCCGCTCCGTCGCCCTCGCCGATTTCTTCAATCGCGGCGTTCTCGATGCTGTTGTCGCCAACGAGAACGGGCCGATCATGTTCTACAAGAACACGGCCACGCCCGCGAACCACTGGATCGCGTTCGATCTCCAGGGCCAGAAGAGCAATGAGAGCGCCATCGGCGCTCAGGTGCAGGTGTTCTGGAATGGCCAGCAGCAGATTCAGGAAGTGTCGGGCGGCAGCGGCTTCTGCGCGGAAAACGACCGCCGTCTCCATTTCGGTCTCGGTAAGGCGGACGCTGTGGACAGGGTGGAGATTCGCTGGCCCTCCGGCAAAACTCAAACCATCACGGCCCCCACATTGAATCAGGTTCACAAAATCAAGGAGCAGTCATGAGTCCTTCAGCCACAGCCACCGGCGCGCCGCAGCAGTCGGCTCTCCAGAAGTTCTTCAGCCCCGGCAATCGGTATCTGCCGCCGATCTTCATCACGTCGATCCTGCTCGTGAGCCAGTTGTCGTACGGCGTGCTCGAAAGCTTCTCGCGCACCATCCTCGCGATCGCGACCGCTATGGTCTTCGAGCTGGCGCTTTCAAAACTGGTTTATAAAAAGATGCCGGTGCTCGCCAGCGCCTATATCACCGGTATCAGCGTCGGTATCCTCTGCCGCACACCGGAATATTGGCCGTTCGCGCTGACCGCTGCCATTGCGATTACATCCAAATACGTGATTCGCTGGCGCGGACGCCACATCTGGAACCCATCGAACTTCGCCATCGCCGTGATGCTCCTGATCGCGCCCGAATACTTCTCCACGCTTGGCATCCAGTGGGGCAACGCCGTATGGCCCATGCTGGTCGTCTGGGCTCTCGGTGTGATCATCGTCTATCGCGTGAAGCGCTTCCACATCACCGCGACGTACGTCGTTTCCTTCATTGTGCTGGCGTTCGTCCGGTCGCTCTTCACCGGCCACGGCTTCTTCACCGAAGTTGCCCCCATCACCGGACCGATGTATCAGCTCTTCATCTTCTTCATGATCACGGACCCGCGCACAAACGTAAGCGGCAAGAAAGGACAGATCATCGTCGCCATCCTCGTCGCCGTCGCGGAAATGGGCCTTCGGCTGATTCAGGCCAACGGCAGCCCGCTTCGCGATTTCGTCCCGCCGATCTTCAGCATTGACGCGCCGTATTACGCTCTCACCCTCGTCGGGCCGATCGCGCTCGTGATCGACATGATCCGGCACCCAAAGAAGGAAGAGAAAAAGCCCGTAGCCCCCGCCGCCACCAGCGAGGGCCCGAAACTGGCCGCCACAGCTTAAATCCGTGGAGCATGGCTTCGGCCTTGCCGCCGGGCTTCCGCCGGGCGAATCCACTCAAAAAGAAACGGCGAGGCTTACCGGCCCCGCCGTTTTTTAATTCTCACCGCGCGTAGATGAGCCGCGCCTGCCGCAGAATTTGGTCGCGAATGAGCGGCCTCAGAGCGCGTTTCGAAACAAGATCCGGCATGAGCCCGGCGTGATTCACAAGATCGGCTCTGGCCTCCGGCTGAAATTCGGTCAGAACGTCAATACGCTGGCGGAATGCATACTTTCCTCACCCGCTGCGTCTTTCGGTTAAACTGACCTCCGGGGTCTTTCCCAATGAGAACCATCCTCCCCGCCATCTTCCTCCTCCGCTCTGTCCTCCCGGCTCAATCCCCCGCCGATAGCCGTCCTGAATTCGAAGTCGCCTCCATCAAGCCCGACACTCGCACCGCGGGTAGTTGGGTCCGCTTCCTCCCCGGCGGGCGTCTCGATGCGTCGAGCTGGATCAAACAACTGGTCCAGATTGCCTGGGGCGTAGAGGACTATCAGGTCGTCGGCGGCCCCGGCTGGATCACAACTCAGTGGTACGACATTGAGGCGAAGGCTCCGGACCCCACTGCTGGCGAGAATCAGATGTTGCCGATGCTCCAGTCGCTCCTCGCCGACCGCTTCCAGTTAAAGCTCCGCAGAGAAGAACGAGAGTTTTCCGTCATGGCTCTGGTGACCGATAAGAACGGACCGAAGCTTATCCCTCTCAGAGACACCGAACAGTCGAAATGCGACCGCGATAACTCTTACGCCTGCGGCATTCGCACCACAGCCGACCTCGCGCGCCATCTCAGGTTCTTCGTTGGCCACCCGGTGTTCGACGAAACCGGCATCACCGGCCGCTACGACATCCTGCTCGATTTCGACGTCTACACAATTTCCGGACGAACGCCGCCCGCCGATTACATCAAGCCTTCGCTCGCCACCGCCCTCCGGGATCAGCTCGGCCTGCGTCTGGAGCCGAAGAACGTGAAGCTGCCCGTCTACGTGATCGAGAGTATCGAGCGTCCTTCCGGCAATTGAATCCAGGCTTGACCTGCGACACGAGTCGCTGTACTATGTGACTACCGTCGCATGTGACTCTGGTCGCATGTTCGGGGCCTGAAGATCGAAGCCGGCAATGGCCCGCGCCAGTACCTGATATTCGACCACGCCGATCGGCCTACGGAGAATTGACCGTCACCGCGGTCTGCAATTCTTCGTGTGAACCTACTGTATTGCGCGCGTATTCACCATAGCGCGGATGCCCCAGCAGCGATGCCTCCACCAACGGTCCTTCATGAACCGGCGCGTAGCGTTTCCCTTCGCCCACCGCCGCGGCCATCGCGTCCAGATTCGCCGCGATCTTCCTCCGCATTTCGATCAATCCCGGCTCCGTCACGAAATCCCCATCCCGCTCGTTATGCAGCACCGCCAGTTGATTCCAGAAAAACGGCACAGCCAAAAGCGCCGCCCGCAGCACGCCACTCCCCTGCCGCATCTGCTCCTCGCGATCCCTTCCGAATTCATACAGCAGCGTATCGTTCATCGTTCTCAACCCCGCGATCGTCTTTCCGATCTGATCCCGCAGTCCATCCACCTGATACAGGCGCACCGCATGCGGCGCCGTGCTCTCGAAAATCCGCAGCAGCCGCGCTTCGCCCCGCAAAACTCCCGCGAACGCACGCCGCATCGCCGTAATCGTCCGCACCGGCCATAGCTGATCGAACACCAGCCAGATCACCACGAGCGCCACCAGAATTCCCGCCAGACGATCCCGCGCCGGAGCCAGTTCCGTGGGCGCGCTGAACCCCTCGAACGCCACCAGATAAAACGCGAACGCGATCTGCAGCCCCGCATACCCGAACTGCCGTCCCGCCGCCCACCACGCCGCAATAAATGCGACCGCGCCAATCAGAATCGTCAGCGAGAAAATCGTATCCATTCGCGGGAACAAAAATACTGTCGCCGCAATCGCCATCGCCCCGCCAATCGCCGATCCCACAAATCGATTCGCCAGCTTCTGCTTGATCGCACCGCTGCTCCCGATCGCCACAATGAACACCGTCGTGACCGAAGTCGAAATCCCGGGCCACGCCACCGCGAAATAGAAGATGTAACAGACCATCACACATAGCGTCAGCTTCAGCGCGAACGCCACCGTATCTTTGCTCGTCAGCGCGCCTGGAATCAGGAAGGGCACTTTGCTCGCCGGCAGCGCCGCCAGATCTTCTCTCTCCGCCGCATCCCCGTCCGGCATCGAAAGCAGCGCGTGCAGCACAATCTCCATACGATCCAACAAAGACGGATTCGCCTGCCCCTCCGCGGCTGGAGCCCCGCTCCCAGCCGCCTGCTCCCGGCACCGAAGCGCAATCGCCGCACACCGCGCGCGCTCCTCTTCCGGAACTCCCGCCGGATGAGCCGATGCGTATGCCGCCGCAAGATCCGCCAACTGCGCCAGCATAGCGATTCGCGTGCGAGATCCCACCGGCAGCGAGCCGCGCGGCAGATCGCGCTCCACCACCTGGTTGTACAGATCCTGCATCGGCCGCTGCCCCGTCGCGGCCAGCCGGTTCAGCCCCGCAATCGCCGGCGTCAGTTGCGCCGGCGGCGCCCCCTTCGCAAACAGCGTGAACACA
>DASZVV010000287.1:0-6502 GCA_035546955.1 Bryobacteraceae bacterium
TCCACCGGCCGCCCCGTCTCATGCACCATCGTGCGCGCGCCCCACTTGCTCAGGATGAGATGCGTTTCCACCCCCGCATCGCGCATCGCCTCCAGCAGACGAACGCCGATAATCGAGCCGGTCGCGCCGGTAATCCCCAAAACGATTTTCAACGCGGCGCTCCGGCCTTTACCGGCGCAATCGCATCGGCCGTCACGAAGTTTGTCCGGATATCCACCGGCAGGCTGTCCATCTTTTTCACCGTCGCCGCCACATCCGGACGCATCACCGCCAGCCGCGCGAACAGCGCCTTCGCCCCGTTGTAATCTCCCGTCGCCTCAATCATCAGAAGATCATGCGCCAGATCCCGTACCGCGCCCTTGATCTTCGTCTGATCCACCTCCCATGTTCCGCCTCGATTCACAAACGCACCCTTATCGGTCAGGTAATTGAACTGCACCGCCATCCCCTTCCCATGGGCCTCCAGGAGCCCGAACCGCAGCGTCCGGAATGACGAGGCCAGGAACGTCGTGTACAGCTTCTTCTCATCCTGCTGGATGTAATGCCGATCGATCATGTACTGCAGCATGTACAGCCCCAGCACGTCCGCCTTCGCCTCTTCGATGGCACTGTAGAGGTCCTTCAGTTCCTGGCGTGGCGT
This sequence comes from Bryobacteraceae bacterium, assembly GCA_035546955.1. Taxonomy (GTDB): domain Bacteria; phylum Acidobacteriota; class Terriglobia; order Bryobacterales; family Bryobacteraceae; genus BOG-234. The sequence continues at coordinate 641 of DASZVV010000287.1, forward strand.
CGTCTGCTTCCCGTTCACCGTAATCTGATGCGGCCCGATCCCGTGGCTCATCTCATGCGCCAGAATATGCGTGAAAAACGAATTGAAATCGAGCAGCGGCTGCTCCGCCGGCGAGAGCGCCAGCTTCGCAATCGGCTTCAGTGTCGCCTCGAACTTCGCCTCCTGCACGTTGCGCAGCATCACTTTCTTGCTGCCCTTCTCATGCACCACGCGCTCGTCATTCGGCAGGTTATACGCAGCCGTCTTCACCCCGTGATCCCCGTCTCCCGAGGCAATCACCTCATTCACCACGCGAATCGGCGACAGTGCCCCCAGCTTCGGATTCCGGTACTTCGCATCGATCGGCAGGTTATTCTCCACCTCCTGCATGTGATCCCCGAAGAACTTCACCTTCGCCGTCTCCGCGTCGTCACGGATATTCACATACGACTCAAAAGCAGCCTTATAACCGAATAACTCATCGTTGTACGTTTCATACGGCCCGAACGTGATATCGATCGGCGCATCCAGATCCATCCACGCGATATCGCTCGCATAGTAGTCATTCGAAAGAAACGCCTGCGCCCGGGATTGCAAAAATGTCTTCAGAGTCAGATTCCCCGTCAGCGTCGCTGCCTCGCGGAACAGCCTCGCGCATTCCTCCAGATCCTTCCTGTACGCGTCCGAATACTTCACAATCCGCAGCGTGTTTCCCGGACCGCGCTCAATGATCGTGAAGAACCCCTCCGCCTGAGCCTTCTCCGCCGGTGAAAGCGTCGCCACCCAAGTCTCGAACTGCTTCTGATTGAAATCGTCCGGATAAAATGCCGCACCCAGCGGTTTCCGCGGCGGCGCGCCCGGCAGAAATGACTTGTGATCGTCCAGATCCGAGAACGGCCCCTTATACAGCCAGAATGCCTGCAGCCGCGCTTTCCCCAGCGGCGAGTCATCCTTCTTCAACCTCGCGTACATCGCGTGATTCCCGGACCACATCTGTCCCAGAAAAATATCGTCCACAATTCGCGATGCCTCAATCAGCTTCGCCAGAGCTTTCAAATCTCCCGGCGAAAGCTTGCTGGTATCGGCTTGTATATCTACTGGCGCGAATTTCGCCACCATCTGCTGAAGCTGCACAAGAGTCGCGTCTGCTGCGGATACGGTCATGATTGTGAGAAATGCCGTGATGAAAAATAATGTGATCCACTTCATAGAAGCGTCATTCGCATTGTATTACCTCGCGGAAGAGGCCGATACCATGGATGTATGGCCCATCGCGTCGTAATCGTGGGAGGTGGATTCGCGGGCCTCTACGCAGCCCGGTCGCTTGCGCGGGAACAGGTCGAGATCACACTCATCGACCGGCGCAATTTTCACGTGTTCCAGCCGCTTCTCTATCAGGTCGCGACCGGCGGCCTTTCCCCCGGCGAAATCTGCGCCCCGCTGCGCGTCGTCCTCCATCGCCAGAAGAACACCCGCGTCCTCCTCGGTGAGGTAACCGGCATCGACGTCGCCGCCCGCCAGGTGTCTCTCGCCGATGGCTATCGCTACCCCTACGACACCCTCATCGTCGCCGCCGGCGCAACCCACCATTACTTTGGCCATCCCGAATGGGCTCGCCTCGCCCCTGGCCTCAAAACCGTGGAAGACGCAACCGAGATGCGCACCCGCATTCTCCTCGCTTTCGAGCGCGCCGAGCAATCGACCAGGCCCGAAGATCGCGCTGCGCTCCTCACTTTCGTCGTAGTCGGTGGCGGCCCAACCGGCGTCGAACTCGCCGGCGCGCTCGGCGAAATCTCGCGCGACACTCTCCGCGCCGATTTCCGCAGCATCAACCCCGCCGAATCCCGCATCTTCCTGATCGAGGGCAACGACCGGCTCCTCCCCACTTACCCGAAAGACTTGTCGGCGCGCGCCGAACAATCCCTCATCGATCTCGGCGTCCGTTCGCGCGTGAACGCCCGCGTCACGGCCATCGACGCGAACGGCGTCACCATGAAAACAGCCGAAGGCGAAGTCCGCATCGAAGCTAAAACCGTTCTCTGGGCCGCCGGCGTCCAGGCGTCTCCATTGGGCAAACTCCTCGGCGATGCCACCGGCGTCACCATCGACAACGCCGGCCGCGTCGAAGTCGCGCCCGACCTCTCCCTCCCCAAACACCCCGAAATCCTCGTCATCGGCGACCTTGCCCGCATCGAGCAACAAAACGGCGAGCAGGTCCCAGGCGTCGCGCCTGCCGCGATGCAGCAGGGCCGTTACGCCGCGCGCCTCATCGGTGCACGCCTGCGCGGCGAAACACCAAAACCCTTCCACTATCTCGACAAAGGCAGCCTCGCCACCATCGGGCGTAATCACGCCGTGGCCGTGATCGGCAAGCTCCACTTCAGCGGCTATGTCGCCTGGCTGCTCTGGCTATTCATCCACCTTCTTTACATCGTGGAATTCGAAAGCCGCATCCTCATCGCGATCCAGTGGGCAGTCTCCTACTTCACATTCAATCGCGGCGCGCGCCTGATCACCGGAGATGATGCCCGCGTCAGCGGCGGCTCGCTCAACGGCGAAAAACAATAATGTGCTGCTCTGGCAGCTTCTCGATCGTCTGATCGAACCGGAATCCCTCGGGTTCTACCTCGTCCCGCACCTGCTTCACGGTCATCTTGTGCTCCGGCCGGATTGGCACCGCCGGATCCTCCGCCCGGTACTCCAGCAGCACCAGCCGGCCACCCGGCTTCAGCGACTCCCGAATGCGGTCCAGCATCTTCTCCGGCTCGGAGAATTCGTGATAAACATCCACCAGCAGCACCAGATCGAGCGAATCCTTCGGCAGTTTCGGATCCTCAACCGTCCCCAGCACCGCCCGAACATTCGTGATTTTCCGTTCGCGCATATTTTTATTGAGCAGTTCCAGCATCTGCGGCTGAATATCTTCGCCGTACACCACGCCCGAAGTCCCTACCCGCTCCGCCAGCCGCCACGTGAAGTACCCAACTCCCGCCCCGATATCCGCCACCGCAGCGCCCTTCGGAATTTTCAGCAGATCCAGCGCCTCATCCGGATGCTCCTCCGCCTCCCGCTCCGGCCGCACCAGCCAGTCCGCCCCGCCAACCCCCATCACCTGCGCAATCCGCCGGTGCGTAACAGGATGGACATCCTCCGCCCGGCACAGGAACGGCAATATCCAGAGAACGGCAATCGCTCGAGATTTCATCGCAATAAGTCTACACGGATTTTGCGGCACGCGGCATACTATCGATGTATGCTTCGACGTCAAGCGTTGTCACTCCTCGCCACGGCAACCGCCGTATTCGCCGGAGAACCGCTTGACCCCGTCCGCGGCTGCACTCTCCTCCTCGACCTCAAAACGGACCGAATCACAACCAATAGCGAAGCGCTCGCAGCGACCGTCCGCGTTCCGCCGGTACCGTGAACCTTACAATCGACCGTCATTTCGGACCGGCGAACCTGAGCACCTGTATGCTGGAATCTCCTCATCTCTGATCCTGTGCTAAACTTAAAACTTCCCGGAATAGTAAAGCCATGCCCAAGCTAAAGACACACAAAGGTGCGTCCAAACGGTTCAAAAAAACCGGGACGGGTAAGGTTGTCCGCCAGCACGCATTCGCCCGGCACATCCTCACGTCCAAGTCACGCAAACGCAAGAACAAGCTGCATAATTCGGTGGTCGCGGATGAATCCGATCAGGCGAAACTGCAGCGAATGATCCCCTACTAATCGGCCCAGGCCTTCAGCCAAAGCCTCAGAGGATCAGCGAGCGAACGGTGCCACCGCACGTGCCCGCCAGCCGCATATTAGAAACACCAACAGGAGATGAAACGTGCCAAGAGTTAAACGTGGTACCAAGCGGACTGACAACCGCAAAAAGACGCTCGCCCTCGCCAAGGGATACTTCCTCACCAAGAGCAAACTCCACCGTTCTGCACAGGAAGCGGGAGAGCGCGCCCTCAAGTTCGCCTACATCGGCCGTAAACAGAAGAAGCGGGAATACCGTTCGCTCTGGATCGTCCGCATCAGCGCCGCCGCCCGTGAGGCCGGCCTCACCTACAGCACTCTGATGCACGGCCTCAAGCTCGCCGGCATCAATCTTGATCGTAAAGTTCTCGCGGAAACAGCCACGGCCGATGCCTCGCAGTTCAACCTGCTCATGGACCAGGCGAAAGCCGCGCTCGCGTCCGCTGCCCAAAAGTAAACACAACCAAAACAGAAACACCAGAAGATGGCTACCACCACACTGAAGGAAATCGATCCCCTCGATCACCTGGAGGAGCGCATCCAGAAGGCCGTCGCGCTCGTCCACCGTCTGCGCGAAGAGAATGACGCAATCCAGAAGTCAGCCGCGGATGACCGCGAGCTGGCCGCCATGGAAAAGGCCGACGCCACCAAGGTGACGGATGCGCTCCGCGTTGACCTCGAAGAGGCCAAAAACGAAAACGTCCGCCTGTCTGCTGAAGTCGCCTCTCTGCGCGACGAACGGCAGCAGGTGCGCACGCGTCTCGAAAAACTGCTCGGCCACATTGACCAGTTGGGCGCGGCGTAAACCGGCGGCTTTGCGCCGCGGGAACAAGCGTAGAATGGGTTAGAGCCTGGGATGCCCAAGCAGCCTGTCCGCGTTCACATCTTCAATCAGTCTTACACGCTGCTCGCCGATGGCGACCCCGCCGAAGTCGAGACGGTAGCGCAGCAGATTGACGAGTTGATGGCCACCATCGCCAGCCGCGCCGGTACCGGCGACTCCACCCGCGTCGCCGTCCTCGCCTGCCTCCACCTCGCCGATAAGCTTCGCTCCACCGAAGCCCAGCTCCGCACAATCGAGGACAAGTCGTCCCGCATTGCCCAGCTCCTTGAGCGCGCTCTCGACGACGCCCAGTTCGAAAACGTCTGACGCATGCCTTCTGTCTACGACGCGTTTCTCCTCGTTTCCTTCGGCGGTCCGGAAAAGCGCGAAGACGTCATTCCCTTCCTCGAAAACGTACTGCGCGGCCGCAATGTCCCGCGCGAGCGCATGCTGGAAGTCGCCGGGCACTACTACCACTTCGACGGCGTGAGCCCGATCAACGCCCAGTGCCGCGATCTGATCTCTGCTCTCCAGTCCGAATTCCAGTCCGCCGGTCTCAATCTCCCCGTCTACTGGGGCAATCGCAACTGGCATCCGTTTCTCACCGATACTGTCTCGCAAATGCGCGCCGATGGAGTCCGCCGCGCCCTCGCGCTCGCCACTTCGGCCTACGGCTCGTACTCGGGTTGCCGCCAGTATCGCGAAGATATCGATCGCGCTCGCGGCGCCGTCCCGGGCTCACCCGCAATCGACAAACTCCCGCCCTTCGCCACCCACCCCGGCTTTCTCTCCGCCGCCGCCGCGCGACTCCGAGCCGCGCTCGAACAACTCCCCGGGGCCGCAGTCGTTTACACCGCTCACAGCGTCCCGCTCGCCATGGCCCGGTCGAGCCCCTACGTAGAGCAGCTCCAGGCCGCGGCCGCGAAGATCCACGAAATCGCCGCCGCCCCCGGCTCTCCCACCCTCGTCTATCAAAGCCGCAGCGGCCCGCCCACCCAGCCCTGGCTCGAACCGGACATCGGCGATTACATTCGCCGCACCGATTCAAAGCGCCTGATCGTCAATCCTATTGGATTCCTTTCCGACCACATGGAAGTTCTCTTCGATCTCGATCACGAAGCCGCCGCCATCGCCCGCGAGCACGGCATCGAATTCCTGCGCTCCGGCACGGTCGGGACGCATCCGGATTTTATCCGCGCCATCCGCGAAATGGTCCAGTCCGCCATGCAAAGCGGCGTCACCCCGTGCGCGCCGGATTGCTGTCCGCCGCCCCAGCGGCCCCCCGCACGACCCCAATGAAACCTCTCCTCATC
>DASZVV010000288.1:0-13144 GCA_035546955.1 Bryobacteraceae bacterium
CAGCTAATGCTGGATCACCACACCGTCGCCCTGATCAGCATCGTCGGCAGCTCGCTCGACGTCCTCGGCGCCATGTATCTCGCCTACGATCTCCTCGGCGGCGAACACGGCCCGCTCCGCACCCTCACCCGCGCCGTCACCTATGGCGTTCTCTTCGGAGTCGGCTTCGGCCTCGCCCTCGGTCCCGTCTTCGGACTCGTCACCGGCATCGCCCACGGCGTCACCCTCGGCTGGGAATATTCGTGGGCCTCGCAGGGTTGCCGCGAACGCAGCTTCTGGCGCGATACCGGAATGAGCGCCCTCCGCGGCGCCAGCTTCGCCATCGGCACCGCATATCTGTTCGGACCCCGCTTCGGCCTCATCTTCGGAGCCGTCAGTACAATCGCGCAGTCCGCCGCCTACCGCATCGGAATACGTCCCGCGGTATTCTACGAGACCGACACGCGCCTCCACTTCAATCGCTTCATGCTCCTTGCCGCCGCCAATCGCACCGTCGGCTACGCCATAGCCGCCTATCTCACCAGCCTCATCTCCGGGCACCGTCCCGACGCCCTCTTCATCGGCCTCCGCGCAGGTCTCGCCATCGGACTCGTCACCGCCCTCACCGGACCCGCCACTCCCGTCGTCGAATGGATTGCCAACAACGTCCCCGCCCGGCGCATGGGCGTGGCCGGCGTGATTCTTATCCTCGCTGGCTTCGCCCTCCAATCCCTCCAGTACTGGCTCGTCTTTCTCGATATCCCCGTCCGATAGCTCCCACCGGTTCCGGGCGCCATCCTCGTCCCCCGTACCACGCAGCTCGGCCTCTTCCTCCTCTCCGCAACCATGGCCTCCGCCGCCCTCATCTGGATCTTCCCGATGCACGCGCCGGCCAACTGCATCTTCCCCGGCATGATCCTCGTGGCATTGCTCGCCTTCTGGCGGACCCAGCGCGCAAAATATCGGTAGAAATTCACGCCCGCTGCCCGATAAGCACAACGGACCATGTTCACGAAATCGTCCAGGCGCCCCACCCTGAGGGAAGAACGCCGCCGCGAACCCCGCCACGAATGCACGCCCGCCATCGTCCACGCCCATCTCAAAGTCTGCGAAGAGCGCGTCATGGCCCGCGTGAAGGAAATGTCCGGCAGCGGCCTCCAGCTCCACACCGACGTCCCCTGGCCCGTCTCCACCCCCGTCACCATCGACCTCACTGGCCAAACCCTCCACGGCGAAGTCCGCTACTGCGAGTCCCAGCCCGACCTCTCCTGGTCCGTCGGCATCCGCCTTCTGAATTCCTGACTGGCTCCTTACATCCCCGTAGGCCGTTTAGGCTACAGTAAGCAACGATACTTCTCTCTCGAAAGTACGAAAGGAATTCCATGCGTCGTCTCATCACTGTTTCCACCGCGGCCTGCGCCGCGCTTCTGATTGCAACCTCCGCGGGCGTCTTCGCGCAGGCCCCCGCTGGTGGCTCTGGCGGCCCCGGCGGCGGCCGTGGACGTGGCCGCGGCCCCTTCATCGGCGGTCCCGGCAGCCCCACTGCCGATGGTTCCCGCGCCGTCACCGATGGCGGCGTCAAAGCCGCTGGCTGGTCGGGCAAAGTGGACGCCAACGAGGCCAAAGCCGGCATGACCATCAACGACGCGAAGTTCGAAGAAAGCGGCGGAAAGATCCACGTGACCACCGGCCCCGCCAGCACCTTCTGGAAAACGGACGACAAAGCCACGGGCGATTTCACCGTCAAAGCCTCATTCACCGAACCGAAGTACATGAACCTGAACACGCACCCGCATCCCTACGGCGTCTTCATCGCCGGTAACGATATGGGCACCGAAAACCAAAGTCAGTTCTATTGCGCCGCCTACGGCAATGGCAACTTCATCGTGCGCGGCTTCGGCCCCGCCGTGTTCAACATGAATGGACGCGGTGAAGCCAACGCTGCCGTCCACAAAGCAGAAGGCCCCGGCCAGCCGGTCTCGCAGGACGTCGCCCTCTCCGTGAAAGGCGATAAAGTGGAATGTTCCATCAACGGTACGGTCGTTGCCAGATATGACAAGAGCGCCATTGTCGGCGACGGCAAACTCAAGTCCACCGACGGCGCCTACGGCCTCCGCTTCGCCCACAACACCGATGTCGAAGTGACCAACTTCTCGGTCACGAAAAACTAACCACTGCGCAATCACCCGGCGAGCGCCGCAACCGCTCGCCGGGCTTCTACTTGTGCTCGAACCGCACAATGCCCGCCCGGTAATCAATCGTCATCGCCAGCTGATTCAATATCGGCATCCCGAGAATCCCCCCGAACTGTGCCCCGAAATCGTCGCTGAGACTTTCCATGTCCATCGTCAGCATCGCGGCATTCTTCTGCCGCATCCCCGCGAACGTCAGCGTCACAAATCGCGCCTTGTCGAGGCCGGTCACCGTCCCCTGCACGCCTTTCAGATCCACGCCCGCCGCCGCCCGCTCAGGCGTATATTTCTCCGTCGAATCGGCATCAATCACGCTCCACGAACCTCCTGAATCCAGGAGAAACAACAGATTCCCGGAATCGTTTACGCTCGTCGGCAGCGCCATATGATTCCCGAACCGGATCAGCGGATAAAACCCCGGCGGAAGCTTGTCATCGCGAATCGGCCGGCTCCTCCGCCCCACCCGGCACATAACCCGCTCTCGCTTCGAGCGACAGCACCTGATGGATGAAATCCAGCTTCGGAAGCCGGGGCGACAGGGATGATCAGCGTTACCATGTCTGTAGAATGCTGCCGCAACTGCAATCCCTCGATCGCGAACGCATCCTCGCGATAGCGAGTCGTCACGGCGTCACGAGCATTAAGGTGTTTGGCTCCTTTGCCCGCGGCGAGGCAGGTCCCGGCAGCGATCTGGATCTCCTGATTGAAGCGGGCGCGAAGACGACGCCGTTCTTCCCCGGTGGCCTGTTCGCCGATCTCGAAGAGGCTCTCGGCCGGCCCGTCCATGTCTTCGAATATGGAGTCTTCATCGCTTCCTTGAAGACACGATCCGCTCCGAAGCGATCACTCTCTGAACGATTTACTTCCCGCTATCGCGGCGTTGTTCACAAATCGCGATGGTCTGGCGAAGCGCCGCATCGATCCTGGCGCCACGACGACTGAAAGGCAACGCCTCGAACATCTCATCTGCGATCTCATCGTGAGTTCGCAGGGCGCCATCTGACACCACCCAGGCATACAACATACTGAGTTCCTCGTGACTATACTCCGCAATGTTGCCACGCTTCCGTATCGGAGGAGTTTGGCGCTTGCCACGATGTTGTTCCAGCGAAAGATTCTTCTCGATGATTTTCTTCTCACCAGGGGGCTCCGTGGTTGGGCTGGTGCGGGCCGTTACCGGCTTTTGGAGGGCCAGCCGATATGCTTTCCATGTTCGCTCGATCTCCTCGTTACGGCGAAGGAACCAGTCGGTTGACCAAATGCGATGAAAAGTCCATCCTAAATTCTCAAGCATCTGCTGACGAAGCCGGTCACGGTCGCGAGCGGTCGCGCTGGAATGGTAAGTAGCGCCATCGCATTCAATCGCCATCACAAAACGGCCAGGTTCATCGGGATGGCAGACGCCGAAGTCAATTCGAAATGACGAACAACCTACCTGCGGAACCAGCTTCATGCCCCGTGCCTCAAGTGCGACGCAAACGTCCGTCTCGAACTCGTTCATTGTCTCGCCACTGATTTCGTTGAGGGTGATCAGCTTCCCATCACTTGCGGCATACTGAAGAAAATTTCGAAGGAATTCCAGGCCCGTTCCTTCTCGCACTTTCGTAGCATCGATGTCTCCATGCGAGAACGACGAGACAACAGTCATCGTCTCGCGGGCACGGGTGATCGCAACATTCAATCGTCTTCTGCCGCCTGCAGCAAGAATTGGCCCGAAGCGTAGAGGCAGATCTCCGGCGCGATTCTTTCCGTAGCCGACGCTGAGAATGATGCTGTCTCTTTCGTCACCCTGCACGCGCTCGAGATTCTTTACAAAAAACCGCTCTTTGTGCTCAGGATCAAAGAAATCATTAAGCTCCGGATGATGCTTCAATTCCTGATCAAGAGCACCTTGCAACCGCATCGCGTGCTTTATTCCCATAGCGATCACTCCCAACGAGCGATCCGGCCGCTTTCGGGCGTGCTCGATTACAAGTTCGACGACACGTTTCACCTCCTGTGAGCAGCTCTCTTCCTGCCCGTCAGCGCTTGGGATATGATCTACCAGCTCGTGGGCAATCGCGGGTCGGCCGCCGGGGCCGGGAAAAGTCACGAGCCGATCTTTATAGATGTGATGATTGGAAAAAGCGATCAACGCTTCATCACGGCTGCGATAGTGCCAGTTCAGGTGAAATGACTTGGCAAAGGGCAGCATCATGTCAAGCAGGCTTTCGAATCCGTCAGCTCCGCTGGACTCCTCCTCTCCCTCCTCAAGTCCAGACGCGAAGAAACTTGTCGGCGGAAGCTGTTGGTTATCTCCTGCGACTACAATCTGCCTTCCTCGCATGAGAGCGGGAGCAGCATCCTCGGGGAGGATTTGGGACGCTTCATCAAAAATGACATAGTCGAATTGAGATCCTCTGTCGATAAGCTGGCTAACGGAAAGAGGACTTGCCATCCAGCAGGGGCAGACCGCTGTCAGTGCGCGCCACGCCTCGCGAAAAATCAGGCGCAGTGGCTTGTGACGTCTGCTTTTTGCTGCTTCAGCTCTAATGAGAGCCTCCTCAGAGGGACGCTCGTTCATTGCCTGAACCGCTCGCGCGGCGTGCGCACGCTGGACCCTGTCAATTGCGATTTTGAGGCGGTCCGAATCAAGCTTCTTGAATTCCTCAACGTAGCCATTATGCGTGCTGCCAGCGAACCCTCTCACCTCCGGATCCCGGATCGCCATTTCATCGATAGCAGAGTGCATCCATGCATAATTGAAACGTTCGGGCCACGATGCAGGCGCGGGGCGCTGATTCCGAATTTCGGTCAATAGACGCCCGGCGCCTAATGCTGAAACCGTGCTTTCAAGTTCCGTTAGCTTCAGCAATCGATAGGGCGTCGATGGGTCCTGAGCTAAGAGCTCAATCTTGATATGTAGATCATCGATGGTTAGATCTTCCCATCCTTTGCCCGTAATGCTTTGCAGGTAGGTAACCAGCCCGCGCGTCTCCTGCAGTTGTTGTTTGATGCGCTCGATACTGTCGGTCTTCGTCGGCGTCGTTTTGCCTCGCGCTGACTCACGCCAGCGAGCAGCCTCTTTGATGATCTCCCGCACTTCGCACACAGTTGTTGGACGTGACGCCTTGACGCCCTTTCTCAGGCCAACGGCCTTTCGAAAGGCAGTTCTGTAGCTCGCTGATGTGAGGGACAGCCATAGCGCCCGGAGCGCGGAAGTCCCGCGCTCGAGTTCTGAAAGAATGGGCGAAAGGTCGATGCTGTAGGCGTCATGCGTATACACGTCCAGCCGCCCATTTACCTTCCAAAGAAAACCAACCAGTTCCTCAAAGAGCGCGAGGCTTTGCGGGTCTTCGAATCCGATCTTTAAGCAGACATCTGAAAGGCTCGCGCGCGTGACTGGGAGAATCTCAAACGCCAGACGTCGTGCCGTGTCAATAGCTTTCTGGACCTCGGCTCCGCTATCGAACGCAATTCCAGTCCACGGGGAGGGGTCTTCCCGCGTCACTAGACTGGCGAACGCAGTCATTTCCTGCAGCGCATCGTGAACTTCGTGCTGTGCAGTTGGGGTCAGCTTTTCGAGTTCCGTGCCGCGCCAACGTACTTCCGATTTCGAACCTGGAGGCATCAGCAGGAGCTTGCCTTGCATTTCGAAAAGGCTCATGCCGGTTCGGCTGGACATCGCATGCATCCTGCCATCGTGCAGATTCAGGCGCGATCTTCGGTCACTGAATTTTCGATGGAGCGAGACGCAATCCGGGGCCATGGTGTGGCGGACCCTGCTTAGCGTTTCGGCCACTTGCTCCATGACTTTCCTGGAACTGAGTTCCGCACCGTGCATGTCGATGGCGAGATGTCCAAGATGACATGCATTGAGTCGGTGCTGGACCACTTCAAGAGCAGCCCTCTTCTCGGCCACGAAGAGCACCGTTTTCCCTTTAGCGATCAGAGTGGCGATCAGGTTCGTAATCGTCTGGCTCTTGCCTGTTCCGGGCGGCCCATGGACAACAGCACTCTGACCACAAGTGATACAATCGATGGCACATTGCTGGCTTGAATCTGCATCGACGACACAAAACTCATCATCGGGACTTCGTGAATCGATCGATCGAGGATCGATATCGGTCTGCCGTGATGCCATCGTGCTGCGGGCATCCTCGTCGCCGGCAATAGCCGCAATGAGGTCATTCGCCGATAACATCGAAGCCGAATCCCGAAGGTCGTTCACCATCGCCATCTTGGCAAAGGCAAAGTTCCCGATTACTGCGGCACAATCGGTGCGAAACTCTGGTACCCCATGGACGCGCGATTGCAGGAACACAAGTTTTTGCTGGTAGAGTGCGAGACGTGTGTCACGTGCCTCGTTACGGTCTTCATGGTCGGTCGCAGGAAGCAGTTCCTCTTCGATGAAATGAATCCCGAACCGCTGGTAAAGAATATGGATCAGAACAGGATTAACTTGCGGATCACCCTCGAGGCTGACTTCGACTCGGCTATATTCACTGCCGCGTTGCTTGAGCTCAATCGGAACCAGAAAAACAGGAGCCCGATAATCTCTCCCTCCGTCTTCCGCTTTCCACTCTGCAAAACCGAAAGCAAGGTACAGGGTCTGCAATCCTTTTTCCTCGCGGTTTTCACGGGCTTTTCGCGCAATACTGAGAATTCGTGCCGGTCGATCCTGAGTGTCGGGCAGAAGCGACGTCGCGTTGACGGGCGTTCCCTGCAGCAGCTTTATCAGGTCCCCGTTATCTTTCGGGATTTCTATCGTGCCTCCGACCAGGGCGCGGAAGAATAAGAGATTGTTGCGTCGCGATGTGTCGATTAGGCGGTCGACCCAGGTCTCGCGGGCTTCCTCAATCAATTCCATCCGGCGGGTCAGCTTGCCGGGGCCGGGTGAGCGTCTCTGCGTTGGCGTCGCCATCTCCAGTTTGTGCTCAGCGAATACGAATTATAACCGTAAGCTCACCATTGGTCTCGCGAAATCACGCACAACTCGTGCTCACATTTCACTTATAGAAAGGCTTTGTATTGCCCAGGTTTTACGTGCGAAACCGTGAGGTCCGCCTCAACGGAGCTGCCGGTATCCGTTCCGCGGTGCGATCAACTGCGCCGGTGCGGCCGATAAATGTCCGAACCCATTCGTCGTAAACACCAGGACGCAACTCCCGCGGAAGATGCATTTCAAGTCGACCGAACACGGCCAACCAGCGATCATGCTCGCGATTCGGAAGCTTGGTACTTCGCCTGACCTGCGCCAGCTTCTGCTCCAGAAGCCGCATATCCCACCGAAACCTGGCGGGCGTCGCTGGTGGCGGCGAAAACTGAGACCCCACGTAGCCGACTGAGATCGAGGGTCCGAATACGTGTCCGCCGTTCACAACTCTTAGGCCACACTCCTCATCAAGCCACCAGCCTTCATCGGTGGAGACCGAACGTCCGACAATAATCACCGACTTGCCCTCGTATTTCTGCATGTCGCTTAATGCTTCGCAAACTGTCAATACGGGTGGGACCTCATCTGCGGCCCGCACGAATGCAGGAAAAAGCAGCACGAAGAGCGCCGGGATGATTTTGATTCGTAAAAATACCACTTTTCCCTGGATTATCCATCAGCGGGACTCCTCATTCCAAAAATCTTCAATAATTTTTCACTCTCATTTCAAAGCCCTTATGTCCGCTTCGGCCGCGCAGAGACACGACCCTGACTCCACCCCTGTGCTATCACTACCCCAACAAGGAGCCCCACACCCAACCATGCCCACCCAAAAACAAATCGACGCCAACCGCCGCAACGCCCAAAAATCCACCGGCCCCAAAACCGAAAAAGGCAAATCCATCTCCCGCCTCAACGCCCACCGCGACGGTTTCACCGGCCAGATCGTCATCCTCTCCGACGAAGATCGCCCCCACTTCGAAAAATTCAAAGCGGCGTTCGTGAATGACCTCGCCCCCAAAACGACCCTCGAACTCTCCCTCGCCCACTCCATCGCCTGGGACACCTGGCGTCTCAACCACCTCCGCGCCGTCGAATCGAACCTCTTCGCCCTCGGCGCCGAAAATCCCGGTACCGCTGCGCGCCCGTTTTCCACAGACCCCCGCATCGACCCCGCCATCGCCGACGCCGCCACCTTCCTCCACGATTCCGCCCACCTCAACCGCCTCAGCCTCTACGAACAGCGACTCACCCGTGGACTCCACAAGAATCTGACCACCCTCCGCACCCTCCAGGCCGACCGCCACTGCCACGAAGCCGAAGCCCGCGCCGAAGAAGTCCTCCTCGCCCGCGCCAGTGATATCAACGGCTTACCGTTCTCGACCACCACCGCTCCGGCGACAAATGGGTTCGTTTTTTCGACTGACCAGATCCGCGCCGCCGCCCACCGAGCCAGTTCCCTGGATGTCGCCCACGCCACCCTGCGCGCCACCCCTCCCCGCGTTCAGTTCGCCGCCGCCGGCTCCTCCCGTCCCGCCGAAGTTCTCTCATGGCCCGAAGGCAAAGATGCCGCATAATAAAGGAAACAGTCCGCACGTTATACTGAAATATCCCCAATCCGATATACTTAAGGGTGTTTAGATGAGAGCCAGCAACGCACTGTGGAAATCCAAGCTCGCCGGCAAGATCGCCGAACCTCTGGCGACCGAGCTCGATGTCTACGAAAACGAAATCGCCCTGCGCAAGCACGGCAAAATTGAAGACCGCATCTTCGCCGAAACCCGCCTCCGCCGCGGCTCCTATGGCCAGCGTTATGACAACGGTCAGCGCTCAGACGGCGAAACCACCCGCACTCTCCCTTATCCCGACGTCCCCACCAAAGGCCCCAGCACCATGTGGGACGCCCCGGGCATGCAGCGCATCAAAATCCCCTACGGCGGCCTCAACGCGACCCAGCTCGAAATGCTGGCCGATCTCTGCGAAGAATATTCCGACGGCATTGCCCACATCACCACCCGTCAGGACGTCCAGCTCCACTTCATCCACATCGAAGACGCTCCGTCCATCATGCGCCGCCTCGGCTCCGTCGGCATCACCACGCGCGAAGCCTGCGGCAACTCCGTCCGCAACGTCACCTGCTGCCCCATCGCCGGCGTCTGCCGCACCCAGACTTTTGACGTTACGCCGTACGCGAAAGCCATCGCGTACTTCATGCTCGGCCATCCCGATGCCCAGGCGTTCGGCCGCAAATTCAAGATCGCTTTTTCCGGCTGCGCCCACGAAGCCTGCGGACTCGTTCGCCTGCACGATTTCGGCGCCATCGCCGTCACCCGCGAGGAAAACGGCCAGATCCGCCGCGGCTTCCAGCTCTGGGTCGGCGGCGGACTCGGTCCCGTTCCCCAGCAGGCGCGCCTCTTCGATGACTTCGTTCCCGAAGAAGAAATTCTTCCCCTCTGCCAGGCCATCGGACTCGTCTTCGCCCGCCTCGGCGAAAAGAAAAACCGCAACACCGCGCGTCTGAAGTTCGTCGTCAGCAAGCTCGGCATTGAGGAATTCCGCCGAGTCGTCCTCGAAGAGCGTGCCGGTCTCAAATACGATCCCCGCTGGACCAGCTACCTCAAAGACGCGCACGCCCATCGGGAAGAAGCCCTCAAGCCCCCCACGCTTCTTCAGATCGAGCCGGTGCGTCCCGAAGGTTTCGAGAAGTGGAACCGCATCAACGTCTACCAGCAGCGCCAGGAAGGCTATTCCACCGTCACCATCGCGCTGCCCCTCGGCGATATCACCGCCACCCAGCTCCGCAAGGTCGCTGATCTCGCCCGCAAATACGTCAAAGAAACCATCCGGAGCACGGTCGAACAGAACCTCGTCCTCCGTTGGGTGAGCAACGCTGATCTCCCCGCGCTCTATCAGGAGCTGAACGCCGCCGAGCTCGCTACGCCCGTTGCCGAAACCATTGTCGACGTCGCTTCCTGCCCCGGCACCGATACCTGCAAGCTCGGCATCTCCGCCTCCCGCGGACTCGCCGGCGAGCTCCGCGAACGCCTCGCGGCGAAAAACGCCGAGCTCGATGAAGTCATCGGCGGCCTTCGCATCAAGATCAGCGGCTGCTTCAACTCCTGCGGCCAGCACCATATCTCTGACCTTGGTTTCTACGGCGTCAGCCGCAAGAAGGGTAATCACGTCGTCCCGCACTTCCAGGTGCTTCTCGGCGGCGAATGGCAGAACAACGCCGGCACCTACGGACTCGCCATCGGCGCCGTCCCGTCAAAGCGCATTCCGGAAACGGTCGAGCTCATCACTACCCGCTACCGTGCTGAGCGCCTCGATAAGGAAAAATTCCAGGACTGGATCAAGCGCATCGGTAAAGCCGAATGCAAGAAGATGATCGACAACTTCACGGCCATCCCCTCGCATGACGAAGATCCTTCCTTCTACAGCGACTGGGGTGATCCCCGTGAATACTCCATCGGCGATATCGGCGTCGGCGAATGCGCCGGCGAAGTCGTCAACCCCATCGAGTTCGAGCTCACCGCGTGCGAACGCGAGGTTTTCGAAGCGCAGTTGAAGCTCGATGCCGGTGATATAGACAAGGCTTCCACCATGGCGCTGGATGCGATGATCCACGCCGCCCAGGCGCTCGTGAAATTCCGCCTCGGCGTCGCGCCCTCAGATCCGGCGCGGGTCGTCGAAGATTTCCGTATCCATTTTTTCGACACGGAACTCTTCTTCGATCCATTCGTGAAAGGCAAGTTCGCTCAGGACTTCTTCAACGCCTGGGAAAACAGGAACGTAAAGCGCACGCCCGATACCGCTCACCAGTTGGTGGAAGAAGCGCAGCTCTTCATCGAAGCTTCCTATAGCTGCCACACCCGTATGACCGCCACGCCCGCGAAGGTGACCGCCTGATGAATCCGGATACCGTACAGCACATCAACGTTAAAGTCTTCGCGTCCGGCGATGCTCCCGGCGAAGTCGTGAACGTATTCCACCGCTGGATCAAAGAGAGCGCGTGCCCCGAACTCCTGATTGACGTGGCGGAGTACAACCACGTCCCCGCTGGCCCCGGCGTTCTGCTGATCGGCCTCGAAGCCAACTACAGCCTCGATAATCGCGAGAACCGCCCCGGCCTCGTCTACAACCGCAAAGCCTCGGACGAAGGCACCTTCCAGGAAAAGCTGGCCCAGGCCCACGCCGCCGCCATAGCCGCCTGCGACCGCCTCGAAAAAGAAACCAGCCTGAAGTTCGACCGCAACAACCTCGAAGTCTTCGTCAACGACCGCGCCCTGGCCCCGAACACAAACGAGACCTGGCAAGCCCTCGAACCCGAACTCAGGAAATATTTTCCAAAAGGGAAAATCGAAAAGGTGGGAGAACCCCGCGATCTCTTCCGAGTCTCAATCTCAACCTGATTTTTTCTTATCTGTGTGCATCTGCGTTTATTTGCGGCCAAATAGCCTTTAAAAAAGCCCCGCCAGTTCACTAAACCCCGACACCACAATGACCCGACCCTCCGGATCGCGAATCTCCTCGCGCTCCAGGGTCCAGGTGCGTTCATGCGGCACATACACCGCCCTTAACCCCGCCGCCACCGCCGGATTGATATCCGACTTCGGACTATTTCCGATCATCCACGTATGCCGATGGTCGAACCCCCGCACCTCGGCCAGCTGCAAATACGCCTCGCGATTCTTCTCCCGTACCACCTCGCAATGCGCAAACAAAGGCCGCAGCCCGGAAAGATCGATCTTCCGGTTCTGCTCCTGCGGATGCCCCTTCGTGAAGATCGTGAGCTCGTGCTTCTCCGCTAATACCGGCAAAGTCTCTGCCACGCCGGGCATCAGCACCACCTCCTGCTCCAGAATCCGGTGCGCCAACGCCTTCACCTGCGCAATGTCATGCTCGTCGATCGCCCGTTCCGCCAGTTGCACCAGACACTCGGCTAAGTTCCGCGCGAAGTTGAGGGCGCCATAACCGTGAATCTTGTTATTCACGATTTCGATGTCATCGAGCACTGAGCGGATCTCATCCGGCGAGAGAGAGGAGTGATTCAGATAGGCGCAGAACTCGTCGAACGCCTGCTCGAAGTAGATATTGTTCTCCCAGAGCGTATCGTCGGCGTCGAATATGAGGTGTTGTCTTTGAGTGACGGTCATTTGAGAGGAGGCGGCGCGATCGCGAACGGGATCTCGACCACCACATCTACCTCGATCGGCTCGCCGTTCCGCGTTGCCGGGTAGAACTCCCATTTTGACAGCGCCTCTTCCGCGCTCCGGTCCAGGCGCACGTCGTCACCGCGCAGCACTTCAATTCCTGAGACATGACCATCGCGTCCAATAACTCCATAGAGCTGCACGCGCCCGTGCACATGCTCCGCAATCAGCGCCGGATCGTACCGCGGATCTACTTTCCGGTGCGGCACCGGCGCCGCAATCGGCGCAGTTGCAGCCGAGCGCGCCGTCCGCTCCGCGTACCACATCAGCCAGCTTCCCGATGCGCTCGTGAGGTTCGCCATCTGGATCGCCATCATGTAAACCTCGCGCCCGTTGAACCGCGGATCAGGTGCGTTGTTCACCCGCGCGGCGCCTGGCGAGGCGCTGAAGCTGGCCGTGGGTTCTCGCCTTCGCGCCATGTCATCAATCAGCGCCTGCGTCGATCGCGGTGCAATGCTCATCGCGAGCAGATCGGGCTTCGCCGGCGCATTCGGTCCACGCGCATAGAGATCGGAAACAACCGCCGCGGCTTTCCCGGACCCTTCCGATGCCGCGCCCTCCGGCCGCACCTTTTCGCCCGCCGAGAACTGCGCCGGGCTCGCAGCTGCCGGAAGCTGGACCGTCATATTCGAAGGCTTCAACCCCGCGATTGCCATCGTGACGTCACCGGGCGGCCCATCAACTGTTGGCACCGCGATGGCGCGAACCGGCAGCCTGGCTGAGGGCAGAAAGGAAGCGGATGCCATCGGCGAAGCAACCGCGGATGCGGCTTCATCGATGGCTTGAATGCGGCGCGCTTCGGCGCGTCTTCGTGGCGCGGGCGGAACGAATTTCCGCGACGGCAA
>DASZVV010000289.1:0-4207 GCA_035546955.1 Bryobacteraceae bacterium
CGCTCAAGCACCTGCCGCACATCGGTGAGAATCAGAATCTCGCCCTTCGCCCGCGCGATCCCCACATTCAGGGCGGCCGGCTTGCCGCCTCTCGCAAGCTCGATCAGTTGAATTCCGCGGTCTGCGTACGATCGTGCGATCTCGGCCGTCCGGTCCGTCGATCCATCCGAAAGAACGTACGTCTCCATCAGTTCGCGCGGATAATCCACATTCACAACCGAGTCGAGCTTATCCGCCAGAAACTTATCGCCGTTATGTACCGCGATCAGGATCGAAATGGTCCTGAGCCCCGGTTTTTTCGCCACTGGAAGCCCATAGCGCGCCGCGTTCCAGCGCAGCAGCAATGGATATCCCGCGATGACATACACAATCCCCGCCAGAAACAGCAGGAACAGCAGCGGCCAAATCACGAGGCTTATGGTAGCAATCGCTCACGAATGCCAAAATAGCCTTTGCGGCGCCCGCCCCATGCGTATTCTTTACTTCTCTTCCCGCGAATGCTGGCCGCCGAACACCGGCGCCCGCCTGCGGGATTATCATTTCGTGCGCCAGTTGGCGACCCGCGCCCGGGTCACTTATCTCGGACTGCGCAATCCCGCCGATCCTCCGCCAACGTCTATTCCCGCCGATACCGGCCTCGAGCGCTCCGCGCTGGCAGATAAGGATCCGAACTTCTCGCCCGGCAAGCTGATTCGCGGCCTGATCGGGCCCGAGCCGATCACCGTTCTGAATAACTGCTCACCGCGCATCGCAGCCGAACTCTCCCGTACGGTCAGCGAAGGCGAAGGATTCGATTCCGTCCAGGTGGAGGGCGTCCATCTGGTGTCCTATATCCCGTTACTCCGCGCCGCTCCCCGCAAACCGCTGGTCATTGCGGACTGGCACAACATTGAATCCGAAATCATGTGGCGCTACAGCGAAAAGACTTCCTTCGCGCGCCGTCTTTACGCGCATCGCACGGCAAAGCTGATCGAAGACATGGAACTCAGGCTGCTTCGCGAATGCGACGTCCACGTGGTGACCAGCTCGCGCGAGCGTGACATTCTGCGGAAACGACTGCCGGCCGCGCGTATTGAAATTGTCGGTAACGGGGTGGACGTCCCGTACTTTGCGAATGCCGCACTCGATCCTGTTGGCGCCGGACGCCGCGACATCCTCTTCGTCGGCTCCATGGACTATCACGCCAACATCGAAGCCGCCCTCGAATTCGCGCGCGACGTCTGGCCCACTCTGCGGGCCTCTCATCCCGATTTTCGTTTTGTCATCGTGGGCCGCAACCCGCCGCGGCAGGTGCGCGATTTGGCCGCCCAGCCGGGTGTGATCGTCACCGGCACTGTCGATGACGTTCGCCCCTGGTACTGCGCCGCTTTCGCCGTGGTGGTGCCATTACGGACCGGCAGTGGCACTCGGCTCAAAATCCTTGAAGCCATGGCCACGGGTGTCCCCGTGGTCTCCACGCGCCTCGGCGCGGAAGGCCTCAACATTCAGGACGGAGAGAATATCCTCCTCGCCGAAACCGCCGGCGAAATGCGGCAGGCTATTGATCTCCTCTCGCACTCGCCTGAACGATGGCAAGGGCTTGCCGCCGCAGGCCGGACGCTGGTGGAGCGCGAATACGACTGGAAGAGCCTCGGCCGGCGCCTCTTCGAAATTCACAAAATGGGGCATCGTTGAATGCCCCTTCTCCGGGTCCTTTCTCTGCTCGACGCACAGGCCGTCACCGGTCCCGCCAAAAATCTCATGCAGCTTTGCCGGGGCCTGAATGCCGGCGATGACGCCCGCATCACCATCGCCACCATTGCTCGCCTGGCGCCGGATAAAACAATACCGGCGAGCCCGTTCACGGAAGCCGCCAGGGCATCCGGCATCGAAGTCGACGTTCTGGGGGAACGTTATCGCTACGATCCCGGCCTTGCGGAACAGCTTCGTGCTATCGCGGAGCGCCGCAGGCCCGATGTCATCGAAACACATGGCGTCCGTATGCACTTTCTGGCGCGATCGAGCGGCCTTGCGGCAAAGATCCCCTGGGTCGCCTTCCATCACGGCTACACGGCGGAAGATCTGAAAATGCGTGCCTATAACCAGATCGACCGGTGGTCCCTTCGGCGCGCATCGCGCATCTTCACCGATTGCGAGCCGTTCTCGGACCAACTTGCCGGTTTCGGCATCGCGCGGGAAAAGCTTCGAGCGCTGGCGAGTTCCATCGAACTCCGCGAACCCGCCACACCTCAGGAAATCGCAGCGCTGCGCCGCAGACTCGAAATCGCACCGGATGAGAGCGTCATCCTCTCGATAGGCCGGCTCTCCCGCGAGAAAGCGCAGGCCGATCTTCTGACCGCCGTCGGACTCCTGCCGAAGCGAAAATTTCGGCTGATCCTTGCCGGCGATGGCCCGGAGCGTAATCGCCTCCAGGATGCCGCAGTCGCGGCCGGCCTTGCGCGCGCCGTCATCTTTGCAGGGCACCAGCACGATGTGCGCCCCTTCTACGGTCTCGCCGATGTCTTCGTGCTTTCCTCCCTCAGCGAAGGGTCGCCGAACGTCCTGCTCGAAGCCATGGCGGCGGGCACGCCCATCGTCAGCACATCAGTCGGCGGTGTCCCGGAGATGATTGAAAACGGCTGGAGCGGTCTTCTTGTTCCGCGCGCAAATCCCGCCGCGCTCGCAAGCGCCATTGAACGGATGCTCGCTGATCCTGCGATGGCAGAAGCGTGCACGCGCAACGCCGCCGCCGTCGTTCGTGAACGCTTCTCCCCGGAAGCCTACCGCAAAATTGTTGTCGAAGCCTATCGCGCAGTTCAGTCCAGATAGCCCTGGTAAATCTCCGCCATCCGCCGCGCCGAGACCTCGCGCGATAAATTTGCCGCGACCCACTCAGCGCCCGCGTGCGCCATTCGTGTCCGCGCCTCATCGTCCAGCACGAGTGCCCTCAGTTGCCCGGCCAGACTCTCCGCATCTCCCGGCGTGAATAGGAGCCCTGTTTCCCCGTTCCGTACTAATTCCGGATTGCCCCCCACATTCGACGCCACCGCTGCGCAACCGCATGCCATCGCCTCCATCAGCGAATTCGAAAACGCCTCCGAAATCGAGGGCAGCACGAAAACGTCTATCGCCCGCAGCCACATCGCGACATCGTGCGTTGCCGGGTGAAACAGGCACTGCTCCGCAATCCCGAGTTCGCGCGCCTGACGCTCCAGCTCTTCACGGACCGGCCCGCTTCCCACAATGGCGAGCTTCAGCCCCGGCCGCACATCTTTGACCAGCGCGAACGCGCTCACGAGCGTCCCGAGGCTCTTCTCCGGCCGCAGCACGCTTACAGATCCGATCGTCAATTCCGCGTCGCGCAGCGCTTCTGGCTTTTCGTCGGCCTCCGTGCCTGGATGGAAGACCGACGTATCGAGCCCGTTTCGGCAGATGTGAATCTTTGCCGCCGGCACCCCGAAGTCTTCGCGCAGATGGCGTGCCACCGCATTGCAGTTGGCCACAACTCCATCCGCCAGTCGGTGCGCCAGTCGATTCAGCTTGCGATGCGCTGGCCAGATCACATTTTCAAAACAGCGCTGGCTCGTAAGGACCACGGGACATCCCGGAAGTTTGGCTGCCGGCGCCGCAAGAAAGTTGGTCGACGTGTCGAAGGAATGCAGCAAGTCAATCGAGTGCTGGCGCATGTACCCCACGAAGCGCGCCAGCAGTGGCAGGGACCGTGGGTCCTTCAGGGAGGTGATCGGGAGTTCCAGAATGGGAATTCCATTCCGGCGCAGTTCCTCCGCACGAAAACCTGTGCCCTCTACGCACGCTACATGCGGCGTGAAAGTGGCGGGATCGAGAGAAAGTGCGGTTTCCGCCAGTTGACGTTCGGTGCCGCCATGACCCAGCGTTCGGGTCATCAGCATCACATTGCGCGCAGCCATCGAAAAACCTTCTGGAAAAAGGAACGCTCAGACATTATCCAGGGCTTCTTCCTGGAGGATCCACTCCGCGTTGGCCGATTTCCGCCTGCCGCAGCGCGCAACGGTAGTCTTGATCCACGTGCAAAATCCGCAGCTTCGCCGGATTTTTCATTATCGCCCATGAAATATGCCGGGAGCCGGATCGCTGTGGGATATTAGACTACAACAGGTTCTGATGCCGGATATCCGTCAGTGTCTTTCCGTTATCATCCCGTCTTACAACGAAGAAGCGACGATCGCACACGTTGTCCGGAAAGTGC
>DASZVV010000290.1:0-13143 GCA_035546955.1 Bryobacteraceae bacterium
CGCCTCTTCCTGACCGTAAATCACGCTTTTTCAGGGCTTACCGGACGGCGGGCGGCCGCCGATTCCGAAATTTTCCGCGAATTTGAGGGCGTGGAAGCCGTCAACGGGCACCTCCTCGGAGCCGCCAACCGGAGGGCTGCCGATTTCGCCGGCTGGCACCGCAGGGCTGTCACCGGCGGTAGCGATTCGCACACTTTGAATGGGGCGGGGCGCACCTTTACGGTAGTCCAGGGGGCACGGAACGCGTATGAATATGTAGCGGCGCTGCGGCGCGGCGATGGCGTGCCGTATGGCGAGTCTGGAAGCTGCTGGAAGCTGATGCGAACGATTTCCGGCATCGGATGGTCGATGGTACGTACGAACCTGCGAACAGCGGTGATGGCCCCGCTGTTCGCGTTCGTGCGGGTGTCTGCGGCAGTGAATTCTCTCCGCGAACATTCCTTTACCTCGTACTGGGACCGGAAGAGCCGGAGTCTGGAACCGGAGAGCAAATTGCTCTCCCTGAGGGCAGCGTAGTATGACACTCGCACGCGCAAGGGAAAGACTTTCCGCACCGGATTACGGCCTGATGCGCCGTTTAAACCGGTGGCGCGCGCCGCGCTGGATTCGCATGTGGATGCTTTTCGCCACGCGCGGGGGCGACGGCTGGCTTTGGGGCGCGATCGGCATCGCGTTGCTGCTTTCGGGCGACCCGGAGCGTTTCCACGCCGTGGAAGCGGGCGGCCTGGCGGTCGCGGTTGGAATTCTTGTTTTTCACCGGATCAAGCGCGCTGTCGGACGCGTGAGGCCGCGCGATATCGAGCCGCATTGCTGGGCCTGCATCGTGACGCGTGACCGGTTCTCATTCCCATCGGGCCATTCGACTACGGCGTTTGCTGTTGCGGTTTCGATCGGTTCCTTCTATCCGGAGGTCCTGCCGCTGCTGCTGGTGCTGGCGGCCAATGTGGCGATTTCCCGGGTGATTGTGGGGATGCATTTCCTGAGCGATGTCCTGGTCGGCTCAGCGATGGGGACGCTTCTCGGGTATGCGGCCTTTGTCAGTTTCGCGCGCTATGGACTTGCGTAGCGCGTTTAAGCTCGCCGTTTGACGTCGCCAGGCAGATGTCCTGGGATGCGCAGACGAGCTCGGTGCGGAGCAGGGGATTCCATCGGGAGTCCCCGGCTCGGGCCCCGTCTTTCCTCAGGGATTCACGATTCGATGCAGATCGAGCGACGGCGGTTTGACCGGTGTCTGGCTCAGCATAACCGTGACCTGTCCGCGATGATGCGTCTGGTGGTTGAAGAAGTGCGAAAAGGTCACCGGCGCGTTTTCCACGTAATTTTTGCCCTGATTATTCACATAGGCGAATGAGCAGGAGAGCGCCTCGTCCGCCAGGTTTGCAAAGAAGGATTCAATACGGGAATCGTGCGCGGCCCGGGCGGTGCGGAGTGCGGGAAATTCGTCGTGAAGAACGGTGTCGAGCGCGGGCGTCCGGGCGCCGCCGCCTTCAAATCGCGAGAGCCAAATCGTATCGCTCAGCAGAATGTGATTCAACAACGCGTGGATGCTGCCGAACGAGCCGGCGCGCATTCCACGGTATTCGTCGTCCGATAGTTGCGCACACGCTTCATAAAGGCGTTCGTTCGCAATGCGGTTGTAGGACGCGAGCATCTGAAAGTGGCGAATCATGCCCCATTATCCACGGCGAATCAGGAAGTAGGGCTGCGTGGAATAGTCGCGCGGCAGGCCCGGATAGAGACCGGCGGCGCCGTGATCGAGATGAATTTCGAAATAGTACAGGAGCGCGTAAGGTGACGAGGTGTACGCGGCGGGAATCTCGGCGCGGAATTCGGCGCCCGCAGGTTCCATGGCAACGCTGACCCATTTCTCCGCCTGGTTCACATGGCGATAGCAGAGATTCAGTTTCCCCTTCGCGCCCTCGGGCAGCGCCGCTGCTATGGGAATCCCGGCTCCGGCGCGCGCCCGTTTCACGGGAGTATGGCCGAGCTCAATGATCTCCCGGTGCGGCGTGGAAAGCGCCGTGACAATCGCCGAAGTTGCTTTGGTGGGCGATCCCGCAGGCTCGCCTTTTTCCATCGCCGCTATGTCATCGTCGATTGTCCCAAGCCGGTCCTGCCAGGAGCCGCGCAGATTCGGCGCGTAGCCGAAGGTGAGATCCGGGCGGTAGACCTTGTTCGCGAGTGTTGCAATTGCCTTCCACGCATCCCGGGCCTTCTTGTACGCGTTGAGCGCCTCTTCGAGCGCGGCGGGATCGGATGTGCGCGTATAGATTCCGTAGAGAACGCCGGAACGGAATTTGGCGGCGAAGAAGCGGCCAAGATTGTTCTGAATGCCGATATCGACAGACCAGTGTTGAAAAACTTTCGATGAAGTGCCAACGGCCGGCGCGGCCGCGAGATTCGCATCGGATGTCTGGGCAAGATCCTCGAGCCAGGCCGCAACTTCAATGGGCGAATAGCGCGGATCGTTTGTGCCGTTCAGCAGATTCTCCGCGCACTCATCGATGGTGGAGAATAACTGCGGATCGAGCGGGCTTACAGTGCCGAAGCGTTTCGGTGACGGGGTATCGCTGTAGAGATCTTTTGCATCCGCGATCGGAATGGACTGATTGGTGTAGATCTCGGGCCAGTAGTTCGCATTCGCGGCAGAAGGAAGGTGCGCGGTGGTGACGGTTGGCAGAATGCGCGTCGAAAGATTCAGAGCGGATTCCGCGGCCTCGCCCGCCTCTCCCAGCACGCTGCGCACGTAACGTCTGCGCGAGTCCGCATTCGAAGCGGGATTGTAGATGCCGCGCCCCCAGACGCGATAAGTGTATTCGTATTTCTGCCAATCGCGCGTATTGAGTTGGGTGACGCCGGCATAGGAATCGCGGCCGCCCGCGAGGCCGGACCCCTTTCGTCCTTTAAACGAAAGCGGCTCCATCCATTCGACTCCTTCACTTCCCGCGAAACTCGACGCCCGTCCGTAGCCCGCGGCCATCAGCGGATCACCCGAAAGCAGCAGCCGCTGCGTGCCCGGCCAGATGCGATGCAGGACCGAATAGCGGCGGCCTTCGCGAAGCAGATCGCCGTAACCGTAGCGCATGAAATTGCGCGAGCCGTTGCTGAGCGACATCAGTGCGCCCTTCGCTTCCGGTGCGCCGGACTTCGGCATTTCGTTCGGCCGGATGGAAGCCTGGTGGTAGGGAAGGCCCATGTGCTCCGCCCAATATTTGGGAGAAACCGTCGTGGGCATGCCGGTTGCTTCGGCCATCGCGATCATTTCGGCATCGATGCCCTTGGCGTGCTGGTCGATTTCGATCTTTCGTCCCGCCGCCGTGATGCCGGAGAAAACCGTCTTCCAGAACGCGTAGCTTTGTTCGGGCACGCCGCTCTCGCCATGCGTCCGCAGCGTGACGCCAGTAATGGCTGGGCAGGCGGCGAGTAAGGCGTGAAGCGCATCGCGGCAATACGGCGCGTGCGTCGCTTTCGTAAGGCCTCGGATGCGATGGGTGGCATTCGGCGCCGCGTCGAAATTCCAGGCATGCGTCCAGAGGCCGAGCTGGAAATCGAGTCCTCGCTCGGCGGCCGCCGCGCTGATGAATTGCAGGAGCGTCAGATTGCGGTCGCGCTCGGTATCAGTCAGGAGCTTCGGCTTCTCACCAAAAGGCTGGGCCGCGACGATTTGGACGTTATAGCCGGGAACGTTCAGAAAAAACGGGTAGGTGAAGTGGAAATAGGAATCGCGGATTTCATTGACGAAGTCATACCCGATCCCGAAGCTGAGATTCAGACGATTGAAGCGATGCGTGGCGAGCATCGTCAGGTAATCGCGCCACGCGCCTCGATCGTAAAACCACGGTTTATCTTCCACCTCGCTGACAAACGGTTTCAGCACGCTGCGAATACGGTTAGCCGGCTGCTCCACAATGCGCGATGCGAGCCGCAACGCCGCGGCGGGGGATTCTTCGTAGTCAACGCGGTCGGCCAGTTCAAGCAGCGCGTAGACGATGCCGCGCGGATCACGGCCGGCGGCGATGAGCGCGCGCTTTCCGCCAACCGCCGCATTCGCAATCGCAAAAGATTCGGCGGCCGCAGGGGGCCGCGCCGCGGCGGGGAGAACCGCGGGCGCCGTGAACGACGGGCCGCTGACGATGAGACAGATTTCGCCAGGGCCGGATTCCGCCACCGAGCCCACCAGCCGCACCAGAACACCATGCGCCTCCAGCCGGTTAAACAACTCCGTGACGGCCCATTTGGCGGGAGGTGAAGAAGCGACAGGGTCCTTTAGATCGAGGACAATTGTGACGGGCGTGGGCGGGGTCTGGGCTGAGACCCGCGGGCTGAATTCGATGCCGAAACCTGCCGCGGCGCCCGCCGTCTGTAGGAAAGTCCGGCGCTTCATTCCCAGCGATTATGATATCGCCGCGCCGCGCGTGAGCGCATTTTTTGGCGGACGCCGGATCCACGAAACCCGATGTGATATTTATGGTGAAAAGGCCGGAAGCTAACCCTGATGTTTCCGAGCGCGACCAGTATTTCCCGCGCTGAAAAATCCGGCTCCCATGGAGTGAAAGGAATCCCGTGGACTCCCCCAACCGCAAGCTGATCCGCCCATCTTTTAACGAAATGAAGGAGAAGATGGAGCAGCCCCGTAAGGCGCAGCAGAAGCGCCCCACGCCGCCGGATCAGACAAACGCGGAGAATTTTTACTACGTCAAGCAAATGCAGGCCAAGACGCCTATGGTGATCACACTCAAGGACGGCGAAGTCCTTAAAGGGAGCATCGAGTGGTATGACCGCTCATGTCTCAAAGTGAATCGCGATGGCGAACCGAACGTCCTGGTCTACAAAAGCAACATTAAATACATGTACAAAGACGAATAATCTCTCGCGCCGCCAGTGGATGGCGGCGATGGGAGCACTGGGTGCGGGCGCACATCTGTGCGCGGGCGCTGGAATTACGCCTGTTCCGCAGCCAGCAAAGCCCGTATTGCCGAGGCCGCTCCCCGCAGCCGCCGGCCATTTGTATCCCGTCAACGTCTCGCCGGATCGCGTGATCCGCACGCTCACCGGGCTGCGGCCTTTCCGGCCGTCCGGATTTGTAGTGCGGGCGGAGACGCTGGAAGGCAAGACCGTCGTCCATAACTATGGCCATGGCGGCGCCGGCATCACGCTTTCGTGGGGCACCGCGCATCTCGCTGAGCTCGAAGCGCGCAAAACCGGCCAGCGCGAAGTCGCTGTAGTGGGAGCCGGCGCGGTGGGTCTGGCCGCGGCTCGGCTGTTCACCGAGCGCGGCTACCGGGTTTCGATTTACACGAAGGATCTGCCGCCCGATACAACATCGAATATCGCGGGCGGCCAATGGTTTCCGTTCACCGTTTATGACGTGGACTGCCTGACTCCGGAATTCGAGGAACAGTTATGGACCGCCGCGGAATTCGCCTATCGCCGCTACCAGACAATGGCGGGCGACTACTACGGAATTCGCTGGCTGCCGAATTTTCAGATGTCGGATGCGCCGCTGCCGGTCAACGGACTGTTTGCGCGCGATTCTCCCTTGTTCGCGATGCTGCCGGAATTCGCGGACATCGCTCCCGGCCACCATCCGTTTCCGTTTCGGTATGTGCGCCGGTTCGACACGATGTTCATTGAGCCCCCGGTTTACCTGGAGGCGATGGTGCGGGAGCTCCGGATCGCCGGTGTCTCGATCGCGGTGCGCGAGTTCCAGGAAGCGCGCGATCTCGCTTCATTGCCGGAGCCGGTGGTTGTCAACTGTACGGGCCTCGGCGCGAAGAAGCTCTTCGATGACGATGAGCTGACGCCCATCAAAGGGCAACTCACGGTCCTGCTGCCGGAGCCCGAAGTCACTTACGCGACTCTGCCGCCGGAGCTCTACATGTTCCCGCGGCGGGACGGTATTGTTCTGGGTGGTTCGCATGACCGCGGCGTGTGGGATCTGACGCCTGATCCGGATGAGACGGCGCGCGTGCTCGCCGGTCATGCGAAGATCTTTCGGCGAATGGCGTCTCGCGCGGGAGCTTAGGCTGTGCGGCGATGCGCCAGCCGCTCTTCGCGCCGCGCACCAGCCCGCTCATAGCGCCGCTTCTCGTCGTCCGTCTCCGGAATGACCGGTGGCACGAGAACGCGTTCGCCTTCTTTCGTCACGGCGACGAACGTCAGAAACGCGGAGGAAACATGCAGCTCTTCGCCGCGAATCAGATCTTCCACCCAGACTTTGACGCCAACCTCCATGGACGTGCGGAAAGCGCGGTTGACGCTCGCGCGAAGCCGAACCAGCTGGCCGATGTGCACAGGCTGGATGAAATCCATGTGATCGACCGACGCGGTCACAACCGGGCTGCGCGCGTGTTTGATGGCCGCAATCGCGCCCGCCAGGTCCACAAGGTGCATGATTTTGCCGCCGAGAAGATTGCCGAGCCCGTTGGCGTCATTCGGGAGTGCGAGTTCCGAGTATTCCGATGCCGATTCTCTGACGAAGCGTCCTTCCACGTTGAGTGCTCCGGTTTATGGATGCGCCGCCGTCGCGTTTGGACGCGAAACCGCGGGGCGCGCGTGAGTCTGACGCGCGTAGGCTTGCGCGCAGGCGCGAACCTGAGCCGCGAATGTGGTCTGGCCGGCGGGCAGCGCGGTTTCACCGGAAATGATTTCGACCTTCTCGACGCCCACCGCAACGGGATGATGATCGCGTTCGATGGCCCAGGCAACTTCGATGACTCGTCCGTTATCGGCGCGCACGAGCACGCGGACTGCGTCGGCCTCCGCCTGAGCAGCCCGCTCGCAGTGGCGGCGCGCGTAACCGAGATTGCAGCACTGGCGCAGAGTGTCCGCCTCAATTTCGGCAGACGGAGCTGCGGCGCAGCGGCCGTTATAGACATCCCCGAGTGGCGGCGAAATCTTCACCAGATCGCCCAGCGGAGCCGACGGAATGAACAGCGGGCAGGCCATTGCTGGACGCTATAGTAGCAGTAGCGATGGCAGGCAGCCGAAGAGAGATTCTGAATTCGATGGTGGAGCAGGACCCGGCGAATGCGTTCGGGCGTTATGGGCTGGCGATGGATTACGTGAACAGCGGTGAGCTCGAAGCCGCCGCTGAACAGTTTGCGAAGCTCCTCGAATACAATCCGAACTATGCGGCCGGATATTTTCACGGTGGCCAGACGCTCGAAAAGCTGGGACGGAGGGAGGATGCGAAGGATCTTTACCGCCGCGGCATCGAAGTCACGGCCGCCAGCGGCGACGCTCACACGCGCAGCGAGCTGCAGGGAGCGCTCGCGATGCTCGGCGGGTGAAACGCCCGCGGCCATTTCTGGAACAATATGGATGTGACGCAACTCAGCGACAACACGCATTTTTCGTGCCCCTTCCACGTAACCACCAACCAGATTGAGGACGAGCTGGTGGCACTCAACCTCGAAACGAGTTTTTATTACGGTGTGGATGGAATTGGCACTCAAATCTGGCGGCTGCTGATCGATGAGAATATGACGATCCCGGCGGCGTGCGCGAAGCTCCTCGAGGAGTACGACGTGGATGCCGAGACGTGCCAGCGGGAAGTGCGGGCGTTCGTCGGACAGTTGATCGATGCCAAACTCATGGAGACGGTGGCGGCGTAGGCTGCGCGGAGTCGCGAGAATGCCGTGGAGCGAAAGGTCGCTCGCGGCGGAGGCGATTCTGATGCTGGCCGCGGCGCGGATTCTCATCCGCTTCGGGAGCGAGCGGGATCTGGTTTCGCGGATCGGTGGGACCCGCGTCGCGGCCGCAGGACCGGACGGAGGCCCGGGGCCTCAGCCGGGGACCGGTGGCGAATCCGCCGGAAAGCGAATCGGCGCGATGCTCGAACGCGCGGCAAGGCACACCTGGTGGCGGAGCATGTGTCTCGAAAAGGCGCTGGCCGGCCGCTGGATGCTGCGCCGCCGCGGCATTCCGAGCACAATGTATGTCGGGATGGCGAAGCGCGACGGCAATTTCATCGCCCATGCCTGGCTGGTGGGGGAAGGCCGTACCGTTACTGGTGCGAGCCAGGAAAACTACGCCACGCTCGCGGCGTTTCGCGAGCGATAGCTGGAGGCGAGATCAGACTCGATGGCCTCGGCCACCGCGTCGATTGAATTTCCTTCCCGCGGGCGATCCACAACACTGACCCTTACCTGATCCACCAGCCGGCAGAGTTTACCCATCAGGGGTGGGAAATTGTGAATCGCATCCGGGAAACGGAGTTTGTAGAGGTGCGGCCGCAGCGCCTCCAGTTTTGCCAGCCCCGTAAGCGTTCGGATGCGGACCACCGGCATGTCGCCGGGCTCAAGAACGTAGATGGCGCGGAGCGGTTGCGGCTCGTCGCAGAACTGGTCCGAGACAGGAACGTGGAATTTTTCGAGGCCGGGCCGGAGATGCTGAAACTCCGCGGCGTTGCAGCCGAAGTGCTCAAGGCTGGTTTTCCATAGCTTGAGGCGCGGGAAACCGGGCAGTACGAGGGGTGCGGTTGGGCGTTTGCTGCTTTCGATGGAGACGGCACTGATGTCATCGGCCACCAGACGATGGCCGCGGCGCAGCATTGCCATAGTGGTGGCGGACTTGCCGGCGCCGATCCTGCCGACAAACGTGGCGGCTCCTTCTTTGCCTGCGATGGTATTACCGTGCAGGGGTATGAAGCCGCGCTGAAAAAGCAGCGCGCCGGTGCAACTTCCGGTAATATGGAGCCCGGCGATCGCATCCTGCGCCGGATTGGTCTCCACCTGGATGGAATTGCCGTCGCGAATGAGAGCGGCGAAGGGAAGCAGCTTGAATCGGATCATCCACTCCTGGCCGCGAATTCGGAAGCGTTCGCCGTATTTTATGGCCGCTTCCCCCTGCCATTCGCCTACGGGACCGCGGCGAATCCACACTTCTGGCTCGCCCTCACCGGCTGGCAGTTCCGCAAGCGGGAATTCGGAGCCAATTTTGAGGCCAAAAGCGCGGTATACCTTCACTCAACGCTCAGGCTACCATGCGGCGGATACGTGGCCGGATCGTTACGACGAAAGCGAACCCGTGGATTGCTCTGGAATCGGGGCAAAAGTCCCGCCTTCGGTCCGTTGGAACGCCACTGCCGTCAACCGGGGTGTGCTCCAGGTCTTTGGGTAGACCTGTGGGGGGCGCCACTGCTTTCGTGGGACATCCTGTGGCTCCTCTGGGGGATTTTTCGACTGCATACTTCCCCCATCGGCAATTTGAGCCCGTTGCTTTAGTCACTGCGCGAGCCGGATAAGGTCTACCCACCGCCCTGGATCGCATAACATCCGATGGACTCTTTCACGCCCTGCAAGACGTGAAGAGTTCCGGAGCGCCCGGCGGTCTCGATCGCCCGCCGGATTCGATCCGGGTCTACCAGGCGCCGGGCGATTGCGGGCAAAGGCCGGTCGCGCGATGCCCATTCCAGGTGGGCGGCGATGTGTTCTTTGCTGAGTGCGGCAAGAGTGGCAGGCTCAGTGTCTTCGGTTCTCCAGTCGATCTCCGGGGGCAACAGGTCCGAGAGACTGGCGACGAATTGATATCGCGGCGGAGTCTTCAGCGGAGTGCCGAGCGCGAACTCCACCAGCCGGCGATCCAGCAGCGGAAACCCGTAAACGATCCGGCGCCGCGCGCCGCTGACCGCCCAGTCTTCCATCCGGAGGGAAAGATGGCCGATTTCCAGCAGGCGCAGGATCGTTCCGCGCAGGTCGTGCATTCTGCGGAGCGGAGGACCCTGCAATTCGGCGACATTGTGCCGGTATCGCGCTGCAAACTCCGGGTTGACGCAGGGAGTGGCGTACCTCAGGGAATTCGGCCGGACGCGCGAGTACAGAGCATCCGGAATTCTGCTCAGAAGCGACTCCCGGAGCCGCATCCTTCGTTCGCGTTTCCACCAGTGTGTGACACCCTCGTCACCTCCCCATCCCGAGAGGATCGTCCGGATTCCCAGGGCCTGGGCCCGAATCTGAACGTTCTCTTCACGGGGCAACAGCTCGGCCGGTTCCACGGTGAAGTCGCGCTCCATAACCCGAAGGAGGCTGGCTGCCGTGACGGGAAGATATTCGCAGCGAAGATTTTCCTGCTGGCAGACAGCATCGATGCGGGCGTACTCGTTGGTCCGCGGTGCGCCGTCAGCCGGAGAAGGCGACCAGGAGAAGGTTGCCGGTTGCCGGCCCCGGGCGCGAAGGAGGCGGGCAGACTGGAGCGTAATGGCGGAAGAGTCGATGCCCCCGCTGAGATGGGCTGCGATCGGGAATGCCGACCGGAGCCGGCATTCCACCGCCTGGCGGAAGAGATCGCGGAGTTCGCCGTCACCTGGCCGGGCGCGCGTGCGAACGCTGAGGGGCGACCAGTACTCATGAAGCCGGGAGCTGCCGCCGTATACGGTCAGGATATGGCCCGCGGGCAGTTTGAGGATATTTTCATAAAATGTCCGGCTCTTTTGGGCATAATAGGTCCTCATTTGGAGATGGACCGCAAGCAGCGGCTCATTCAGTCGCGGACGGCTCACACCGGCAAGAATTCCTTTGATGTCAGACGCGAAAAGAAAAGTCCGGGAGTCGCTGAAATAATAGAACGGCCGGCAGCCGAGAGGATCGCGCCCGCAGAACAGGCGGCGCTCTCGCGAATCCCAGATCGCGAAAGTAAAATCACCCAGCAGGCGCGTGACGCAATCCGCCCCCCAGCGCTCATAAGCAAGCAGGATCAGGCTGCTGTCGGGAGTTCGTGCGCGTCCCGCGGCCGGAACGTCGAGGCGGGTGAAAAGCTCGTCGCGATTGTCAATACGGGCATCGGCAGTTATGAAAAGATGCGGGGCCGCTCGAAGGCTTGCGGGCATCCGCTCGTAAGCAGATTCGGGAGTCACGTGGAGGCTGAGAAAACCGAGACCTGCGTTTTCGTGGCTCCACAGACCATGCCCATCGGGTCCCCACGCCGCCATGGCCGCGCCCACGGGCTGGAGCATTTCGCTTGTGACGGGAGCATCGTCCAAACGCACCATCCCATAAATGCCGCTCATTTCTTGTGGGAAATCTCCACGCCAATTGTGACACGCGCCCGGAAATCGCCGGATGTCATACTGTGGTCAAATCGCGCATGCCGAATTTGAATGCACTGGACCAGATGCTGGCTGTTCTGAGGACGCCGGAGCGCGCGGCGGAGTTCGCAAGCCAGCCGGTGGTGTGGCGGGAAATCAAGCGGCTTGCTGAGGTGCATCGCTTCACAGCGCAGCTCGCTTATAGTTCGTCCGCCTGGCTGCCGCCCTCGGAGAGGGCGTGGCGGGACCAGACGCTCATGACCCACCATCGCCGGCATGCGCAGCGCCTCGCGGCCTTGCGACGGTTGGTGGAAGCGTTCGCGGAGGAGAGTATCGAATGCGTGTCGCTGAAGGGTCCTCTGCTGGCGGAGCGTCTCTACAATCCGGCGTTTTTGCGCCCGGCGAAGGATCTGGATTTGCTGGTGAGAGAGAACGACATCGGCCGGGCGGCGCGGCTGATGTTAAAGCTGGGGTTTGTCCTGATGGGATCCGATCCCTGGCGTATTCAACGATTCGCCAGCCATCATCTCGGGTTTCGCGATGGACGAGCACTGGAGGTTGAAGTCCACTACGCGATACGGGCAGGCCGAAACCGGCTGGACCCGGCTCGGTATATAGAGAGATCGGTTACCTGGAGGGCCGGCGCGGGATTCGAGGCGCGCATACTTTCGCCCGCTGATGAGGCGTTCCATTCCTGTCTTCACGCGGCTTCACATGCATTTCGCCGGCTCCGCTGGATTTACGATTTTCTCTGGATCACACGCGGGCTCACCGCTGAGGAGCGCACGATTGTCCACCGCATGGTTCGGGAGCACGGCGAGGCGGGACCGTTCGCGGCCGCAACCGTTGCCCTGCGGCTGTTTTTTGCCGAATCGCCGGCGCTCGACTGGGGCGATTTCGCTATCCCATGGCTATGGTGCCCACTTGGGGAACGCCACATTCGGGCAATGGTGGAGCGCGTTGAGGGCGGAGGTAACCTTCGGATGACATCGCGACTCCTGGAGAAATTCACCGGACGGCTGGACATGGGGCGGCTGGCCGGTAACCCGATGAAGGCGGCGCAGGTAGCCGCTTATTTTATAGGGCGAATGCTGCTTGTGCGGGCTTACGGCTTCCAGCGCACATCAAAGCCGAACGCGCTGCTTACTTCCCTGCCGGATTAGCTTGCCTAAACATCCAGGTTCTTCACATCGAGCGCGTTGTCTTCGATGAAGCGCCGACGGTTCTCCACGTCCTCGCCCATGAGCGTGGTGAAAATCTGATCGGTTGCGACGAGATCTTCGACCCGCACGGACAGCATCGTGCGCTTCTCGGGATCCATGGTGGTATCGGCGAGTTGCTCGGCGTTCATTTCGCCGAGCCCTTTGTAGCGCTGAACGGAGGCGTCCCGTTTTCCCTCGGCTTTCACGTGATCGAGCAGGCTCCGCCAGTCTGGCTGTATGTCGCGATGCTCCCCCTTCACAACGGTAAACGGAGGCTGATTGGCTTTTGCCAGTTGCTTCGCCAGGCTGCGGTAGCGGCGGTACTCCGGATGGTGCGACAGCTCCGTATCGATACGCCGCGTGGCGTTGGTGGAATCGTGGAAGCTGACGAGCCAGGCGGAATATTCTTCATCCTCCTCGACCTTCGCGTCCACACCGGTCTTCACCAGAGCCGCGGCCAGAGCTTCCAGATTTTCCTTCGCTGCGAAATCGGTTTTGCTGTCGATTTTCAGGTTTGGATCGGCCAGGACCTCCACCACGCGATCCTCGCGCACGCGGCGCTCCAGCTTGTGAAAGAACTGCTGGTACTCATCGAGATTCATCAGGAAGGCGCGGAGCTCGCCGCCTTCCAGCTGGCCGCTGTTACCGTTCCGGCCGAACTGAATCGTGAGATTCTCCGTGGCGCGCCGCATGATTTCGCGCGTGAATTCCTGTTCGTTCTTGATGTACTTTTCGCTCTTGCCGCGCTTGATGCGGTAGAGCGGCGGCTGTGCGATGAATACGTGTCCTTTTTCGATGAGCTCCTTCATGTGGCGGAAGAAGAAGGTCAGAAGCAGCGTGCGGATGTGCGAACCGTCCACATCCGCATCCGTCATGATGATGACCTTGCTGTAGCGAAGCTTGGCGGCATCGAAA
>DASZVV010000291.1:0-10176 GCA_035546955.1 Bryobacteraceae bacterium
CCGTATTCGAGCAGCGCGACCGCAACCGGACGGGACGGAAAAACGGTGCCCGTGATGCACGCCTGCGGTCACGACATGCACGTGGCATGGCTGATTGGCGCCGCCACGTTGTTCGCTCAAGATCGCAATGCCTGGCACGGCACGCTTATGCCGGTATTCCAGCCAGCCGAGGAGACCGGAGAGGGAGCCCAGGCGATGATTGATGACGGCTTGTTTACCCGCTTCCCGAAGCCGGACGTCATACTCGGCCAGCATGTGATGGTCGGTCCCTCCGGCTCTCTCAGTTCGCGGCCCGGAGTGATCACCTCTGCCGGAGATAGTCTTCAGATCCGGATGTTCGGACGGGGCGCTCATGGTTCGATGCCGCAGGCCAGCATCGACCCGGTTGTGATGGCGGCGGCGACCGTTCTGCGCCTTCAGACGATTGTGTCGCGCGAGATTGCCGCGACGGACTCCGCGGTTGTCACCGTCGGTTCACTCCAGGCGGGAACGAAGGAAAACGTGATACCCGATGAAGCCATCATCAAGCTCAACATCCGGACCTTCGACGAGGGGGTTCGCTCGCGCGTGCTTGCCGCTATCGAGCGCATTGTGAATGCGGAAGCGGAGGCCTCCGGGGCGCCGAGAAAGCCGGAGATTACAGTGCTGGACCGTTACGCGCTTGTGCGGAACGATGCGGAGGCCACGAAGCGGGTGGGAGCGGCCTTCAGGGAATACTTTCCGGCCGCCCGCGTTGAGGAAACACAGCCGACAACGGCAAGTGAGGATTTCGGATGCTTTGGATCGGAATGGCACGTGCCGTCGGTGTTCTGGTTCGTGGGAGGCACCGATCCGGGGGTATATTCCAAAGCCGAAGCCGCCGGTAAAGTGGGCGGTCTTCCGACCAATCACAACCCTGGTTTCGCACCAGTCATTCAACCAACCCTGAGAGCGGGCGTCGAGGCAATGGTGGTTGCGGCGCAGGCGTGGCTATCGGCATGATGCAGACCGCTCGAATCAATCCTCACCTTGCCAATACACTGCTCACTCTGTTCGATCTTGCGGGGACCTTTGTCTTTGCGCTCAGCGGTGCGACCAAAGCCGTCGAGCGCGAGCTTGACCTCTTTGGTGTGCTCGTGCTCTGCTTTGCGGCGGGAAACTCAGGCGGCATTGCCCGGGACGTCATGATCGGCGCCATTCCTCCCGCTGCGATAAACAATTGGCTATATCTCGCTGTGTCCGTTCTCGCGGGCTTGATCACGTTTTTCTGGTATCCCGCGATCAACAGGCTGAGCAGCCCGGTTTTGCTGTTCGACGCCGCGGGTCTGGGCTTCTTTGTCGCCGCGGGCACGGACAAGGCTCTTGCATATCACGCCGGTCCTGTCGCGGCCATTCTCTTCGGCACACTTACCGGGATCGGCGGCGGCATGGTGCGGGATGTGCTGGTCCGAGAGATTCCGACGGTATTGCGAACCGATATCTACGCTCTCGCCGCGCTGACCGGAGCCACTGCGATCGTCGGAGGACTGGCGCTGCATCTGCCGTCTTATCTGGCCGCTTCGCTGGGCGCCGTGCTCTGCTTCGGAATTCGCCTCGGCGCCATTCGCCATGGATGGCGGCTGCCCGCTGCGAAGATACCCGGGCAGCCGGCCTCAAAGGGGTGACCGCGGGGTCATCCCATGTACATCACGTGGGCGTAGGTGCCCAGGCGCACGTTGTAGGCGAGATACCAGCCTGGATCGTCCGGATCTTCGTAAATCACGATGTCGTCGCTATTCCAAAGCCAGTTGCCCACGATATCGAGATCGAAAGGCGCCACGCTCCAATAATAGTTGTCGAACCAGAAACGGTTCGGACCGCCGCCGCCGAGACGCCAGACGTGGCTGGGGCCGAAACCGGCCGTGAAGTGCCCATGCTCAAAAGGATGTGCGAGGTGCATATCGACGCCGGGGCGGTCATGGCCAACCCATCGGCTGTCCTGGTGAACGTGAGGCACTTCGGGATGGCCGGGGGCGTCGCTGAACCCGCGTGCGGATCTGCCCGCCTGTGCGGGCTGAGACTTTCGCGCGGGTGCGGGGTTGGTCTGAGCCCGCGGTTCCGGTCCATGTTGCGGAATGAATCCGCCGCCCACGCGGTCGCCGCCTCGTCCGGCCGGAGCTGCAGGGCGCTGCCCGCCTTGTTGCTGGTTCTTACCGTCGTTGCCACGCCCCTGCCCCCAACTCCAGGCCGGGACTAATGTGAGAGTTAGCACTACGACACCAAGGATTTTCATTTCGTCTCCGTGTGGATGCTGAAGCACCTACGGGACCAGATTACTCCAGTTTCGGTACAAATTCCCAGTCGCGTTCGTGGCGCTGGGTCATAATTGAGTTCCCTATCTCAAGTTGCCTCAACCTGCCCGGCGCACGCTGTGCCCTCCTGAGAATAGCCGAGGAATCCTCGCACGAATGCGGCGATTTCATCTGCCGCCGTATCCAATGCAAAATGCCCTCCGTCCACCATGTGAACTTCAGCATTCGGCACATCTTTGCGATAACGTTCGGGCTCGCCCAAATCGAACGAGAGCTCGTACTTACCCCATATCACCAGCAGTCGTGGTTGATTCCTGCGCATCCACGCTTGCCACATCGGATACGCGTCCACGTTCGTCCGATAGTCGTAAAACAAATCGCTTTGAATCTCAGCCTGGCTGGGCTGACTTAGAAAGTAGAATTCATCGGTCCAGAGATCGGGATTGTAGCGTTCGATATTCGGATCGTTTCCAAGGTGACGAGTGCGTGCAGCGGCTAACGACAGCAAATCCGCGCGCAGTGCCGTCTCGTTGGACGTTCGGTCCGCCCAAAATGCGCGCCGCGTCTTCCAGTTCGCACCCAGGCCTTCATTGTGCGCGACCGCATCCTGAACAATGAGAGCATCCAGACGTTCGGGGTGGGCCAGCAGCATGCGAAAACCCACCGGGGCGCCATAGTCCTGCATGTAGAGCGTATAGCGCCGGAGGCCGAGGTCTTCGCTGAGACAATTCATGATCTCGGCATAGTGATCGAACGTGTACGCGAACGCCTTCGGATCCGGCCAGTCGCTGTGTCCGAAGCCGGGATAGTCGGGCGCGAGCAGATGATAGCGATCGGAAAGCCTGGCGAAGAGCGGCTCGAACATGCGCGACGATGAGGGAAGCCCGTGAAGCAGAAGTAATGTTGGCGCATCTTTTGGACCGGACTCCCGATAGAAAATGGACGTGCCGTCAATCTTTGCGGTGCGATAGAGCGCCGGATATTTCATGTCATGTTTTTTCCGCCGGCCACGGCGAGGGTTACTGGAAAGCGGAATCGTCGCGTGCCCTTCAAGCTTTGGCTTGGCGGCCTACGTTTCCTTTTGCGTTGAGGGCCGGTAAAAGAAGTTTGAGAAGCGCTTCATCAGAGAACGGGTTCTGACCTGAGATCAGTTCGCGATCCTGAATGACGTAGCTCTGCCATGGAGCTGCCACACTGACGTCACCGCCCGCCGTACGGAGAGCGAAGTCCGGGTAGAAGAGAACCTTACCGCCGATCTCCAGCGGCTCTCGCTGCTGCTCTTCCGCTGTCGAGAAGATCGTCATTTTGTATCCGGAATAAGTCCAGCCCTGAGCTTTGGCGCGGGCTCCGGCCGTATCGCCCGCCGCCAGCGCGGCCACTATCTCCTTCGAATTCGGAGAAGCCGAAAGCAGTGAAATCGGGCCATGGCAGAGCACTGCCGTAGGCTTCGATGCCTGATGAAAGTGCCTCAGCACAGTGCCAGCGTCTGGATCATCCAGAAGATCCATCATCGGGCCGTGGCCGCCGGGAACGAAAACCGCGTCATATTGATCCAGACCCGATGCGATGACGTCCGAAATACGATTTGGATTTCTGAGCCCGGTCAGGGTGTCGCGAAATTTCAGATAGTCCTGAAGCTTCGCCGCGTCTCCACCGAAAAAATCGGGCACAGCCGAATGGACATCCATTTGCGGCGTGTTGCCTTTCGGGTTGGCGAAAGTGATTTCGTAACCTTCCTGCATCAGGGCTCGAACCGGAACCGTCAGCTCGTTGAGATAATAGCCGGCGCCGGCATAAACCTTGCCATCTTTCAAAGGGAGGCCGAGACCGCTCGAAACCAGGACCAAAACTTTTCCTTTGGTTGTCATTTCGTACTCCTTCGTTGAAATTGAATGTGTCCCCCGCGACCCTCTTTGTGAAAAGCAAACCGCGCGAATTTCCTGGGCGGCTCTTTAGCGCATATGTGCACAGAGCCGTGGGTCTGCTGCTGTTATCTCAAAACCACGCCGCGGGTTTAAACCAGGAATTCACCCTGTGCAGCGTCACGCGGACCGCGATTTGTTTGTACGCTACGGTGAGTAATACCCGGCCTCGCGAGCGCACAGTGCGCTCGGTCTCGAATCGAACGGTTCCGTTGCAGCTGCAGGACTGCAGGACCTAAAGATGCGCTAACCAGACATGTCCGGCTGCATGAACCAGCAACGGACAAAATTCTGGCCGGTATGAAATCGCCATCCTGGTAGACTGAAAAACCGGCGTGCCAGTCGATTCCCTGATTGACTATCTGGAAGCGGGCGCCAGTCTGGATGAGTTCCTCCACAATTTTCCTTCCGTTTAGCCGGGAGTCCGCCATCGACGCGCTTGAGGAGCGAAGGCGCTTTTGACCAGCCCTCGATGAGGATACTTTTCGGCGAAAGCTTACCTCGTAAGCTGGCTGGACACATTGTTGGGCACGACTGGCCCACGGTCGTTCCAGAATGTCTCGCAGCTCTGGAGGCTATTCAACCTCCGCAGGTTGTCCACGTTGGCTAACTCTCCCGAACGGCCAGCGCGCGAGGGTGTTCGGGGAGCACGGCGACGAAGCAGTTCAGTCAGAAAAGTTTGGCATGGATTCGAACCACATTATTGACAGGCCCTGCAGTTCGCAGAAGTTATTGATTCTTCGAAGTCGTTGAAGTCGTCAAAAGTATTAAAAGCAAGCACCTTGTACAAAATCGGTACAACGCTCTTTTTTCTAGAGCGACCGCGAGTTGCTCCGATCCACTAAGGTCGGACGCTCCAGTAAACTTCCGTTGTTCGATCGCAGAGGAATCCCTCAAAATGGTACGCGTCTTGAATAGCATTGAGACTGCGCTCCGAAGAACAGAGAAAGGAAAAATGGCTGTCCCAGTGGGTCGTCCACAGAAGCGCCTTGTCAGGCGTGAATACATTGCAGTGACCGACAGTTGGACCCGACTCCTGGTTCTTCAGGTCGTCAATCCAGTAGAGCT
The DNA here is from genome assembly GCA_035546955.1 of Bryobacteraceae bacterium. Taxonomy (GTDB): domain Bacteria; phylum Acidobacteriota; class Terriglobia; order Bryobacterales; family Bryobacteraceae; genus BOG-234. The sequence continues at coordinate 5,261 of DASZVV010000291.1, forward strand.
TTCTCTCAGTTCCGAACTCATCTCCGACCCACACCCACTCATAGCCGAGCGACTGGATTGCAGAGAGTACTCGATCGTGAAGCAGGTCGGAAAAGCGTCCCTCGTCAGGGGGGAGGACTTTGCTCGATTGAATCAGCGATTCGATCTTGGCGGCATATTCTTGATTCGCGAATTCCGCGTTCAGTCCGTGAATACCCGTCCGAAGACCAACGTCAACAGCCGCAATGGACGGAAGTCCCGTCCGTTTGATGATCTCGGCCCACGAAACTGCGCCGCAGTTCTTTGCGATGAACTGCCGGTTTGGATATGTTCCCGGCTTGAATTGCTCTGTGCCGATTCCCGCCGCGTCGATGAATGGATCAAGCAGGATGTAAACTGCTTCAAAGGTGCCCGCATAGTGCTCCAGTATGCTCACGTCTTCTGGAGGCGCTGTGGCGAAAGCGTCGGGCTCGGGGAGTATTCGTTCGGGCATGTCGGCGAGCTTCTCAGAACATCACGATAGCGCAGCGGGCACGTTGCAAGATTTCCATGACGTGGTCAAACACCATTCGATAGAAGCGCCGCGAATGCGAGGAATACGAGCACCAGGCCGCTTGCTACTAGTAGGAACCTTGAACGGCCGCGACCGAAAACAGCTAAACCGACGGTTAGGAAAGCGGTGAAGAGTCCGGCATCGAAAAGGATGCTGTTCCGGATATTAGAGTAGCCGCCGCGGCCGTCCGGAAGGAGAGGAAACGGGTTGAACCAAGAACTTAGCACAACTAGGGAACATGCAACGCTCGTCAAGAGGCCGCACCTGAACAGCGTCCGTCTGACTCTCGAAAGAGGAGGATTCAACCCCTTGTGGAATCGCCATGCCGGGTACGTCAATGCCAGGGGAAGGAGTGACAGGAGGATTTCCAAAGGCATTGCACTCCCTAGCCGCGATAGTCCTCATTCGCAGGCAGCATCACTGTTTGAATCCACTCGGCCACATTTGCGTAAACGCGAAATCGAGGGAGCGGCATCTCTTCAGCTCTGCCGCTGAGCGTCAGATGCACTTGAAAGATCCGATCATCCTCGGCCTCGAAAATTGCATCGTCTGATGCACCTGAATGTCCGAGGGGATGGAGTTGCACGCTGTACAACGGATGGTCGGGCGCCAATTCGCATTTCAGTTCGCGCAGGAAGGCATCGGCTTGACCGGGAACAAATTCGCACCATGGTTCGAGAAAATCGATGCCGGTCTTGGCCACAAGGAACATTGTAATCGTCGCGCGTGATGGCACGGTGGCGGTCGTCGCGTTGCACATTCGAGTTGTGCGGTCACATGCGCAGATGCTTCAGGCATGGATTCGATTTTGAAATCCATGCCCTGCAAATTTGTTCTTAACGAATCAATGATTTGCACTTGGAGGCCCGGGTACAAAACTTGTACGCGAACACTTCAATTTCCTTGTAAGCTATTGAATCAAAAAGGCTGGCTCCCCGGCATGGATTCGAACCACGATTCACGGCTCCAAAGGCCGCTGTCCTACCATTAGACGACCGGGGAATTCGGGAGGAATGCCGCAGCGCGCAAGCTGCCGCGACGGCGTTACTTCCAGTCTATCCCATGCTCCCGGCGATCAACGAATCGGTTCTACCAAGATGCGCCCGTCACTCTCCCACGCCGCGACTGCCCCTCCGTCCGCGAACGCAGCCACCGCCGGAAACGCCCCTTTCGACCCCAGTGCGCGCGCAGCGGTTGCGCCAGGCGTCAGAATCTCAATCGAATCCGGAGTCGTCCACATCACATAAGCGCCGCGCGCATTCGCCGCGATCGCGACGTCCGTGCCCTTGCCCACTTCTTTCTCCGGCTGTCCAGGACGATCCACGAACACGGAGTGCTCGCGCCGCCAGGCCGTCACCACCCCCGTGCCGGAAACCGCGACCCCTCCGCCGTCCATCGGACACGCGTTGATTTTCCAGGTGCCGGTCCCCAGCTTACGCGGCACGCTGAAGTGCACCCCGTCGCCCGATCGCGCGAGATACAGATCGCGCGATCCGCTCAGCCAGTTGCGAAACATCACCACGATAGCGCCTTGCTCATCGAACGCTGCCGAAGGGTGACAGCATTCGCAGATCGTTCCCTGCGGCGACGCATAGATCAGGGTGTTCTTCGACCACGTCTTGCCGGCGTCGGTCGAAAGGGCTCCGTATAGCTGGGTTTTTCCCGTCCGCTTATCCAGCCACACCGCGAATACTCTTCCTTTCGAATCGGCCGCAAGACTATGGAGCCCCTCGGTCGGCGCGCCCGGCACGTCATTCACCACAGTTCCATGCGACCATGTCTTTCCGCCATCGAGCGAACGCCAGGAGACGAGATCGCCATCTGTCGGCAGCCCGTGGGCGTGAGGCCCTTCCGCCAGAGTCTTTCCCGTCACTGCCGTGATCACGATCGTGGATCCGGCAAAGGTGATGCGCGGCCCGCGCGACCGCGTGAGCGGCACCACCGTTCCCTTTCCTACCTCGACCGCCGCGCCGAATGTCTTGCCGCGGTCATCGGATCGCCGGAAATAAATCGACTGACCGGCGCCATATGCCAGCGCCACTGTTGATCCGCGTACTGCGAGCTGCGGCTCGTGAGCGGGCTCGCCATTTGAAGCCGGGCCCAAAGAGAGCGCCATCAGCGATAAAGCGAATAGCAGATGCATAGTTCCTCTTTCAAAACGCCAGACGCAGCGCTAACTGAAAACCGCGCGGATCGCCGACCGCCGTGATTTGTCCGAAGGCGGGCGATGGATTTGCCGGATACACGCCCGTGCCGAAATTGCCGTTCAGACTGACGCCGTTCACGTGATTCGTCAGATTGAAGCCTTCCGCCATCGCCGTCATCCGCAGGTGCTCCGTGAGCGCAAACGCGCGGCTCAGTCGCGCGCCCAACGAGAGAAAATCGAATCCATCGCCCGCGTTGCGGTTGATGAAGACGCCGTTGATCGTGGGCCGCGCGGTGGTGCCCTGAATGGTTGTCGCGCCCGTTGTGATATTGAACGGCAGCGGTGAATAATACTGGAACATCCCGTTGAGTGAGAATCCGTGGCTCAGCTTCTCCCAGACGGTTTTGCCGCTTGTGAGCGGCGTGTGGATCGAGCCATCGATCGTCAGCCGATGGCGCTGATCGTCGTCAGACCGTCCGTAGTCCTGCCAGATATTGAACATGTTGATCGGCGAACTGAAGAAGAATTCGCCGACATTGTCAAGGGCCTTCGAATAGGTATAGGAAATCCGGTAATTGCTCCATCCGGAAGGGCGCTGCACGAACGAGAGATCAAGCGCATCGTAGTGAGAATCCGCCAGTGAAGAATACTGGCTGTCATTCGCGATCAGCGGATTCGGACGGCAACCGTTGTTCGTTCCGGCAGCCGCACACCCGGGAACATTCTGATTCACCGAAATGATGAGGTGCAGACCACGCACGTGCTGATACCCGGCGCTGAGGGTGGTTGCGCGGCCCAATTGCTGCTCGATTTGAAAATTCCCCTGTTCCGAATACGCGTTCTGCATGTGCGGGTCCATGGTCGAGTAATTGAACAGCACACCCGCCGGCAGAGTCAGGCTGCTGAGGATAGCCGGAAAGACAGGCGCTCCCACCTGCGTTGGCGAAAGGCTGATGCTGATCTGCGCGAGCTGCGCCGGGTCGACGGTATTATTCGCGGAAAGGATCGCGTTTGCGAGCGCGCGTAGTGGAACGCGGTCATAGAAGATTCCATATCCGCCCCGCACGACCGTCTTTCGCGAGCGGAACGGGGTCCATGCAAATCCGGCTCGCGGCGAAACGTTGTTTGTGTCGGTCTGAATGGTCTGCAGAAATTGCAGATCGTAACGCACGCCGAGATTCAGGGTCAAAGAGTTATTGACTTGCCATTCATCCTGCGCGTAAAAGCCAACATTGGGGTTCGTCTGATGTACGCGGCTTGTGTTGAACGTCTGAGTGAATCCCTGGTTGTTATAGGTGCCAGTAAGAAAACTGGCAAGCGATGAAAAGGAATAGCTCCCACGGTAGGAGCGTGGAAAGTCGATCGTGTCGTCGTTGTAGATATACTCCACACCGGCGCGAAGCGCATGAGGTCCTGCCTGATAAGAGAAGTTGTCCACCACCTGAGCGAGCTTGTTATGCCGCCCCGTGGGAGAGCCGGAGAGTGTCCCGAACGAGGCGACGCCGGAGATACTGACGGCGGGCCCCACCAGATCGGATGGAGGAGCTTCCAGCCCGCTGTACCAATACTGGCCTCGCGTCTCGTTGACCGCGTGCGATGAAATCGAGTAAATGTTGCTGACCGCCGCCACCTGATCGGTATCGTCCAGATTGGCGGACGCGGTCGAGGCGCTCAGCCCCCCGGCGCCGCGCGAATTGATGCTCGTCACATGATACGCACTGTAGCGCGCGCTCAGCTGATCTCTCTCGTTGAAATGATGGTCTGCTTTTCCAAGAAAGTTTGTTACGTGAACCGGGTTCGGATAAATGCCGGTGGAGATCTGCGATCCCGGATAGCCGATCGCGAGGAGGCGCGCGTTGATCGCCGCCACATTCGCCGGCGCAATCGTCACGAGGCCCGACTGATTCAGATCCCGCCGCTCGAAATTCGCAAAGTAGAAAGTCTTGTTGTGCACAATCGGGCCGCCCAGGCTGGCGCCGTACTGTGCCTGCGTCATCGGCAGAGCGCTGTGCAAAAGCGAATTATCCGCATTCAGCGCGCTGTTTCGGAAGTACCCGTACGCGTCGCCGTGCAGGGTATTCGAGCCGCTCTTCGTCACCACGTTCACGTAGCCCCCGAGCGCGCGTCCGAACTCCGCCTGACCGCCGGAAGTCACCACCTGAAGCTGTTCCACCGTGTCCAGTCCGTAGAACGCGCCTGTCAACCCGGCCGCGTCATCGTTATTGGAAAGGCCGTCCA
>DASZVV010000292.1:0-6740 GCA_035546955.1 Bryobacteraceae bacterium
GAACACACTCTCGATCGTCCTGTACCGCAGCCGAAGCTGATCGGCCAGCCGGTCCGCCGCATTCCGGAAAGCGAAAACATACTCCACAGCCACCGAGCACAGAAACGCCAGTGTCACCGTCGCAATCAGATAGAGCGACGCCTTCACCAGCGCATCCGCCGGCGCGGGTCGCTCCCACAGCGCGATCACTGTGCAGTAGATGAATCCCCAGATCGAAGCCAGCGCTGGCATCGTGCTCGCCACCATCAGGGTCCCCGCCACAAACGACGCGATCATCACGCTGAGTACGCGCGCCATCGGATTGTTGTCCGTCGCGATCACCACCAGCAGTTCCGCCGCCACCGCCAGCACCAGCGTCAGAATCGCGAACACGCCCGAGCGCACGGATACCGCGGGCGACTCGCGCACAATCAGAAAAATGTAATAGAGTCCCAGCGATGCGAATGGCATCTGCAGCACCATCATCAGCACCAGCGCGATGACGGTCGCCAGCACGATGCGCAGCGTCGCGGCCAGACGCCCCGGCGCGGGCTGAAGATCCTGCCAGAGCCGCGCGAGCCAGGTCGGATTGCGCGGCAGTGCGGAAGCGTGCGCGGCAGTCACAGGCTACCTGACTATCGTGACAGCCGTCGCGCCAATGCGGAACAGCGCGGGGTCAGGATCCTGAATCCGCACTCGCACCGGAAAGCGCGCAGAGAGATGGACCCAGTTGAGCGTTCGCTGTACATCCGGCAGCCCCGCCGCAACTTTCCCGTCTTCCGGAAACACACCGTACCCCGTGCTTTCCACCACGCCGTTGAACTTGCGGTCCGGATGCCCCATCAGATAAACATCCACATGCGCGCCGCTCCGGATGCTGTTCATCTCCGATTCGCGATAGTTCGCCATCACATACCAGTTGCGCGTATCGATCAGCGTAAACACCGGCGCGCCCGCTCGCGCATACGCGCCTTCAGAAATATTCAGGTTCGTTACCCACGCATCGAACGGCGCATAAACCTTACATCGCTCCAGATCGAGCTTCGCACTCGAAACGCGCGCCGCCCGCGCAGCCCGCTGCGACATCAGCGTATCGAGCGTGTCCACCCCGTGGATCGCCTGCCCCAGCCGCGCCTGGGATTCCGTCACCACCAGATTCGCCTCCTGCTCCCGAATCTCCGCCTGTGCCTGCTGCGCGTGTGCCGCCGCGAGCGCCGCCTGCGCCTCATCGAAATTGCCCTGCGCCAGCGTCGCTGCCGTCCGCACCTGATCCACCTGCTCCACCGTCACATATTGTTTCTGCAGCAGCGGCTCCAGCCGGTGCACATTATTGTTCGCCAGGGCCAGCGCCGCCTGCGCATTCGCCACCGCGGATTTCGCCCGTGTCACCGCCGCCTTCGCCGCATCGATTCCCGAAGCCGCGCTCTTCACGCCAGTCCCCGAACGATCCACCGAAGCGCGCGCCGCATCCACGGCGCTGCCTTCGGCCGCGATCCGCCGCTTCGCATCGTTGATCTGCTCTTCGAGTCCCGCCTGATCCGCAAGCGCCTGCTGCAGCGCATATTCATAAGGACGCGTATCGATCTCGAACAGCAGATCGCCCTTATGCGCCATTGCACCGTCCTTCACGCCGAGCCGGACGAGCCGTCCGTTCACTTCCGGCGCAATCTCAATCAGGTTCGCTCGCACATTCGCATCGTCTGTGCGCGGATACTGATCGTTCTCCTGAATCACCGCCCACAACGAAATCACGGCGCCAAGAAACACCGCCAGTCCGATGAACCGGCCAATCCATTTGCGGACGTTATTCTGTTCCTGTTCCATCGCACACGTCCTATCTGAAATAGCCCATCCACAGCACGCACGTCAGCAGCGTCAGCAGGCTCGGATAAAACAACGCCAGCGGCCCTACCTCCTGCTCCAGGCGCACCTTCACCAGCACGAACCGCGCGGCGAACGTCAGCACCACGGCAATCGTCAGGCAAACCATCCACCCTGGAAAAAATGAACCCGCCACGTCCACCGAGGGCGCCAGCATCATCGCTGCATCGAAACCGTCTTTCGCAAATATCATTTCGTCTGGCTCCCCTGAGTCGTTGTCGCAGCCGGAAGGTTCCGCAGCAGATTGCCGGAAACGAATTCCAGATTCACCGCCTCCAGAAACAATTGCGATCGCGTCGCCACGCTCGCCAGCCGCGCGCTCGCCAATTGCCGCTGCGCGTTCTCCAGATCGATCAGCGTCCGCACACCCGCATTGAACGCATCGAGCGACGCCGAATACGAAGCGTTTGCCGAATCCAGCAGCGCCTGCGCTGCTTCGTTCCGGCGCAGCGCCGAGTGGAAGTTGATGTAGGCGGTCCACGCCTCGCGCGTTGCCTTGTCGCGGGCTTCGCTCATCTCGTCCTGCGCGGCGCGCTTCCGGGATTCCGCCGCTGCGAGCTGGTTCTCGCGCGCGCCACCGTCGAACAGCGTCCACTCGAGCGCCACCGCCGCGGACCAGGTCGGCTTGCTGGCAGATCCCAGTTCCCCATAGCTCGAAGTCGGCCACATCGAAGTCTGCGCCGCCGAGCCTTCCACCACCACTTTGGGTTTGAATTCGTCTTTCGCCAGCTGGATCGCATCATCCGCCGCGCGAATCTCCGCCGCCGCAGCCATCAGATCCGGACGATTTGCCATCCCGCGATCAATCAGCGCATCAATCGACAGAGTGAGATCCTGCGGCGCGGGCGCGCCGTTCTGCGCATCGATCTGAATATTCGGCGTCGGCTCCGTCCCCATCGCCTCCGTCAGCGCGATGCGCGCGATCTTCTCGTCGCCATCGGCCGACTCGCGGTCGAATACCGCCTGCGCCGTCTCTGACTTCGCGTGCAGAACATCCGGCAGCGTGCCGCGGCCGTTATCGAGCCGCGCCTGAGCCGCATCCAGTACAGTGCGCGCCGTCTTCAGCGTTTCTTCTGCCGCCTGCAATCGTTCGCGCGCCGTCAGCAGCCGGTAATAGGCGCTCGAAACCTGGAACGCAATGGTCTGATTGGTCTGAATGAACGCCGCGCCCGCCGCGAGTTTCTCCTGCGTGGCCGCATCCACATGCACCGCGCGTTCGCCGGCATCGAACAGAAGGTACTGCAGCTTCACTTCCGCCTGAACCACCGGCACCATCACCATCGTGTAGCCATCCGGCGCAAGCGGTTTGGGAAAAGGATTGATGATGCGCTCGTCCGCCGCCGCCGCGATTCCCGCCAGCACCGGATAATACGCGCTCTTCGCAATCCCCAGCGCGGCTGCGCGCTGCTTTGCGTGTTCCCACACGACGCGCGTCCGCGGATTATTGTGCTCCGCGATATCGATCAGTTCCGCCAGCGTGTACGGATGATTCGCATCGATCGTCGCAGCCGTCGTTCCCGGCAGAGCGCCTGCTGCGCAATCGGCAGCCGCAGCCGGCGTGGAAACAATCCCCGCGCACTGCCCCCAAAGACCGCACGATGCCACTCCAAGCAGCAGCGCCGCCCGCCCTGTAACCCGAAAAATCACGAGTTCTCAGTATAGCCCGCGCATTGTGTAATTCGGCACAGAAAGCGACGTTACGAATCAGGATCGAGAGATGCGCTATTGCACCATCGTCAGATTGAACGCCGGTGTGCCGCCCTGCTTCACGGTTGCACTCATCGAATCGAGTTGCGCACCGCCCATTTTCCAGAACTTCCGGCAGAGCTCGAAATACTCCAGCACTGTATCGCGCTCGCCTTTCTTTAGCAACTCACTCGCAAGCAGCATATTCGCACCGAACGAATCGAGCTGAGGCGAGCCCGGCGTTCTGCCCGCAGCAAGCAGTTCCTCTCGCGCTGTTCCCGTATCGCCGGAGTGCAGAGCTACCAACCCCAGTACCGAATGCCCGGCGTGGATGGCGTTGCCGCTGCTGAAATACCTCACGGACGGTGGCATGCGCTCGCCCCGGGATCGTCTTCAGGAGTTCGAGTTCGAGATCCGTGGGAACAGTCCTCGGCGGTTTCATCGACTAATAACTTAGTTTATAACCCGAAGTCAACGATAGAGTCTCTGCACTTGAAAAGCAACAGGCCCGAGCGACATGTCGCTCGGGCCTGTGGAAAGGGGAGTAGCTTTCTCTATCGGAATTTCTTAAACAGGCCGCCCAGCGGATCGAAGAATTCGTCTACCACACGTTCCTTCAGCGGAATAATCGCATTGTCCGTGATCGTAATATGCTCCGGACACACCTTCGTGCAGCATTTCGTGATGTTACACAGCCCGATACCATGCTTATCCTTCAGATCCCGCAGTCGATCGTCGGTATCCGCCGGATGCATTTCGAGGGCAGCCGCGTACGTCAGGAACCGCGGCCCGATGAACTCATCGTGCATGTGGTGATCGCGCAGAACATGGCAGACGTCCTGGCACAGAAAACACTCGATGCACTTCCGAAATTCCTGGACGCGGTCAACGTCCATCTGCTTCATGCGCCACGTGCCGTCCGGAGCGTCCGGCTTCCGCGGCTTGAACTTCCGGATCGTCTTCTTGACCTCGAAGTTCCACTTGACGTCCGTCACCAGATCGCGGATCAGCGGGAACGTCTTCATCGGTTCCACGCGCACCGGCTTATCGGTCGGCAAAGTATTCATCCGCGTCATGCACATCAGCTTCGGCATGCCGTTGATTTCCGCCGAGCACGACCCGCACTTGCCTGCCTTGCAGTTCCAGCGCACCGCAAGATCGTTCGCCTGCTCGGCCTGGATCTTATGGACCACGTCGAGCACGACCATGCCTTCGGAGACTTCCGTCTTATATTCGCGGAACTCGCCCTTGCCGCGATCTCCGCGCCAGATCTGGAACGTCACCGCGCTCATGACTTCATCTCCTCGATAATCTGCTTCATTTCTTCCGTCATGGGCCGCAACGGCTCGCGCTGCAGGTCCATCTCGCCGTTCGCCCCGCGCCGGATCGTGTGATTATACGTTCCTTCGCTCGCGCTCTTCTCGGGATAGTCTTCCCGGAAATGCGCCCCGCGGCTCTCTTTGCGGTCAAGCCCCGAAAGCGCGATGGCTTCGGAAACCGTCAGCAGGTTGCGCAGGTCGATCGCCGTATGCCAGCCCGGGTTGTACTCGCGATTGCCGCCCGCCGATACCGTCTCCGCCCGCTTCTTCAGCTCTGCGAGCTTTTCGAGCGCCGCCGTCATGTCCTTCTGGTTGCGGACGATGCCGACCATGGACTGCATGAGGTCCTGCAGCTCATGCTGGATTTCGTACGGCTGCGGTCCGCTTTCCCGCTCGAGCGGCGCGAGCGCCCAGCGCGCGATCTCTTCCACCTGCTGCGGATTCACCTGCGCCGCGCTGTTCGATTTCGCGTACTTCGCGGCCGCTTCACCGGCCCGCTTGCCGAAAACAACCAGATCTGAAAGTGAGTTGCCGCCCAGACGATTTGCGCCATGCAGACCGGCTCCGCATTCGCCCGCTGCGAACAGGCCCGGCACATCCGACATCTGCGTATCGGCATCCACGCGAACGCCGCCCATGATGTAGTGCGTCGTGGGTCCGATTTCCATCGGCACTTTTGTGATGTCGAGATCGGCGAGCTGCATGAACTGGTGGTACATGCTCGGCAACTTGCGCTTGATGTGCTCCTCGCCGTTCGGCACTTTCGATTTGATCCAGCTGATATCGAGGAACACGCCGCCGTGCGGGCTGCCCCGCCCTTCTCTCACCTCGCGCATGATGCAGCGTGCCACGTGATCGCGCGTCAGCAGCTCCGGCGGCCGCCTCGCTTCCTTATCGCCCACCACATAGCGCCAGCCTTCGTCTTCGTTATCAGCGGTTTGCGGTTTATAGTTGTCCGGAATATCGTCGAACATGAACCGCTTGCCTTCTTTGTTCCGCAGTACGCCGCCTTCGCCGCGTACGCCTTCCGTGACCAGGATGCCGCGCACGCTCGGCGGCCAGATCATGCCCGTTGGATGGAACTGGACGAACTCCATGTCCATGAGCTTGGCGCCGGCGCGGTACGCGACAGACTGGCCGTCGCCCGTGTACTCCCAGCTGTTGCTCGTGATCTTGAATGCGCGGCCCACGCCGCCCGTCGCCAGCACCACCGTCTTCGCTTTGAACAGCAGGAAGCGGCCCAGCTCGCGTCCATAGCCGAATGCGCCCGCGATGCGGCCGGCGTCCGTCAGGAGATCGAGAATCGTCGTCTCCATGTGGACTTCCATCCCGGTGTGAACGCCGTGATCCTGCAGCGTGCGGATCATTTCGAGACCGGTGCGGTCGCCGACGTGAGCCAGCCGCGGGTAGCGGTGTCCGCCGAAATTGCGCTGCAGAATCTTACCGTCTTTAGTACGGTCAAAGACCGCGCCCCACGCTTCCAGTTCGCGCACGCGGTCGCCGGCCTCTTTCGCGTGCAGCTCCGCCATGCGCGGATAGTTCAGATACTGTCCGCCGCGCATCGTGTCAGCAAAGTGCACGCGCCAGTTGTCGCGGTCGTCGACATTGCCCATGGAGGCAGCCATGCCGCCTTCCGCCATCACCGTGTGGGCTTTGCCCAGCAGCGATTTGCAAACCAGCCCGACCTTCAGTCCGGCCGCCGACGCTTCGATCGCCGCGCGGAGCCCCGCTCCGCCCGCACCGATCACCAGCACGTCGTATTCGTGTGTTGTATATTCCGCCATTTACTGAGCCTGTTAGAAGATCCTGTAATCTGTCCAGATGTGCATCGCGCAAAGCCGGACGTAGACATCGGAGAAGCCGACCCAGAACAAG
>DASZVV010000293.1:0-12079 GCA_035546955.1 Bryobacteraceae bacterium
TTCGGAATCAGTTCCGGATCGAAGTGGTCCGTGCCGAATTTCCTGCCGGTTTCGAGGGAGCGGATGCCCTTGCTGAGCGCTTCCTTAAACGTGCGGCCGATCGCCATGACTTCGCCGACCGACTTCATCTGCGTGCCGAGCGTCGGATCCGCGCCAGGGAATTTTTCGAACGCCCATTTCGGAATCTTCGCCACCACGTAATCGATGGTTGGCTCGAACGAAGCCGGCGTGACTTTCGTGATGTCGTTGCGGATTTCGTCCAGCCGGTACCCTACGGCCAGCTTCGCTGCGATCTTCGCAATCGGGAATCCGGTGGCTTTCGACGCCAGCGCCGAACTGCGCGACACACGCGGATTCATCTCGATAATCACCATGCGGCCGTCTTCCGGATTGATCGCGAACTGCACGTTTGATCCGCCGGTATCGACGCCGATTTCGCGCAAACAGCGAAGCGCGCCGTCGCGCATCATCTGGTATTCGCGATCAGTCAGCGTTTGCGCCGGAGCGACCGTGATCGAATCGCCCGTGTGCACGCCCATCGGGTCGAAATTTTCGATGGAGCAGATGATGATGACGTTATCCGCCTTATCCCGCATCACCTCCAGCTCAAATTCCTTCCAGCCGAGCAGGCTGATCTCGATCAGAACTTCGTGAACCGGCGAAAGCGCCAGGCCGCGCTCCAGAATGGCGACCAGATCTTCCCGGTTGTAGGCGATGCCGCCACCGGTGCCGCCCATCGTGAAGCTGGGCCGCAGAATGACCGGATATCCGTGCGCCGCCGCGAATGCGAGGCCGCCTTCCACATCGGTCACGAGCTGCGAATACGGCGTATCGAGGCCAATCGTCCGCATGGCATCTTTGAACAGCAGCCGGTCTTCGCCCTTCTTGATCGCGCTCACGTTGGCGCCGATCAGTTCCACGCCGTAGCGTTCCAGAATGCCGGATTCAAAGAGCTCGATCGAAAGATTCAGGCCGGTCTGGCCGCCCACGGTGGAAAGCAGCGCATCCGGCTTCTCCTTCGCGATGATTGCTTCGAGATAGGCCCGGCTCAGCGGCTCAATGTACGTGCCGGTCGCAAGTTCGGGATCCGTCATGATCGTCGCCGGATTCGAGTTGACCAGGATCACTTCGAAGCCATCGGCCATGAGGGCCTTCGTGGCCTGCGTGCCGGAGTAATCGAATTCGCAGGCCTGGCCGATCACGATGGGGCCGGACCCGATGATGAGAATGCGGTGGATGTCGTTTCTGCGCGGCATCTTTCGTCTACTTATCCGCCATGAGCTTTACAAAATCGTCGAACAGGTAATGCGAGTCGTGCGGACCGGGCGCCGCTTCCGGGTGGTACTGGACGCAGAATACCTTCTCGCGCCGGTGCCGGAAGCCTTCGAGCGTCTGGTCATTCAGATTGATGTGCGTGATCTCGACGTCATTCGCGTTGAGCGAATCGGGGTCCACCGAAAAGCCGTGGTTGTGCGAGGTGATTTCCACGCGGTTCGTCAGCTGGTTCAGCACCGGATGATTGCCGCCACGGTGTCCGAACTTCAGTTTGTACGTTTTCCCGCCGAGCGCCAGCCCGAGGATCTGGTTGCCCAGGCAGATGCCGAAAATGGGCGTCTTCCCAATCAGCTTCCGCACGTTCGAAATCTGCGCCTTCAGCGGCTCCGGATCGCCCGGGCCATTCGAGAGGAAGACTCCGTCCGGCTTCAGCGCCATAACATCTTCAGCCGACGTGAGCGATGGCACCACCGTCACCCGGCAGCCCGAATGCACCAGACGCCGCAGGATGTTCTGTTTAATCCCGAAATCGTAGGCAACTACGTGGTGCTTCGGCTCGGCCTCCGCTCCCACCAGGTCCGACGGAGAGCACTGTGAAACCCCTTCGGTCCACACATACTGCTCAGGCGTTGAAACCCGCGTCGCCAGATCGAGCCCCGCCATGGACGGAATCTGCCGCGCCTTCTCCACCAGCTTTGAGGCGTTCTTTTCAACCGCCGAGAGCACGCCGCGCATCACGCCGCGGCTGCGCAGGTGCCGCACAAGAGCGCGCGTATCGAGGTCGGAAACCACCGGGATGCCGGATTGTGCAAGAAAACGCTGCGCTTCGGTATCCGAGCGCCAGTTGCTGGTGACCGAGGAGAATTCGCGGACCACCAGTCCTTCAATGCACGGCTTCTTCGCTTCGTTGTCCGAAACGGCGGTTCCGTAATTACCAATCTGGGGATTTGTGAGAATGACGATCTGCCCGGTATAGGAAGGGTCGGTGAAGATTTCCTGATAGCCGGTGAGGGATGTATTGAAGACTACTTCGCCGGAGCGTTCGGCGGGCGCACCAAAACTCCTGCCCTCGAAGACCGTGCCGTCTTCCAGAGCCAGGATTGCAGAATCCAACAATTTCCTCCTGGGGAAGTGGGGTAAAAACTATTGTACGCTATGCGAAATCAGTTCTCCGGCGCGATCGAAACCACGCGCAGCGTTTTGCTCTTCTCGTCATACATTCCGGTCACGCGCACTTTCTGACCCGCATATTTCGCGGTTGTCTTCTGATCGCTCAGCTTCATGACGCTGCCGCCGCTCAGAAGCGCGTATGCGGAGGAGCCGCGGGCGCAGATGCGCACGCAATCGGCGTCGGTTTTGTCCTTCATCATCGCGCTGTGCGGCCTGGCCCCGCACATGGTGTCAGTGATGACGCCGCTGAATTCCGTTGGAGGCTGCGCCGGAGCCGCGAAAATCGCTGCCGCCATTGCCAGAGAGGCCAGTGTAAATTTGCCGGTCATGGATGTTGTCCCTTCAGCCGTACCCGGAGGAAGATGCTGCCACCCACGGGGTGATTCCCATAATAGGGCTTGATGGCCGCCGGCAGAGAGTACGCGCTCACATTAAAGCCGATGCCCGTCTCGACCGCATCCCAAACAGCGAAATCGCGTGTGTAGCCGGCCGTGTAGCTCCCCACCCGAAACGTGCTGCCTGCCGTTTCGTCCAGCAGCGACTCGATTTCCGGCTGTGCGCTGAACAGCTCATCCTTATCCACCAGTTCCGCGCGGCCCGTCAGAAAATTCTTCGCACCCACCGGCACAACCGACTCCACCAGATACGAATTCAGGTCGCGGTGCGTCGCGGTATCGTGATTCCGGCCCCAGATCAGGCTGGTCGACCACGCCGAATCGCCCATCGGCTTCGAGTATTCAACCGACGACGTGAGGCGGATCTGATCGCCGGTTCCCGGCCCCTCCGGCGTCGCGATTCGTCCGCCCGAAACCTGCGCTGCCCAATTCTTCGACGGCAGATACCAGAGCCGCGCCGACCACGAATCGATTGCGCCGCCTTCGATGATCCAGCGGTTCTCGCCCGGCTCGCGCCCGCGGAACCCGCTGCCCTCCAGGCGAAATTCTCTGTGCGCGATCCCAAGCGTCACCACCTCATCCGCGATGTGGGTCGAATCCTGCCAGTGATGCGAAATCGGGGCCTGCGGCAGTTCCATCGCCGAAGCACGATGCGGAAACGCGACCGGCCCGAGCGCGGGATCCCCTACCGGCGCAGCGTAAAGGCTGACGAAGGTCTGATCCGCGATCTCATGCGTGTAGCGGAATCCGAGCCCCATGATGAAATTGTGCGGATGCTGCGCGTCGGTCAGCGGCAGCCCGTAAGCGGTTTCGCCGGTCTGAAACAGCAGCGGATAACGGCGGTCCGTGACCGTAGCCGGCTCCAGGCTCAGCATCAGTTCCGTGTCGAAATTGCCCTTCGCACCCACGCGGTGCGACGCGGACGTCATGAACCAGTTATCGGAATAAAATTTATCGGCGCCGCGCGGACCCGATTGCTGCGTATCCACCAGAAACGCGTTCATCATGAACATGACATTCCAGTGCCCGTAATGCTGCATCCGCATCGGCATCGGCCACGCCAGCGGATTCTGCGACGTTCCGGAGGCGAGATTCATCGTCTGCATGCCCGCCGGATTCATATCGGCCATCCCAGGTCCCGATTTCGCGGTCATGTCCGGCATCCCGGGCATACCTGCCATCTGAGCCCACGCGGCCACCGGCAGAAGCGCCGCCATCCATCCTGGTTGAAGTGAAAGATTCCAACGCACGCTTTTTTGATTCTGGCACGCGGCAATAAAAATGGGCGCGAAGTGAACCTCCACTTCGCGCCCGAATTCCACCTTGCGGCGGCAGCTTATTTGTAGGGGCCGAAAACCACCATCACGCCCAGCGTCAGCGTGGTCTGTCCGTAAGCGCTGTTCGGCGTTGTTCCCTTATTGAAGAACCGGACGCTCGAAACATCGTGCCGCGCTTCCAGACGCGTGATGAACATGTCGCTCAGCTTGTACTCGGCCGTCGCCGTTCCTTCACCGAGGTTCTGCGCGGTTCCTGTAGAGAAGCCTTCCGCGTCCTTGAAGTATTCGCCGCGGCCTGAGAGAGCAAACTTTTTCGTCGCCTGATATTTCGCCGCGATGGCCACGCCGCCCCAGGTCGCATGGCCGCCGAACGGATCGTTGTTGCGTCCGTAGTCGCCATTGACATAGAAGCTCAGCTTGTCATTGGCGTTCACGAGAAGGGTCGAATCCACCAGGTTCCGGATACCGCTCGAAGGAAGGCCGGCCACTACGGGGTTATTCGGGCCCACATAGTAATTCACAAACCAGTTGTACGGCCCCTTCACCACGGCTGACGTCAGTCCGATGTTCGTGAACCGGTGTCCGCCGTCGGTCTCATTCCAGGGATTGACAATCTGCGCCCCGACCGTCCACACCTTATTGACCGGCGTCGTGATCTTCACGCCGAAGTGATAGTAAGGGATGGCCCACGCGAACAACAGAGAGCGGCTGTAATTCCAGTTTCCATTGCTCTCGATCACTTCCGCGCCAGCCGATGTCACGAACGTTCCGAAGTCAATTTCGGTGCCGTGCATATTCTTCGGCTTCGCGATGAGGTACATCTGCTCGAAATAGCGCAGCGCTTTGTGGTCCTGCGCGGCGGGATCGCCCGCGTGAATCAGACGCATCGTCTCGCCGGTGCCCACGTCGAAATGGAATCCGAAAATCTGATCGGATTTATCCACCGTGAACTTGATGAGGCTGAGTTCAGGTTGTCCGTTGATAATGTCGAAATTCTGAAGCTGGTTATAAGCCCCGAGCGGGGGCCCTGACGGGTGATTCGTGTTGTCGTTAATATAGCCGTCGATCAGTCCACTGAACACGAAACCGCCGAACTTGGGCGGAGGCGTTGGGGCAGGCGTCGAAGCTGCCGCCGATGAGCTGCTGGTATCGGTGGACTGTGTCTGATCGTCGGGACCCTCCGCGTACATCAGGGTTGTCAGCGACACAATCGCCAGCAGGCAAATTGGTATTCTCATGCGAGTTTCTCCCTTATTTGGTTGACATGAGACGGACTAGAAAAATCACTTAGTCCGGGCCTCAAGCAGCCAGTTTACGGGCGTGTGAACCCACAAGAGAAATAGAATTCTTGAATGCGCCAGATATGCGGAATGCATGACTGGCAAATGATGATATGAATAAACTTAATCGCTGTTGAACATCACGATTCAGAATATTCTAGATATCATAGTATAAGGAGAACTCATAGGGATGCGGCCTTAGCCGGACAGCGTCCGCTTCGTGCCGCCGCTTGTAATCGATAAAGGTTTCGATGAGTTCTTCCGTAAAAACATCGCCCCTCAGCAGGAAGCTGTGATCGTCCTCGAGACAGCCCAGCGCTTCATCGAGTGAGCCCGGCATGGAAGCAACTGACTTCATTTCTTCCGGCGTCAGATCGTAGATATCTTTATCGAGCGGTTCGCCCGGCTCGATCTTATTGAGGATCCCGTCGAGGCCCGCCATCAGCAGCGCCGCAAATGCGAGGTACGGATTCGCTGAAGGATCGGGCGGCCGGAACTCCACGCGCTTCGCCTTCGGGCTCGCCGAATACATCGGAATGCGGCACGCCGCCGAACGGTTGCGCCGCGAATAAGCCAGATTCACCGGCGCTTCATAGCCCGGCACGAGCCGCTTATAACTGTTCGTCGTCGGCGCGATAATTGCCGAAAGAGCCCGTGCGTGCCGGAGTAATCCCCCGATATAGTGCAGCGCCATCCGGCTCAGCCCCGCATATTCGTCGCCCGCAAACAGAGGCTTGCCTTCCTTCCAGAGCGACTGGTGCACGTGCATCCCGCTGCCGTTATCGCCGAACAGCGGCTTCGGCATGAAGGTGACCGTCTTGCCGTACTGGTGCGCCACATTGCGGACGATGTACTTGTAAGTCATCATATTGTCCGCCGACTTCACGAGCGTGTCGAACCGCTGATCGATTTCGCTCTGCCCCGCCGTAGCCACTTCGTGGTGATGGCACTCGATCGTCAGACCGCAGCGCTCCATCGTCTCCACCATCTCGGAACGCAGCTCCTGATAGTGATCGGTGGGCGGCACCGGAAAATAACCTTCCTTGTAGCGCGGACGGTAGCCGAGGTTATTCTCTTTGCGGCCGGAATTCCAGCGGCCTTCTTCGGCGTCGATGAAATAGAACCCCGAATGCGCGTTCTGATCGAACCGCACGTTATCGAAGATAAAAAACTCCGCTTCCGCGCCGAAGTAGGCGATATCGCCCGCGCCGGTGTTCTGCAGATAGAGCTCGGCTTTCTTCGCGATCCAGCGCGGATCCCGTTCGTAGTTCTGCCGTGTCAGCGGATCGCGCACGTCGCCGATCATCACGAGCGTCGGCGTCTCCATGAACGGATCCATGAACGCGGTGGACGCATCCGGGATCAGCAGCATGTCGCTCTCGTTGATCGCCGCCCAGCCGCGAATGCTCGATCCATCGATACCGAAGCCGTCGGTGAACGAACTCTCGCTCAGTTCGCCGATGGGGTATGAGATGTGATGCTGCAGTCCCGGGATATCGGCGAACCGCACATCCACTTGTTTGGCGCCGTTCTCTTTTGCAAGCTGCAGGGCTTCGGTTGGTGTCATACGCGGACTCTCCAAGTTCGGATTCTACTAAATAACCGAGCCGCCGCTGATATTGATGCTCTGCCCGGTGATGAACCGCGCGCCTTCGGAGCAAAGGAACGCCACCACGTCCGCCACTTCTTCCGGGGTCCCGATTTTCCCCATCGGCTGGCGGCGAATGGCGGATTCCAGATTCTTCGGATCGGAGAAGAATGGTTCGGTCATGTCGGTCGTGATGTAGCCCGGCGCAATCGCATTCACCAGGATGCGGCGCGGCGCAAGTTCGAGCGCCCAGTTACGCGTAAGGCTGTCGATACCGGCTTTCGTCGCCCCGTAGAGGCTCCGCCCCGCCGGCGTGGCGATGCGGCCGGCGACGGACGACAGATTCACGATACGCCCGCCATCATTCAGCAATGGCAGCGCGCACTGCGTCACCCAGAACGGTCCGCGGAGATTCGTGTGGAGCATCTCGTCCACCGCATGCGCCGAAGTGCCGCCCATTGGAGTGTTGCGCCAGATGCCCGCGTTATTGATGAGGAAATCGATTCGCGTGTTGGCGAGGTCGGCGAACATCGCGTCAATCTGCGAAACGGAGCCCATGTCCGCCTGCACGAGGCGCACTTCGCCGCGAATGGAGGCGGCCGTGCGTTCTGCCGCCGCCAGGTTGCTGTGATAGTGGAGGATGATGCTCGCGCCATCCCGCGCGAGCGCCTGGCAGATGGCGCGCCCAATCCCGCGGGAACCGCCTGTAACGAGTGCTGTCTTGCCCTGGAGAGGTTCCATCCCTCCTATTGTGCGGGATTCATTCGCACTGCCAGGGGCCGCCGTTCGGATGTGATTCGGAACCCGCCGCTCGCCGCCGGTTTTTGCACAACCCACTTCATTACGATGCAATCGAGATCCGGCGCCCGCCATTCGCGGTATCGGGACTGGTCCTGAGGATCTGCGGAATATTGCAGCACGGTTGTCGGATGGCCGAGCAGCGTTTCGTGGCCTGCGACCGCGGCACCCGCGACGGCACAGTCGCTGGTAATCGACGCAGGACCGGATTGGTCCATACCCAGCCACCGGTGAATCATGTCGAAGAATCGCATGTGCAGCGACATGAACTCGTTATCCGGGATTTGACGCTTGAGGATGATTTCCTTGCCGTGGACTGCCGTTGAGACGCGCTCCTCCTGAACGGTGAACGAACCATCGTCGTTATAGGCGCCAGACTCCGAGATCAGATTGAATCGCACCCCGGCCGGGGCGAATACCTGCGGAAAGGCGATGCCCATCCCAAACAGGCACATCACCGCACCTGCCGCAACCCCGGCAAACAGCCCCTTGCTCATATGCCAGGACGGCCAGGAAAATCGCCGTTGCCTTCCCGGCTGCGTCCCTCGAATCCGCTCCCGCAGTTCCGCGCCGGGCTCCGGCGCCTTCCACTGATTCAGCATTTCGTCGAGTTCGCTATCGTTCATCGAGTTCTCTCCGTTCCCGTCGCATACACCGCGAGCGTTTCCTTCAACTGCGCCCGCGCCCTCTGCAGACGGGATTTCACCGCCGTCACCTCAATCTCCATCACCCGCGCAATGTCCGCGAGCGGCAGTTCCTCATAGTGCGCCAGGATCAGAACTTCGCGCTGCCCTTCCGGCAGACGCATCACCGCCCGCGCCACAGCCTCCTCCAGCTCGTTACGAAAGACCTCGCGCTCCGGCGATGGCGCATCGGAGCTGCGCTGATCGTCTTCCGCCGAAATCGGCCGTTTCGCCAGCAGCTTCAGAGCCTGATTGCGCGCCACGCCGAACAGATACGTCCGCATCGGCGTGCGGCCTGGGTCGTAAGCAGAATTCGGCCGCAGCGCGGCGAGAAAACATTCCTGCACAATGTCCTCGGCGTCCGCCACCGACCCCGTCATCCGGTAAGCAAAGCGGAAAAGCGGAGGCAACAGCGAATCCGTGTCCATGTCTCTCAAAACAGTATTACCGCCCGCGAGCAAAAGGAATCGGCGATTGCTGCCATAATCGGCTCATGAGGGTCCTGGCGCTCGCCGCCGCACTCATCACCTTCGGCCTGGCAGGCGCACAGACGGCGAAACGAGAGGTCGCCGTGGCCGCCGCAGCCAATCTGAGTACCGTTTTCCAGACGCTCGGACCGCAATTTGAGTCCGAAACCGGCATTCATCCCGTCTTCAGCTTCGCCTCCACAGCCCAACTGGCCGCCCAGATTGAAAACGGCGCGCCCTTCGATGTTTTCACGGCAGCCGATACCGAGCATGTGGACGCACTCGAAAAGAAGTCCCTCCTCGTTCCTGGCTCACGTGCGGTTTACGCGATCGGCGTTCTGGCGCTCTGGATTCCGCCCGGTTCCCACGCCTCGGTCGCAAAGCTCTCCGATCTCACCCAGCCCGCCGTCAAAGTCATTGCGCTCGCAAAACCCGAACTAGCGCCCTATGGACTCGCCGCCCGCGAAACCCTGCAGAAACTCGGCATCTGGAACCAGGTGCAATCGCGCATCGTGTACGCCGACAACATCAACATGGCGAAACAGTACGGCACTTCGGGCAACGCCGACGCCGTCTTCACCGCGTATTCTCTCGTCCTCAAAGAGGCCGGTAAGGTGATCCCGGTGGACGAAAGTCTGCATTCGCCCATCAATCAGGCGCTCGGCATCGTCGCCGCTTCGAAAAATCAGGACGCCGCGAAGGCTTTCACCGCATGGCTTCTCACCGGCCACGGCCGCGACGGACTTCGGGCGTTCGGCTATAGGGTTGGCCGTTGACCTCAGACTGGTCCCAGTTCATTCTTCGCGGCCTTTCGATCATTCTGATCGATCTGCTGCTCGCCGGTGATAACGCGCTCGTGCTCGCGATGGCCGTTCGCGGGCTGCCGCACAAACGGAGGAAGAAGGCAATCTGGCTCGGCGCCGGCGCCGCCGTCGTTCTGCGAATCCTCATCACGATCGTCGCCGCCCGTCTGCTGGGCATCGAATTCCTGAAGCTGGTGGGCGGCGCGCTGGTGGTGTGGATTGCCGTCAAGGTCCTCGCGGATGCGGGCGCGCACGAAAAAGATATCCCGGCCCGCGGCCGCCTTCTGCAAGCCATCTGGATGATTGTCTTCGCCGATATCACCATGTCGGTCGACAACGTCCTTGCGATCGCCGGAGCCGCCGCCGGCAACATCCCGCTGATCGTCTTCGGCCTGGGCGTCAGCATCCCGCTGGTGGTGTTTTCGAGCAACCTTATCGCGAAGCTGATGGACCGCTACGCCTGGATTGTCTACTTCGGTTCAGCGATCCTGGGCCGCGTAGGCGGGGAAATGATCATGACCGATCCATGGATCGAACGAACCTTTCACCCCTCCGATGCCCTCACCTGGACCGTGGAAGGCGTCCTGGTCATCGCCGTGGTTCTGGTGGGGCGGTACTTCTGCCACCGTCAGCCGTCCAAACCAAATTAGCCTTGTCACAAAATCACATCCTCGGGCATTCCAGTATTGTGCAGGCGCCGTGCGAAGCTCCCGCCGAATCCGCGACCGATTTCGACGCGCTTTTCCGTCTGCACTACAACCGAATCGCGTACGCGATCGCGCGTATCGTGGGCGACCCCGCGCGCGCCGAAGAGCTCGCCATGGAGACATTCTGGAAATTCTGGCAATCGCCCGAAGCCCATAACGAAAGGGCGGCCGGCTGGCTGCATCGGGTGGCGATCAACCTCGGTCTGTACGAACTGCGGCGGCGCGCCCGTCACGCCCGGTTCGAGCGGCTGTTTCGCCGCAGCGCGCCCGCGACGCCCGAGGAAATCCACGCTGCCGATGAAGAGCAGCGGCAGGTCCGGCAGGTTCTTTCCCGCATGAAAACGCGTGACGCCGAACTCCTGCTGCTACGCAACGAAGATTTCCGCTACGAAGATATCGCCGCCGCGCTCAGGCTGAACCCGGCTTCGGTGGGCACCCTGATCGCGCGAGCACGTGAAACTTTTCGAAAGGAGTATGTGAACCTCTATGGCGAACCACGACTGGGTCGATAATCGTCTAGCCGCGCTGGCAGCGGATCGCGAGTGGACTCCGAACGCTCCCCGAACGCTCGCCCGGCTGCACCATCGCGCCGTGCGCTTCCGCCGCTGGGTGTGGACCTCGGCGGTCGCGACGGCAGCCTGTATTACGCTCTTCCTCTTCCCCGCCCCGCGCGCCTGCGCCGAACAGCCCGGTCCATGCGTCCTGCGCGTGCTCGGTGTCCAGCCGGCGCCGGTGATTATTGAAGTCAGCCCCGCATTCCGGGCCAAGTTCGATCGCGATATCCTGCCGCGGTTGACGGAACCATGGGTTGTTTCGGGAAAGGTGAGAGTGGTCTATCGCGATCAGAGTGCCCCGATTGTGATGAACCGCGATGGAAATCGCAAAACCGTGACAGCCAGAGAACTGGAAGGTCCTCTCGGTTCCGTGCTGGGACGATAGTTTCGTGACCATGGTAATATGACCATAGGATGAAACGCCAGATCGCCGCCGGGGAATTCAAGGCAAAGTGCCTCGCGCTGCTGGATGAAGTTCAGCAAAAGCGAGAGGAGATTGTCGTCACCAAACGCGGCAAGCCGGTTGCGCGCATCGTGCCGCTCGAAGACGAGAAGAAGAAACGCGACACCTTCGGCTATATGAAGGGAACCGGAATCATTCTCGGTGACATCATCTCACCGAGCGGAGACATCTGGGATGCCGAGCGCTAGCGCTTCTGAACTTCCCCTGCTGCTCGACACACATTATCTGCTCTGGTACCAGTTCGGGATTCGGGAGCGGCTGACGGACGCCAGCCTGCGGATGATCCGCGCCGCCGCTGACCGGAACAGCCTGTTTCTCAGCATTATGTCAGTGTGGGAAATCGGAATGCTGGAGTCAAAGGCCCGCATTCAACTCTATAAATCCTGCGCCCAATGGGTCGAGGAAGCCCTTTCCGCACCGGGCCTCAACCTCATTCCCCTTACTCTCAGAATCGCGATCGACAGCAGCCGCCTGCCCGGCGACTTCCACGGAGACCCAGCCGACCGGGTGATCGTCGCCACCGCGCGGTCTCTGGGTGCTCGTCTGCTGACGAGCGATAAGAGCATCCAGGCGTACGCCAGCCAGCTTCACGTCTTGCTGGCCTGACCCGCTCAGGCCT
>DASZVV010000294.1:0-19449 GCA_035546955.1 Bryobacteraceae bacterium
GGTCCGAGTGGCTTCGCCGATCCTCCGCGCCCGTTCGTTGTTCGTGCGCGGCATCTGGATGGCCGCAGGATCGAATCGGGCGAACGATTCTATTTCGATCTGAACGTGTTTACCGCCGATACCGAACCGTTCATCACTGCCTTTGGAACTCTCGCCGGTCAGGGCATCGGGCCTGGCCGGGCGCGGATTGATCTCGATCACGTTCACCGTCCGGCTGCGGTCCGTTTGAGCCTGGGTTTGAGCCTGGATCAGTCCGCTGCCGGTGTCCGCGGGATTCGCGTCGAATTTCTTACACCCACCGAACTAAAACAAAGCGGGCAAATTGCTCCCGAACCCGAGTTCGCCGTTCTCTTCGCCCGCATTCGCGATCGCCTCGGCACGCTGCGAAGCCTCTATGGTCCGGGGCCGCTCGACATCGATTTTCAGGCAATGGGCACGCGTGCCGCTTCGGTCCGTATGATCCGGTGTGAGACGCGGCACGTAGAGGTGCGGCGGCGCAGCAGCCGAACCGGTCAGACTCATGGCATCGGCGGCTTCACCGGGTTCGCTGACTATGAAGGAAATCTCGCCGAATTTCTGCCATGGCTCGAAGCGGCGCACTGGACCGGCGTGGGGCGTCAGTGCGTCTGGGGTAAAGGCGAGATCGAGATTCAGCGCTTGTAGCCGATCATCCGGAGGAAACCTTTGCGCTTCGCCGCGTCTTCTTCGGTTTCCACGCCTTTGGGTGACGAGCCGTCAATCACGCCCAGTACGCCGCGCCCCTGCCCGGACTCCGCCACGATCACCTGCACCGGATTCGCTGTCGCGCAGAAGATGTTGCAGACTTCATACGTCGCCTGCACAGCCTTCAGCACATTAACCGGAAAAGCGTCCTTCATCACAATTGCGAAGAAGTGTCCGGAGGCGACAGCGCTCGCGATTTCGATGGCGGCCTTTCGCATCTCATCATCGGTGCCGTCGTGTCGAATCAGACACGGACCCGAAGCCTCGCTGAATGCCACGCCGAACTTGATTCCAGGAGCCGAATTCACCATCGCCTCGTAGAGATCTTCCGCGGTCTTGATGAAGTGGCTCTGGCCCAGGATGATGTTGGCGTTTTCCGGAATCGTGAGCGGCACGGCATGAAGATTGAGCATACGCAAGTATCGTAACCTGTCGGTAGTGACACACAAACGTAGCCTCACCGCTCTGTGCCTGGCCGCCGCGATCGCGATCCCCGCGTGCGCTCAGTCGTCGATGGTGGATCGTGTCGATACCACGGGCTTCATTCAGGTGGAGGCGCAGAGTTTCAACACCCTCACACCGAAGCAGCAGGCTCTGGCGTACTGGCTCTCGCAGGCGTCAATCGCCATCAATCCGATCATCTACGATCAGCTTTCCCGCTACGGCTTGCGGGAGAAGGCGATCCTGGAGGCGGTGGTCACGAAGAAGGGCAAAGTTGACCCCAATGCCTACGCGAAAATTCTCGCCTACACGAAGCTCTTCTGGGCGAACCGCGGCAATCACAACGAGAATACGTCCCAAAAGTTCCTCCCCACTTTCACTCCGGAGGAACTGAACCGCGCGCTGGTCGGCGCGAGCCGTTCTGACCTGCTGCACGAAGCCGCGGCGCTCAGGCAGGCCTTTTTCGATCCGAACTTCGAGCCGATGATTACGGCCAAAAGCCCGCAGAACGGACTCGACATCATTCAGGCGAGCGCCAACAACTACTATCTCGGCGTCACGCTGGCCGATCTGAAGGGATTCGTCGACAAACATGCTTTGAACTCGCGTCTCGTGAAGGAGAACGGCAAACTGGTGGAGCAGGTGTATCGCGCCGGCACTCCGGATGGAAAAATCGCGCCGGGCATGTATGCGCAGTATCTGAAGAAGGCCAACCTGTGCCTCACGACGGCTCGTGCTTATGCAGAGCCCGATCAGGCGAAGGTGATCGATGACCTGATCCGTTACTACCAGACCGGCGAATACAGCGATTGGCTGCAGTTCGATCGCGCGTGGGTCGGCAACAATCCACCCGTCGACTTTGTGAATGGCTTCATCGAGGTCTATCGCGACGCGCGCGGCGCGAAGGGCAGCTCACAGAGTTTCGTGAGCGTGACGGACAAAAAGCTTTCGGGCGCCATGACGAAGATCGCGGCTAACGCCCAATACTTTGAAGACAAAGCTCCCTGGCTTCCGCAATACAAGAAGCAGGGAGTGACGCCGCCCATCGCAAAGGCCATTGAGACCGTCATCGAAACCGGTGATTTCCACATCACGACAATCGGCGACAATCTGCCGAATGAAGATGAGATCCGCGAGAAGGAAGGATCGAAGAGTTTTCTCTTCAGCAGCAGTACACATGCGCTGGACCTGGCGACTGGCGATAAGGTGATCGACGAATTCGCGTACTCGCCGGAAGAGATCGCGCGTTACAAAAAATACAACACGGTCGCCAGCGACCTGCTGGTCTGCATGCATGAGGTGATCGGCCACGGCTCCGGCAAGCTCGATCCCAAGCTGACGCAGCCGCCGCAGGCCTATCTGAAGGAGTACTTTTCTGCCCTGGAAGAAGCGCGCGCCGATCTGGTGGCCTACTGGAACGTATTCGATCCGAAGCTGAAGCAACTCGGACTCGTGGATTCCGACGAAGTGGGCAAGACGATGTATGACAATGTCGCGCGCACGATGATCGTTCAGCTCCGCAGGATTCCGGCCGGCAACACGATCGAAGAAGACCACGAACGCGGCCGACAGCTCACAGCCGAGTACATCATGGACAAGACCGGCGCAATCGCAATTAAAAAGCGGAACGGCAAGACGTACGCGGTCGTGACGGATTACGAGAAAATGCATCAGGGAATCGGTCAGTTGCTGGCCGAACTAATGCGGATCAAGGCCGAAGGCGACTACGCCGCGATCAAGGCTCTGATGGACAAGTACGGTGTCCACTTCGACCCGAAACTCCGGGACGAAGTCGTGGCTCGCTACAAAGCACTCGATCTGCCGACCTATTTCGCGGGCATTAACGCCGATCTCGCCGCGCAGTTCGACGCGAAAGGCGACGTCACGAAAGTGACGATGAGCTATCCGCGCGACTTCGTGAAACAGCAGCTCGATTACAGCGCGATGTATCGCTCTGCCGGACGAAAGTAGCATCCAGCATAAAAAAGCCGCCGGATTTCTCCGGCGGCTTTTTTCTCCCTGACTTGTTTGTTCGCTTTAATCGCCGAAGCTGCCCACTTCTTCGTGCGATTCCGATTTCGGAGCCGCAGGCTGGATTCCGCCGATGTGGCTCACCGGCACGAATCCGGATTCGATCGGCTTTTCCTTCAGGATCACTTCGCGATAAAGCTTCGCCATCTTTGCGTCTTCCGCGGCCTTCTTGACGATGTCCGCGTTGCGCGCTCGGATCTTCTCTTCGCGCGCCGTCTTCGCGATACCCAGATCGTCCAGATCATGCTGCTTGCCGGCCGCGACCGCTTCCGCGTTCAGGATCAGCGAGTGTTCCTTCGAAGGCAGGTTGACGCTCTTGCCGCCCGCGATGATCTCGTGACGGCCTTTCTCTTCGTACCACTTGGTGAGCGTCGCCGTCATGTGCATTTTTTCGACGATGTTGCGCCAGCCCACGCCCGTGTTATACGCGCAGAAGCTGATTTCGCCTTCCTGCGTGGCGTAGGGGATGATGCACTGCTCGGTGCGGCGGAAGTCGTAGTTGAACAGATCCTGGAACCACATGCCCGCGATGAACAGGAAGTTCCAGCGATCCTTGCGGCGCTTTTCGATATCGTCGAACGTGCGGTCGCCGCTCACCTTGCCGTAATTACGACCGGTGGCGCCGAAGCACTTATCGAACTTCTGCAGAAGATCCATCAGTCTGAAATTGCTGGGCGCTTCCGAGGGCTTGTAGTTGCGCAGCAGCGCCAGCGAAACGCCGAGGATCGAAAGGAACTTGCCGCGCGCGCCATCGTTGACCGCCGCCACATCTTTCGAAAGCTGCTCCGCGTCGAGGAACGCCGTCACCGGACGGAATTCCTTCGTTTCTTTGTCGATCATGACTGCCATGCCAACGCCGCAGTTCGGGTGGCAGCCGCAGCTCAACTGACCCCAATCCGCGTCCGGTCCATGGATCAGATCGGCCCAGTCGGAGAAAGTGCTCATGAACGAGATCGGGAACCAGTCACGCGTCGGTTCACCCATCTTCACCTGATTCTTCACATCGTGCGCCAGGTGCGAAAGCGTGTAGCGCTGTGCCTGGCGGCGTTCCGGCGTGATCTCTTCGTCGCGGCCCGTGAATGAAACCGGCTGGAAGGAGAGGAACGAAATCTTCTTCGGATTGTCGAGCGCGAACTCGATGACGCGGCCCACCTGCTCGTTGTTCACGCCGTTGATGATCGTGATCACCGGAACGATATCGACCCCGTTCGAGTGCAGGTTTTCAATCGCGCGCAGCTTCACATCGAACAGATTGCCGATCGCGCGATGCGAGTTGGCCGCATTGCCGATGCCGTCAAACTGCAGATACGCGTAGCGCAGACCCGCTTCCGCCGCCTTGCGGGCGAACTCCGGGCTCTTGGCGAATTCGATACCGTTAGTTGCCGCCTGCACGCTGTTGTAGCCGACCTTGCGGGAGTAGCGCACCGCATCGAGGAAGTACGGCGAAAGCGTCGGTTCGCCGCCCGAGAACTGCACGGACATTTGGCGGCGCGGCTTGATCGAAATCGCGTTATCCAGCATCGTCTGGATGTCTTCCCACGTCAACTCATGGACAAAGCCGACCTGATTGGCGTCCATGAAGCAGGGGTCGCACATCATGTTGCAGCGATTGGTGAGGTCGATCGTCAGCACCGAGCCGCGGCCGTGGGTCACGGTCGAAGAACCGTGGTTGTGAAGACCTTTATCGGCGTGCGCGCGGATGTCACGGCCGGGGAAAACCTTTTCGACGTGCGCAAGGAACGCCGGGTCGATGGCCATCGTGTCTTCAAAGTGGCCGTGGACCGGACAATCCTTCACCATGATGATTTTGCCGTCGCGCTCAATGATCTGGGCCTTGATTTCGCCGATCTTTTCGTTGCGGAGCACGTCCACCGGCAGTTCGCCATCGAGAATCCGTTTACGGAGTTCCGGAATGCACTTCGGGCAGAGCGAATCGGTCGAGCGGGGCCAGCCGAGGGGCGGTTTCTGCTTTTCCCACGACTTCAGTAGTGGCTTATCAGACCATTTCGGGGTAAAAGAGGGGTTCGGCTTGATGGAATTCAGCGCGTTAAAAACCTTCCACGCCGCTCCGGCGGCCAGGGTTGCCGCGGTTTCCGCTACTTTAGTCGCTTTCGACATCGTCTCTGTCTCCTGAAACGCTCGCCAAACGAACGCTTCCTGTGCAATCAGTTATCCTTCGTAATGGTAGGACATTAGCGGGGGCATCTCGATCAAAAAGCATCGAACTGCGCCAGAACGCCATCCGGCGGGGATATTGCCGGTTCAGCCGTCCAAACCCGGGACGGCGGCCCTGAATTTTGTGGCCCGGAAAGGTGAGTTCTCAGACCTTTGGGAATTGTAACACAGCGGATAAATAGCCGTCTGGTCCGTCAGTTAGCGGCAGAATTCGGGTTTCAGCTCGCTGGCATTGCGCGGGCAGATTTTGTCCCTGATTTCGCTCGCTTTCGCCACTGGGTGGACCGCGGTCTGGCGGGCGAGATGGGGTATCTGACCGACCACCGCGCTGACCGCCGCTCCGCACTCGATCATTTGCTGCCGGGAGTAAAAGCCGTGATCTGCGTCGGCCGCCTCTGCCCGGAGCCGCGGGAGGGTTGGATGGCCCGTTATTCGGAAGGCGAGGACTACCACCTCGCGATGCGGCGCGATCTCGACGCGCTGGGTGCCCGCCTCTCGGAGTGCGCCGGGCACGAGTGGCGCTCCTGCGTCGATACGGCTCCGATCCTCGAACGATCGCTCGCGAGGCAGTCCGGCTTGGGTTGGATTGGGAAAAACACCTTTATTATCAATCAGCAGGTGGGTTCGTTTGTTCTTTTAGGGGAACTGCTGACCACCCTCAACCTCGAACCCGACCCGGTTCTCGACACCCCGCCGCCCGACCGTTGCGGCACCTGTACCCGCTGCATCGAGGCCTGCCCGACCGAAGCCATCGTGCCCTCGCCTGACGGCCGGTTCGAGATCGACGCCAGACGCTGTATCTCATACTTCACCATCGAGTTACGGGGCTCGATCCCGGAGGAGCACCGCGCCCCCACCGGTGGGCACGTCTTTGGGTGCGACATCTGCCAGGACGTCTGCCCGTGGAACCGGCATCAACCGGCTTCCGACCTGCCGGCGCCACTTGCCGAACTGGCGGCCCTGACCGAGGCCGAATTCCGGGCCCGGTTTCGCGGTACGGCCCTGAGCCGGATGAAATATCCGGGTTTTCTGCGGAACCTCGCCGTCGCGATGGGGAATTCAGGCGACAACCAATTCCGGGAACCGCTTGCGCGAATGGCGGCATCCGAAGATACCATAGTTGCCGAGCACGCCCGGTGGGCGCTCGGACGTCTGGACGCGCTAAGATTGCTTTCGAATGATTGACTTCCCGGCATTGGGACTCACCGCGCCTGACGGCAGTATTATCGGCGTGATTCAGGAGGGCGGGGCGTCGGATCTGCCGGGCAGTGCCGGTGGAGAAATCCTCAGCCACGACGCGCTTTCCAGACTCGATGCTGTCCAAAAGGCGCTGACCGTCTCACGGCTGGTGCAGAAGCGCCGGGCCGGAGCGACCGTCGTCCTCTGCACTCACGACGAGCCGCTGCTCGAAAGCTGCGCCGACGAAGTCTGGTGGTTGCGTGACGGGAAGCTGATCGCCAGAGGTCATCCGGCCGAAATTCTTCCCGCTTACCGGCGGCACGTCGCTCAGGCGCTTCGCGAAGCCGGGCGCAATCGGCCGGCGGAGATCGCTCCCGCCCTGCGTGACGGCGATGGCCGGGCCCAACTCCAGGCAATCGAATTACTTGGGGCGGACGGTGCGCCAGCGGTGGTATGGCGAAGCGGCGAGACCGCCGCGATCCGCGTCACTTTTGGTTATGAAGCGGACGTCGCCGATCCGGTCATCGGCATTCTCATTCGCACCCGAATCGGATTGAACGTCTATGGCACCAATACCGAGCTGGAGAACATCCACTTCGGCCCGATGAGCGCCGGCGATACGGTCCGTGTCACGTTCCGGTTTTGCGCAGACCTCTGCCCCGGCGATTACACGGTGACGGCCGCTTCGCACGATCCGGACGGCGTCTGGCATGACTGGCTGGAAGATGCCGTTGCTTTTGCCGTGAGCGATGACCGTTACTCTGCGGGAGTCGCCAACCTCAGGGCTCAGGTTGCGGCGGAAGTTCTGCCGCGAAACTGATTTCGGAACTTTCCTCTTTCCCGCCGGGAAAGGAGGAGTGACACGTCTGCTTTTTGCTGCAATCATTGCGTTGCCAATCATGGGGGCGACGGCGTTCGAGGCGGCTTCCATACGGGTAAATGCCGATGGCGGCGAAAAGAACAACCGGCCTGCCGAGGAAAAAATCGTGATGGAGCCGGGAGGCCTGCGGATGACGAATGTCACGCTGGTGCGGTGCCTGCGGGAGGCTTATGGTGTCTATGCCTTTCAGATTGGCGCGCCCGAGTGGATGAGTTCAGTGCGGTATGACATTGCCGCCCGTGCGGCAGACGCCGCACCGGAAGATCAGTTGCGCCTGATGCTGCAGCAGCTTCTGGCCGATCGCTTTCACCTGACCCTGCATCGTGAACAGCGGAATCTCAATCTCTATTCCCTCGAGCGAGGCAAACAGGAACCACGGCTGCGGGACGCGCAGCATCCTGACAGCAAGGTGATGGGGCTGGCCGGAGGCGCCGTACTTTTTCGCGGCTACTCGATGGCGGATTTCATTGCGGCTCTCTCCGGTCCTCCATTTCGTGTGGACCGTCCTGTGCGCGATATGACCGGGCTGACCGGCAAATACGACTTTGAGCTGAAAATCGCGCCGGACGAGGCCGGCATGAAGAGCGTTTTTGAGGGCATGCTCAAGGCCGGAGGTGACGCTCCGTCGGTGATCAATCTGGTTCAGGACCAGATCGGGCTTCGATTCAAAGCGGAGAAAGCGTCTCGCGACTCTCTTGTGGTGGACTCAGCAGAGAAGACACCGACGGCAAACTGAGTGACTTCAGAGTTCCGGCTGCGCCTTGACCGCCACGACTTCGACCCAGGCACTGGCACCGTTCGCGTCATAAGCTTTCACGATGATCGCCGTGGTTCCGGGCGCCACCGGGATAGCCACTTCCCACGCGCTGGTGCCGCAGGCCAGGCCTTTCTCGCCGTTCGATGTCTGCCAGGTCACTTTCGCGATTCCCGCCACCGCTGAAGCGTGGCCGCTGAGCGAGACCGTGGACTTTGAAACCGTCATGACCGCGGCCGGAACGTTGAGCGAAACGCTGACGGCTTTCTCCTGTCCATAAACGCTCATCGCGGCCAGGAGAAGCATGATCGAAGTCCAGATCTTTTTCATGATTTTCATATCGACAAAATAATTTTGTCGTTTGACTGGAATTTTCTAAAATTTCAAAACGGGAATTTCAGGGAGGGGGGAACTTACTGCCGTACTGCAACCACAGCGACCCAGGCGCTGGCGCCGCTCGCGTCGTGGGCCTTGATCATCACGGTGGTGTTGCCCTGTGGAACCGGGATGCCGGTGGCGACCCAGGTGTCGGTGCCGCAGGCGGTACCGGTCGCTCCGTTTGAGGTCTGCCAGGTGATGGAGGTGATGCCTGCGCCGCCCGAAGCCTTACCGCTCACCGAGAGGGTGGAACTCTTCACGGTGACCACAGGGGCCACAGGGGAGGCGATCGAGATGGTGACCGGCGCGGTGGCGGTCACGTTCGCGGGCTGCAGGGTGACGATCTCGGTCTTCGTGGTGACCTGGTCGGCGGCGTCGTAGGCCAGCACCGTGATGGTGTTGGCGCCGGTGACGAGCGGAATGCCGGCGCTTGTCCAGGAACCGGAAGCGGTCAGCGCGGCGCCGCCGCTGTAGCCGTGGTCAGTCTGCCACTGCACCGTGCCGTTGCCCTTGCCGCCGGTCAGCGTGCCAGTCAGTTCGATTGCGGCCGATTTTGTGGTGGAAGCCGGAGCGTTGACCACGAGGGCCAGCGCGGCGCTGGACGGGGCGCCGGCAGTGGGTGTGGCGGGAGCAGTGGGTGTCGCAACCGGCGTGGTGGGCGCCGCAGTGGTTGTGATCAGTGTGGCGGGCTTCGCGCCAGCCGCCGGGTAGAGTTCCAGAGCTGCGCCGATGTCGTTGGCCGAGAGCGCCCGGCCCGGCTGGTAGTAGGGGTACATCACATCGTTGGGATCGTCGGAGTGGCTGAGGCCGAGAGCGTGCCCGATCTCGTGGAGGGCCACCGTGTAGATGTCGATCCCGGCGTTCACGCCCCAGGCTTCATCGGCATCGAAGTGCATGTTGCCGGCGATCGGCTCGCTGTTGATCGGAGCGGGGTAGAAGGTGTGGCCCAGCATGCCGCCGGGGCCGTCGAAGGGGTAGGCGTCGCCGTGCGCGCCGCTCGCGAAGGAGATCGAGATGCTGCGGGGCAGATTCGCGGATGCCGCCGGCTGAAAGGTGACGTTGATCCTGCTCGCCCACGCCGCGAACGCCCGCAGGATTTCGCTCTGCACGGTGGCGGCCGGGACCTTCGCGGTCAGGCTGCCGAAGTAGTAGCTGAGGTGCGCTGCGCCGTCAGCATCGAGGCTCCAGCCGTGCATGATATTGGCGTATTGCGCGACCGAACCGGCCGTCGTCAGCATGCCGGCGCAGGGATAAGCGCTGCCGCCCGAGAGCATGGAAGGATCGGCCGGGAAGATGTAGGCGACTTCGTCCTGCTGAGAGAGGAGCGCGATTTTGTCGCTGTCGGCCTGTACCAGAACGTGCTGCGGGAGCAGGCCGGCGGGCCGGAGGAACGCGATGCCGAGCGAGGATTCGAGAGCGGCCTGATCGGCGGCGTCCACATCGGAGTGGAACTCGACCACCACGGTGCTGAGCGTGGGGTTCGCGGTGACCTTCGGGCTGACCTTGTCGCGGGATTCCATCGCGCCGACGAAGACCACGCCAGCCGGTTGAGAGGTCATGACGCCGGATACCACCACCGCGTTATCCGGTAATACGCCGGTGACCTGCACGCCCGCCTGATTCAGCGCATCGAGGTCATTCACACCGACGGGGTGGTTAAAGGCCACGATCTGGTGGGCGTTGGTGCGATTCGTACGGGCGTTCGCCACCATGCCGGTCGAAGCGGTGGGGGAGAAGGTCCGGGTCTTCATGTGGATTTCCTGGCCGAGGGCCGTCGAGAGGAAGAAGGATCCGAGGATCAGAGCCGCCGAAGGAGTCCACATTTTGTTCATAATTTCGTATCGACAAAATATTTTTCCGGTTTGACTCAAGTTATTCGTCTTTTAAAATCGCGTGATTTTGCGCGATATAACGCAGATCTCGCGCGGCTGGCGAGACGAAGGTCATGGTGTGGAATAAACCGGGCTCGATGCGCTCTGCGCGGGCGGCGTCTGATGAAACGGGCACGCGACACCACGGTTAATCTAAGAGGGAACGAATGACGCCTGTCGCGCTCACGATTGCCGGCTCAGATCCCAGTGGAGGCGCGGGTCTGCAGGCCGACCTGAAATCCTTTCAGGCATTCGGAGTTTATGGCACCAGCGTGGTGACCGTCGTCACCGTGCAGAATACGGTGAGGTCATCACGTGTGGAAGCGCTCGACGCGGCGCTGGTTGGCGAGCAACTGGATGCGGTGCTGCAAGATATCCCGCCGAAGGCCGCTAAGACCGGGGCGTTGGGGACGGCGGCGATTGTGGAGGCGGTGGCGGCGCGGAGTTTCGGCGGTCCTTTAGTCATCGACCCGGTGATGGTGGGGAAGCATGGCGGAATGCTGATTGCTGGGGATGCGCGGCGGGCGATGGTGAAGCTGTTGTTTCCGAAAGCCGCGCTGGTGATGCCGAACCTGGATGAGGTGCGGGAACTAACGGGGTTGGAAGTGCGCGAGATCGGTCAGATGAGGGATGCGGCTAAGCGTGTGGCGGATCTGGGCCCGGCCTCGGTACTCGTGAAGGGCGGCCATCTGGAGGGGCCGGAGGCGGTGGACATTCTCTGGCATGACGGGGAATTCCTGGAACTGAGGACGCCGCGGATTGACTCGCGCCATACGCACGGCACCGGCTGCGTTTACTCGGCGGCGATTACGGCAGGCCTGGCGCTGGGCCAACCTCTGCCGGAAGCGGCGAGGCAGGCGAAGGCGTTCCTCCACGACGCGATCCGAACGGCGCCTGGTCTTGGGGCAGGGCATGGTCCGTTGAACATTACCCGGCTATAATCTTGTTTTCTCCCGTATGACCAAAGTCCAGAGATTTTTTCAGACCGGCAGAGCGCTCGATGAGACGCTGATGGAGCAGATCGCTCAGGTGAATTCGATCTACGGCATCGAACACGTGAAGGTAGAGCCGTCCGGCAGGCTGATGGTCGAGTACGATGCGACCCGGCTGAACACGGCGCAGTTGGAGGGGATTCTCGAACGGGCCGGAATTTCCGTCAGGGAAGTGGCGAGCGCATAGGGTCGACAATCACTCTGTCAGGCAGATGGCGAACGCATCAGCAGGAAGGCATATTCAAACGCTTTCTCCTTCAGCCGCGAATACCGGCCAGACGGGCCGCCATGGCCGGCGCCCATATTGGTGCGAAGAACGATGATGTTAGAGTCCGTCTTGCGGTCGCGCAGCTTTGCCACCCATTTGGCGGGCTCCCAGTACGAGACGCGCGGATCGTTCAGGCCGGCAGTTACGAGCACGTTCGGATAGTCCGTACGCTGCACGTTCTCGTAGGGCGCGTAGGAGCGCATGTAATCGAAGAACGGCTTCTCGTTCGGGTTGCCCCATTCGTCGTATTCGGCGACGGTGAGCGGCAGAGTCTCGTCGAGCATTGTGTTGATCACGTCGACGAATGGCACGTGCGCGATGACGATGTGAAAAAGATCAGGGCGCAGATTCATTACCGCGCCCATCAGCAGTCCGCCGGCGCTGCCGCCCGCGATCGCGAGGCGGTCGTTTGAGGTGTACTTACCGTCCATCAGCCGTCCGGCGCAGGCAATGAAATCGGTAAACGAATTTTTCTTGTGGAGGAGTTTGCCGTCTTCGTACCAGACGCGGCCGAGATCGCCCGAACCGCGGATGTGGGCCATGGCAAAGATCCAGCCGCGGTCGAGCAGGCTCAGCCGTTCGGAAGAAAACGACGGTTCGGTCACGATGCCGTAGGAGCCGTATCCATAGAGGTAAAGAGGCCGCGTGCCGTCACGCGGTGTGTCGCGCCGGTAGACCAGCGAAATCGGTACCTGCGCGCCGTCCGGCGCGGTGGCGAAGATGCGTTCGGATGCGTATTGCGCCGGATCGTAACCGCCCAGCACCGCGTACCGCTTCTTCAGTTCGCGGGCGCGCGTGGACATGTCGTAGTCGTAGATCGAACGCGGTGTGACCAGGGAATTGTAGAGGAAGCGGAGCGTTGAAGTGATGTACTCTTCGTTATCGTCGATGAAAATTGTGTACGTGGGCTCGTCGAATTCGACGATATGGGATTCGAAGCCGTGGCGAGTATCGGCGATCCGGAATTGTTTGAGGCCGTTTTCGCGCTCCACGACGACGAGATAATCGCGAAATCCCTCCAGGCCTTCGAGGGAAACACCGGCGCGATGGGGGATGATCTCCTCCCATGTCCGCGGATCCGAATCCACGGCGCGCAGGAGGCGGAAGTTCACTGCATTTTCGTTCGAGCGAATCCAGAAGTAACGGCCCTGATGCTCGGCATAGTATTCGACGCCGTGGACGCGAGGCTTCAGGAGGCGAAACTGGCCGCCGGGGTCGCCGGTGGGAAGGTAGCGGACTTCGCTGGTGGCATGGCTGTCCATGGTGAGCAGCAGGAACTCGCCGCTGCGCGAGCGCTCCACCGAGATGTTGAAGCGCATGTCCGGCTCTTCGTAGACGAGAGTATCCGGCTGGCTGGAGCCGACCTGATGGCGCCAGAGGCGGTAGGGGCGTTTGGTTTCATCGAGCGTGGTGTAGAAAAAGTTCCGGTTGTCGGTCCAGCCGCCCGAGTAATAGACATTCGGGATTTCGACCGGCAGGTCCGCGCCCGCGGTCAAGTCGCGGAAGCGCAGCGTGTAGACTTCCGATCCGTCGGAATCGATCGCGAAGGCCATGAGGCTGCCATCGGGGCTGGGGAGATAGTAGGCGAGCCCGAAATACTCGCGTCCGTGGGCCATGACGTTGCAATCAAGCAGGATCTGCTCGCTGCGGTCGCCGGCCAGGGCGCGGCGGCAATGGATGCCGTACTGCAGTCCTTTTTCGGTGCGGATGTAATATTCGAAAGCCCCGTGCGGGGAGGGAACGGTGCAGTCGGTTTCCTGAATCCGGCCGACCATTTCGTCGTAAATCTTCGTTTCGAGATCGGCTGCGGGCGCCATAACCTCGTCGGTGTACCTGTTCTCGGCGTCGAGGTAGGGGATGGTGTCCGGGTGCTCGCGGTCGCGGAGATAGAACCATTCGTCATTAATGGTTTCGCCATGGATCAGGAACGAATGCGGGATTTTCCGGGGTGCGGGCGGCTGCATGACACGTCGAGTTTAGCAGCCGCGCGAACGCGATTTAGTTCCCTGCATGTGCCTCAACTTACAAAGGTTTACCCCCGCCAGCGAAGCCGAAGTGATAGATTGCAGGTGTGAGAATCCTTATTGTTGACGATGATGAGGAACTTGCCGGGCTGCTCTCCGAGTTATTGACGCGGGAGGGGTTTCGCGTCGACATGCAGCATGACGGACTGAAGGGTTTGGCGGCGGCGTTAAGCGGCGGATACGACCTGATGGTGCTGGATGTCATGTTGCCGGGCCTGGACGGGTTCGAGATCCTGAGGCGGGTGCGGCGGGAGTCGCGTCTGCCTGTGCTGATGCTCACGGCGCGCGGCGAGGACGAAGACCGGATTATCGGTCTGGAACTCGGCGCGGACGACTATTTGCCGAAGCCGTTCAACACGCGGGAGCTGGTTGCCCGCGTGCGTGCGATCATGCGGCGTCTGGAAGAGCGTCGGCCGGGCGAGAAGTTTGAAGTGAACGGAATCACGATCGATCCGGGAACGCGCGAAGTGACGCGGGGCGGCGCCGCGGTGGAAGTGACCACTTTCGAGTTCGACATTCTCGAAACGCTGATGCGCTCGGCGGGCCGCGTGGTTTCGCGGGACGATCTGATGGAAGAGCTCTACGGGCGCAAGGCGACGCCGTTCGACCGGTCGGTCGATATGCACATCAGCCACCTGCGCAAGAAGCTCGAAACCGACAAACCGCTGATCAAGACGGTCCGCGGGGTTGGATACCAGTTTGTCCGTTCGCCGGAGGAAGGTCTAGCGGCATAAAGTTGCAGCAAAAAGAGGTGTGAAGTGAGAGGGCTGTTTCCCAAAATTCTGGCGTGGTTCATTCTGACGGTGGTGGTGGCCGTCAGCGGCACGGCTTATGTTTCAAACGAGCTCAGTAAGCGCCGGCCGCAGGACCCGCGATTCCGGGGTTTCCGCTTCGAATTGCAGGAGGCTCGCGAGGCCTGGCAGAACAATGGCCAGGAGGGCCTCGAAAGAGTTCTCCGGCGAGTGGAGAATGCGGATTCGCAATCGCCGCGCCAGGACAATCGGCTTGAAGCGCACCTGGCCGACGTGACCCACAAAGACCTTCTGACCGGCTATGACTGGTCGAAGGAGATCGCCGCGAACCAGGCTGCCGCCAACCGTGGCAGGGGCAACGACAATCCTTTCTTCCTTTTCACGCGCGTGGAGGGTCCGCGGCCGCAGTTGATCGTGGTGGAGACCCAGACCATCCCGAAGTATTATCTGATCCTGCGGTTTCCGCCGAATCCGGATCAGGCGGGCACGAGGATCGAGCTTCTGCCGCAGACCTGGTGGATGCTCGGAATTTTCGCGGTTCTCTGCTACGTTCTGGCGCGGCACGTCACTTCACCGCTGCGCGATATGCAGAAGACCGTGGAGCGTTTCGGGCAGGGCGACTTTACCGCGCGCGTGAACTCGAAGCGCGCCGATGAGCTGGGCCAGCTCGGGCGTACGGTGGACCGCATGGCGGAGCGCATCGACAATCTTCTGAAGGCGCAGCGGCGGCTGCTGCAGGATATTTCCCACGAGCTTCGTTCGCCGCTGGCGCGGCTTGGGGTGGCGGTGGAACTGGCGCGCGGCGGCGGCGATATGGAAAGCGCGCTGAACCGCATCGAGCGTGAAGGCACCCGGCTGAATTCGCTCGTGGGCGAGCTGATTCAGGTGACGCGCGGCGAAGGCGATCCGCAGGGGTTGACGACGGAACAGATCCGGCTGGATGAACTGGTGCAGACGATCGTGGACGATTCCAGGATCGAAGCGGAGAAGCGCCACGTCGAGCTGAATTCCAGCGTTTCGGAAGTGACGATGACGGGCAATCCGGAACTGCTGCGGCGGGCGGTGGAGAATCTGGTGCGCAACGCAATTCGCTATTCGCCGGAGAATACGACGGTGGATGTGTCGCTTTCGAAGGTTGGATCGGTTTACCGGATTTCGGTTCGCGATCACGGCGCGGGCGTTCCGGAAGAATCGCTCTCCTCGATTTTCGATCCGTTCTACCGTGTGGAAAAGGATCGCGGCCGGACGAGCGGCGGCGTGGGGCTCGGGCTTGCGATCGCCAAGCGCGCGGTGGAGCTGCACCGTGGCACGATGCGGGCCCAGAACGTGAAACCGGGGCTGCGGGTGGAAATCGATCTGCCGGTGCCGGCGGCGGTGGTGGAAGAACCGGCGCTCGCGGGCGCTCGCGTGTAGCGGCGTTTCGCGCCCGGGACGGTGTCATAGAGCATTTTAAGCAGTATGATTTAACGTGATCCCGCTCATTCGGGCTTTTTGATACGATTGAGCGATGCGATTTTGGATTATTGTCTCGATTATCTTCTGCCTTGCATCATCTTTAGCGACAGCACAGGTGGAAGAAGAGCCAGAAGGTGCGCATGTTGATTTGTATTTCCCTCATTTAGCCGATGGAGGGCCAGCGTCTGCGAAATGGCAGACTGCGATTACCCTCTTAAACCCGAGTGTTTTATCGACGGCAACTGCGTCGCTATATTTCTTCGGGGATGACGGGACGCCCTTAAGCCTCGACTTCGGTTCGGGACCTACCAATACTGTGACCGTGCAAATTCCTGCCAGTGGCTCAATTATTCTGCGCAGCACAGCCGCATCCTCTCAAACGCTGACAGGGGCGGCGGTTTCGGTTTCAACCCTTCCGCTGGTTGGGACGGTACAGTTTCGTCTGATTGAAAACGGCGTTCCACAATCAGAGGTTTCCGCGCTGGCAACATCGCCCGGTGTGTCGTATCTTTCGCCGGCGAATTATTACACGGGTATTGCTCTGGCCAATATCTACTCATCCCCACTCTCACTGACAGTTGGGCTCGCCGATAGCAAAGGTATCGCCGCAGGGACGACGACGGTCACTGTGCCTGCTACTGGACACCGTTCCTTTAATGTTTTTAGTCTGTTTCCATCTTTGCCGAGCACTTTTACCGGATCAGTCAAGATCAGCGCCGCCCCCAATACTTACTTCGTGGGATGGACTTTGAGCGCAGATGCCACGGGTGTGTTCTCGAGCTACCCACCGGGAACACAGGCATGGCCGGTCAGTCATGAAGATCGAATCCGTGATGTCTACTTCAAGGATCTTGATGCGGCACAATATCTTTCGAATGGGTTAGGCCTGGGGCTTCAGTTTGATCAATCGACCGTTCCTCTGCACGTTCTCAGCGACAAGATATTGAATGCCTATGCATCCTCGACCGACAATTCTGTGAATATCGAACTTGCTTTATCGGAACTAATCAGCGATTCTCCCAGCGAACTGGCCTTTGCGGTCGCGCATGAAATGGGCCATACAATTCAGTTCCGCCTGCACAAGAACCTCTTTGTTGCCAGCAATACCGAATACGATGCCGATCAATGGGGAATGATCATTTCTCTAATTGCTGGATATGATCCCTACGCGGCTGCGGGAACATTGGCGAAGCTTTCGATGGCGACCGATCAGGCCGGTTTGGTAGCCCAGGTTTTCGATAATATCAACGGTGATTTGCACGGCTCTTTCAACAACAGAATTGATCTCGTTTATCAAAACATAGTGGCGGTCTGCAGCGCCGCCGGCTCGTTCTGTCCCACTTATCGCCTGAACTTTCATCCCGATTTCCCCACTACGACGCCACTGGTGATCTCACACAAGGGTGATGCGCCTTAGTTAAAGTTAAATTCCGGATGGCGCCGTGTTCGAAATCGTGCACGAACGCTGGACCCGGTGACTCGCGGGTGCCGGCGGCGGTGGTGGAAGAACCGGCGCTCGCGGGCGCGCGCGTTTAACTACTTGCTGTCGGCCGGTTTCATTTTGACCGGCTTCACGTGCTCGACCATTTTGGTGCCGGGCGGCAGCTTAAACATGCTGTCGTCGAAGACGCCGACCTTCACGCTGTCCATAAAGAGCTGGTAGACCTTCTGGCCGTCGCGCTCACGCTGGATGGTGCGGGGCCACATGACGCCGCCGCCGGCGTCGCCGTACTTGGTGAAGCGGGTCATTTCGTCGCGGCGCTCCTGATAGAGGGGATCCCAGCGCTTGACTAACTGGCGGACGGGGAGCCAGGTGGAAGAGTGGATCCAGACGGTTGTGTTGCGATTTTCGTTGTCGTAGATGTCGACGATTTCGACCGGCTGGTTTTCGACGACGTCGGCGCCTCTTCCAAACAGTCCGATTCCCGGTTCGTTGATACGGGCGCGGAGCATGTAAAAAACGTCGGTGAGGAGCGTATCCCGGAATGTATCGATGCGGTCTTTCGGAAGGGCTTCAGCGCCCCGATAAGTGACTTCCCACCCTTCAGTGGCGGAGAGCAGGATGACGTCCTCGTCCTTTTTCCCGAAGACCTGACGCTGCACTTCGCGGAAGGGCGCAGATGCATCGAGGTATTTCGTGTAGATTTTCGCGGGCGAGAGGCCGTCGAGTTCGTCAGCGTAAAAGTGATAGGCGCTGCCGATCTGTTCGTGTCCGGGCAACTGGCGGAAAGCGTCTCCGCCGAGCGCCTGAATGCAGAGGTCAATCACCCTCTTGCCGCGTTCCGGCGCGGTTTCAGCCGCGCGCGCGCCGGCGGGCAGAAGAGCAAGAGCAGCAGCGCTGAATTCACGCCTGGTCATTTGGCTGGTGGAATCGAAAGATCGATGTTGCTCACGGGGAGTTCCAGTGTATTCAAAGACGCGCCGAAATCTTTCGGGTTTCCGGTGACGACAATCACAAATTTCGAGGGGTCGAGATACTGCTTCGCGACGCGAAGAACGTCTTCGCGGGTCACTTTCTCGATCGCCTTCTGGTACTGGAAGATAAAGTCGTCGGGGTAGCCGAAATAGCGGTAGCGGACGACGCGGGCCAGCGTTTTGGCGGGGGTATCGAAGGCGAAGACGAAGCTGTTGAGCACCGTATCGCGGGAACTCCTGACTTCCTCGTCGGTTACCTCTTCGCTGCGAATACGGGCGACCTCTTTTTCGACAGCCTGCAGGGTCTGGATGGTGGTGGGCGACTTGGTGCTGCCCTCGATTTCGAAGACGCCGGGGTGGTCGTAAGCGGCTCCCCAGCCCGCGCCCACATCGTAGGCGTAGCCGAGCTTCGAGCGCACTTCGCGGAACAGGCGGCTGTGGAAGCCGCCGCCGAGGATGTCCGCCATCACTTCGAGCGCGGGGTAGTCTTTGTCGCGGAACTCGCCGCCGAGCTGGCCCATGGCGAAGGAGCTCTGAGTGACGTCGGTTTTGCTGGCGAGGTAGACGCCCGCTTTCGCCTCATTGGTGACTTTGGGGA
Source organism: Bryobacteraceae bacterium (assembly GCA_035546955.1). Lineage (GTDB taxonomy): Bacteria > Acidobacteriota > Terriglobia > Bryobacterales > Bryobacteraceae > BOG-234. The sequence goes on from DASZVV010000294.1 coordinate 18,937, forward strand.
AGGCCGGGACGGGCGGCTGCGTATAGTTCCAGCCGCCGAAGAGGTTCTCGATCTTCGCTTTCATTTCGGGCGCCGAGAAATCGCCCTGCACAGTCAGGATGATGTTGGCGGGGAAGTAGTAGCGCTTATAGAACGCGACGAGATCGTCACGCTGGATGTTCGCTACGGTCTGGTGCTCCACCATCCAGCCGTACGGCGTATGACGGCCATAGATGATGTTGGTGAACTCGCGGGCCGTGATGCCCATCGGCTCGTCGTTGCGGCGCTCGATGGCGCTGTCTTCCTGGGCTTTCCAGAGATCGAGCTTGTTCTGGCGGAAAGCAGGGTCCGTAAGGACGTCATGGAAGATGCCGAGAACTTCGTCGGTTCGTTCTTTCAGCGTGGAGAAGCCGACGCTGCCCGAACTCTCGCCAATTTCGCTTTCGACGCTGGCGGCGATGTTTTCGAGCTCGACGTCGATCTGATCGCCGGTCTGTTTTGACGTGCCGCCGCTCCGCATGATTTCGCCGGTGG
>DASZVV010000295.1:0-10874 GCA_035546955.1 Bryobacteraceae bacterium
TCGGGAAGATATCCGTCAGGAACAGCACCTGCTCATCGGTGAGTTCATCCGGGACTTTGAATGCGCCGAAATCGGCGTGTGGCACGCGCACGTACTCGGCCTGTCCGCCGGGGTAGCCGCCGTACATATGTGAGTACCCAAAGAGCCCCGCGGCAACACGGCCATACAGCTTCTTCATCGTGTCCGCGCCTTCGGGATTCGTGTTGTCACACAGGGCGGTTTGCAGCCGCTGGCAAAAATAGCACTGGCCGCAGGAAATCTGGAATGGGATGACGACGCGATCGCCCCGCTTCAGGGTATTTTCGCCGCCCACGTCTTCCACGATCCCCATGAACTCATGGCCCAGAATGTCGCCCTTTTCCATGGTGGGGATGTAGCCGTCGTAAATGTGGAGATCCGATCCACAGATGGCGGTGGAAGTGACGCGAAGAATGATGTCGCGAGGGTGCTGAATCGTGGGATCGGGAACGTCTTCCACCCGAATGTCGTGTTTGCCGTACCAGCGTGTTGCTTTCATGACGCGGATCCCAGCAGGAAATCCACCACTGTCTGGCGAGTAACCTGCACGCCGCAGACGGTCAGCAATGCAGCGGAGAAAGGAAAATCAGATGAGTCCGACTACAAACAAATCACTGGCGGTTGTCACCGGCGCTTCGAGCGGCATCGGGTTTGAACTGGCGAAGGAATTTGCGCGGCACGGCTTCGATCTTCTGGTGATTGCCGAGAACAGCGAGATTCAGCCGGCCGCGGAACAAATCCGCATGCTGGGCGCGAACGTAAAGACCATTCAGCAGGACCTCGCGCGCTATGAGGGCGTGGAGGAAGCTTGCAGGCAGATCCAGGAAGACGGCCGCCCCGTGGACGCACTGGCTTTGAACGCGGGAGTTGGAGCCGGCGGAGATTTCGTGCGGGAAACCACGCTGGAAAAAGACCTGAACGTGATCGATCTGAACGTTCGCTCCACGGTTCATATGGCGAAGCGTCTGCTGCCGGACATGGTCCGGCGTGGAAGTGGGCGCGTGCTTTTCACTTCGTCGATCGCAGCCACGATGCCGGGTACGCTCAACTCCGTCTACAACGCTTCGAAGGCATTCATTCAGTCATTTGCGCAGGCGATCCGCAAAGAACTGGAGAACAGCGGTGTCACGGTAACCGCCCTGATGCCGGGGCCCACGGAGACGGATTTCTTCCGGCGCGCGGACATGGAGGACACGAAGGTCGGCCGCAGTGAGAAGGATGATCCGGCGGACGTGGCCCATGAGGGTTTTGAAGCGCTCATGGCCGGCAAGGACCACGTGATCGCCGGATCGTTCAAAAATACTGTCCAGGCGACGGTGGCGCATGTTCTTCCGGATACGGTTCTGGCCGATCTGCACGAAAAGCAGGGGCGCCGCGAACCGCAGACGCACTAATGCGCTCCGGCAGATTCAAAATGCGGCGGCACCGGCTTCGGCGACGGCCTGATCCTGCTTGCCGACGCCGCCGCTCACACCGATAGCGCCCACCACCTTGTCGCCGCGCTTCAGCGGAATACCTCCGGCAAAAATCATGACGCGTCCATGATTGGAAACGTGAATCCCGAAGAACTGATCGCCGGACTGGCTGTTCTCGGCGAGCTCTTTGGTGGAAATGTCGAAGGCGCGCGAAGTCCAGGCTTTGTTGATGGAGATATCGATACTGCCGATCCACGCATTATCCATGCGGACATGCGCGATCAGGTTGCCGCCGCCGTCCACGACGGCGATATTCATGGGCTGCTGGATCTCCTCGGCTTTTCTTTCGGCTGCGGCGATGATACGTCTTGCATCTGCGAGTGTAATCATGATGGCGTCCTTTATTATTTGAGGCTGTAGAGATAGGCTGCGATGTCACGGGCATCGCGTTCGTTCACGCCCAGAGCAGGCATTACGGTGTGGGAATTGATGGCGTGCGGATCCTCAATCCACCGGACCATGTTGACGGGTTGGTTATCGAGTGAACCCGCGATGTAAGTGCGGCTTCCGATGCGGGAGAGGTCCGGGCCCACCAACGCATTCGCTCCGGAAATACCGCGAATCGTGTGGCAGGAGCCGCAACCGTAGTATGCGATGACTGAAGCGCCGCGATCGGCGTCGCCATTGGTCATCACGTTGGCGGCCTGCTTAGCGGAGGCGCTGCACCCCACATGCAGCAGCGCGGCGAAAGCCAGGAACAGAGACCAGCTAATGCGCATAAACCCTCCGGCCGGCCATGAGGTCGCCTTCGCGCAGCCACATAGCGATGAGGCTCAGCCCGGCGGCGAGGTAGACGATTCCCGCCGGGACCCACATGATGAGTCCGCCGATTTGCTGATCCTGCAGAGCCGTCAGGCCCTGTTGCGGCGCGGTGATTCGATAAATGGGATACCAGGGGGGGGTGGAGAATGTCAGCAGCGCGCCCAGAATGCTGCTGTGAACCGCGGTGGTAAAGACGTAGAGAAAACTCTCCCCGTAGGCGGTTCGCTTTCGCGCATAAAACAATGACCACCAGAAAAGCAGCGCGGAGCCGAGAAAACTGATGTGCTGGAGCGCGTGGATTGCGCTGTTTTTTGTGGCTGCCTGGAAAAGCGCGGGCGCGTGCCATAGCCATAGTGCCGCGGCGTGCAGCAGCCATGCGGGCAGAGGACGGCTGACCGCGTGCCACGCGGCGTTCAGGCCGCTTCGTTTGAAGAGCCGGCCTGCGAGGCGCCGTTCAGGTCCCGGCAGCGCCCACAGCATAGGAACGAGAGGCCGCGAGAGAACAAGCAGCGGCGCTGCAATGAGCATGAGTAATTCATGCTGTGTCATGTGGACCCAGAAGAGCATTTCGCCCCAATAGTGGAGCGGCGACACGAGAGCGATCACCAGCACTGCCCAACCGATCCAGAAGCAGGCAATCTGCGTACGGGAGGTTCCCCGTCTGATCCTTGCGCCAGCCGCATAGAGCAGACCAGTGCAGGCCAGGGGAACGACGATTCCGGGATCGGCTGTCCAATGGGTCATTCGCACCCCGCAAAGAGAACGGTTGGAATGGTCTGGGCAATGATGGCCAGCAGGGCGAGAGCGCTGAGGACGACTCCGGCCAGCGCCATGGCTCGATAGCGCCCCGTCGAGATGCCCGGATCTGTGACGCCCGCCGGCTGCGAGCGTAACGCACCGGCTCCCAGTGCCAGACCAGATGCGGCGCCAAGAAATGCAAAGAGCAGAACAATATAGAGTGCGGTCTTGGCGGACTGCGAGCAGGCGAGAGGCGCAAGCGCGAAGTTCACCTCGAGGCTGAGGAACCAGGCGAGCGGACCTGCTCCGATCGCGGTGAAGAGGAGCCACGTGGGTTTCATCTGCCTGCCCCCACGAGGTGCGGTCCCCAGTAGATGACAACATACATCGGAATCCAGATCCCGACGAGGAAATACCAGAGGACGCTGTCCACATGGACGCCGATACGCTGCTTCGGTCCGCCACGGCCGGCCGCGACAATCGCAACGAGCACGAGCGTCATCAGCAGATCGGCTCCCACATCGTAGGTGTGAAGGAAAAGCATGTCCCAGACGATGCTGCCATGTGCGTCGGTGTTCCAGCGGAAATTGAAACTGGTCCATGAAATCGCGCGCAGCACGAGAAATGCGATTGCGAGCCCGAGATTCAGGATCATCCCGAAAAGCATTTCGCGGCGGCTGTTTTTCCTGGCTCCCTCGCTTGCGATGTAGGAACCGGCGCAGCTTGCGAGCAACGGGATAAGGGCGATGGTGGGGATGATGGTCCCGGGGATTTGAGTTCCCGGGGGCGGCCAGACATCGACCCCCAGACGCAGATAGAAGTAGGTGGCGATGAGGATGACGAACAATGTCGCCTCAATTGCGCACATCACGACCTGGCCTGCCCAGAGTGGAGACTGGTTCGAGACCTCATACGCGGGCAGCGAAGAAACATCCAGCACGCGTGCCGGCGTCATGGTTCAATCTCCACGGGGCGATGCGGCCAGAACCAGCCGATGAATCCGATGAGCCCAAGCAGGGAAGCCAGCCAGTAACCGGAGAAATAGAAGACAGCGCAGATCAGCCCGATCGAAAGGCCGGCCGTTGTGACGAATGGCCAGATGGAGGATCCCGGCAGGACGTACCTGTGGTGCGGTTCCGCATCCAGCACTGAGGTGATGAGAACCTCTCTGCGATCGTCACGCATGCCGATGACGCGGGCGTTGTCTTCCGGCGGGGTCCATAGCGGATACCGGCTCGAGACCACGGGCAGGTAATCGAAATTCCAGGCCGGGGGCGGCGACGGCACGGCCCACTCCAGCGTGCTCGCCTCCCAGGGATCCGAATCGGCAGCGCGGCCAGTTCGCAGACTCTTGAGGGCATTTGCGATGAAGACCAGACCGCCGAGCGCGATCGTCAGGGCGCCAATCGTGGATAGCAGGTTGTCGGTCTGCCAGCCCATTTCCGGAGGATAGGTATAAACGCGCCGCGGCATGCCGTTGAGTCCGGCGAGGTGCATCGGAAAGAAAGTGAGATTGAAGCCGACGAATAGAATCCAGAAGGAAATTTTTCCGAGGCGTTCGTCAATCATCCGGCCGGTGAATTTGGGGAACCAGTGATGGAATCCGCCGAACAACGGGAACAGGGCTCCGCCGATCAGCACATAGTGAAAATGCGCGACGACGAAGTAGGTGTCATGCGCCTGCAAGTCCAGCGGGATCGATGCCAGCATGACGCCGGTCATTCCGCCCAGCACGAAGATGAAGAGAAAACCGAAGACGAAGTAGGTTGCGGCGGTCATTCGCAGGCGTCCTGTCCAGATCGTTGCGATCCAGCAGAAAATCTGCACGCCGCTGGTGATGGCAATCATCATGCTGGCTGCGGTGAAGTAAGCCTCGCCGATCTGCGGCAGACCTGTAGCGAACATGTGATGAACCCAGAGGCCGAAAGCGACGAAGCCGTTGCCCACCAGTGAGAGGACCACGGCAGAGTAGCCAAAGATGCCCCTCCTGGTGTTGGCTTCGAGAATCATGGAGACCAGCCCGAGCGCCGGCAGAAAAATGATGTAAACTTCCGGATGACCGAAGAACCAGAAGACGTGCTGGAAAAGAATGGGGTCGCCGCCTTCCGCGGGATTGGCGAGATGCGTCCCGATTGTGCGGTCGTTCAGCAGAAAGACGTTGCTCGCCATCATGATCGCGGGCATAGCGAAGACGATCATGAACGACTGCACCAGCATGGACCAGCAGAACAGCGGCAGGCGATTGAGCGACATTCCCGGCGCGCGCATCCGCAGGATCGTCACGATGAGTTCGACCGCGACGCACAGAGCCGAGATCTCCGTAAACGTCACCATCTGTGCCCAGTAATCGACCCCTTTCCCGACCGAATATTGCGGGCCGGAGAGCGGCGTATAGGCGAACCACCCTGCCGCGGGCAGTGACCCCGTGAAGACGCCGCTGTAAAGGAAAAGGCCGCCCATCAGGTATGTCCAATAGCCGAACGCGTTCAGTCGAGGGAAGGCGACGTTGCGAGTTCCGATCATCAGCGGGACAAGGCAGATTCCGACGCCTTCCATCATCGGCACGGCGAAGAGAAACATCATGGTGGTGCCATGCATGGTGAAAATCTGGTTGTAGCGAAACGGGCCAAGCAGCGTGTTGTTGGGGAAAGCGAGCTGCAGACGCATCAGCAGAGCTTCCGCGCCGCCGAGAAGCAGGAATACGAATGCCGTCCTGATGTAGCGGAGCCCGATCTCCTGGTGCGTCGTGACGGAAAGCCAGCCCGTGAAACCGGGGCGGCTTCGCCAGGTCCGCTCCAGCGTATCGCGATCCGCCGCCTTGACTTCGCGCGGAGCTTCAGTCACGGTCGCGCTCACTGGAGGCTCTCCAGATAATCGATGAGCGGCTGCATATCTTCGGATTTCACTGGTACCGTCGCCATTTTGGTTCCCGGCTTAATCGACTGTGGATCGGCAATCCATCCCGCGAGATTTCCCTTGTTGTTCGGAAGAGTTCCGGCGGCGATGGTGAGACGGCTTCCGAAGTGCGTCAGATCCGGGCCAACCTGGCCGGCGGCGTCCGTCCCCTGAATGTGATGGCAAAATACACAGGTGCTGCTGAGGAATACCTGCTGTCCTCGCCGCAGATCATCGGTCGCAGGTGGAACAGCGTCCTCGGTCTGATGCGACATCCACGCATCGAACGCGGTTTCCGGCTCCGCCACCACCCACATCGCCATGTGCGCGTGCTGCAGTCCGCAGAATTCCGCACATTGTCCGCGGAAGCGGCCGGGGTGATCCGCCACGATCCATTCCATGTTGACCCGCGACGGGATCAGATCGCGTTTCCCCTGCAGACCAGGGATCCAGAAGCTATGGATCACATCGTTCGAGGTGCCACGAATCACCACGGGACGTCCGACCGGGATGTGCAGTTCGTTCGCGGTCACCACGATTTTGCTTGCGTCGTCGTTGAGATAGCGCACGTACCACCACCATTGGTTTCCGGTCACCTCAACAGTCAGCGCATCCGCTGGAACGCCGGCATTCGAAATCGACTTGCCCACCAGAACGCTGACGACGACCAGACCCAGCAACACCAGAACAGTTGCGCCAACCGCGCTGCTGACGACGATTGCCAGCTTTCTTTCCGTTGCCGCCGATGGCCGATGCGTGTGTTCCAGCGGTTCCTGTTCAATGCCTCGATGGCGCCGTCCCAGCGGTATGAACGCCATGACGATGACGGCGATAAATATGATTCCCAGCAGGAAGACCATGTCTTTGCCGAGTAGGAAGATGCGTGCTGCATTGGCCCCGCCTGGGTCCAGAGCGGACTGCGATGCGAACAGCGCCGGAAGCATCATCATTACGGTTTCGTCCCGGTGGGTGTAAGAGTGTGGGAATTCTGCTCGATCGAATCGGTACGCGCCGGCGTTGCGGCTTTCGGCTCGAGGTTGTTGAGCGAACGAATATACGTAACGATCTGCCAGATCTGATATTCCGGCAATCGTCCGCCCCAGGACGGCATGCCGTTCGGCCGACCTTTCACGATCGTGTCGAAAAGGTTGGCGGGATCGTTTCCGTAGATCCAGACGTCTTTAATCAACGGAGGGCCGATTCCACCTCCACCATGCGAGTGGCATCCGCTGCAGTTGTAAGCGTTGAACAGCCGCTCCCCTTCTGAGATGGAGTAGGCGTTTCCCTCCGCCGGGTTCACCGGCTCCAGAGATACCTGTGGCCCCCCGGGCTGTAAAGAACTTTCCCGCGCGGCGGTTCCAAGAATCGCCAGACGCGTTGGGGCGGGGCGCAGGTCGCGCTTCTCGCGCTGGCACCCTGCGGCCAGGAGCACAGCGCAAATACCGGCGGCACTAAGGTAACGAGAAGACATAGAGCATTCCGCCGGTGGTTGTGTATTTGGGAAGGTCCGCCATCGCATTGACGAAGCCGAGCGCGGCCGTTCCGTCGGCGGCATTCAGTCCTCCTGAGACGATGGCGCCGGACCATCCGCCGACGCCCGCGAGTACCGCGATGTACTGCTTGCCATCCGGTCCCTTATAGCTGATTGGCTGGCCGATAACGCCGGAGCCTGCCTTGAACTTCCATAACAGGTTCCCGTTGTGTGCATCGACCGCCTTGAACCAGCCGTCCATCGTGCCGTAGAACACGAGGTCACCTGCCGTCACGACCGTCCCGCTCCACGCGGGGAACATTTCTTTCACGCTCCACACGGGCTTCGCGGCCACCGGATCCCACGCCGTCAGTTCGCCGCGGTTGCCGCCGGGGCCTGCATACATGCGAACGTTGGAGCCGACGTACGGCGTACCCGCAATGTAGTTTGCGGGAGTTCCTTCCATCTCGGCGCAGAGGTTGTTGTGCGGAATGTAGATCAGGCCGGTCCGCGGGGAGTATGAGGAAGGCTGCCAGTCTTTACCACCGGGAGGGGCCGGGCAGATATCGCGAACCGTTTTGAAGCCCGTCTTCTTCGAATCGACAACGTGGAGCTGGCCGGTCTTCAGATCGACGTAATCACTCGTGTTCAAGTATGCGAAAGGTTCAGCGGAGAGAACCTCGCCCGTCACGCGATCCATCAGATACATGCGCGCGTTGCGGTCAGGATGTGCGAGAACCTTGCGCGGCTGGCCTTTGATTGTGAGATCGAGAAGAATATTTTCGTTCACGCCGTCATAGTCGTGATTGTCGTGCGGGTTCATTTGATACGCCCACACAGCCTGCCCGGTCTCGGGTCGCCGGGCGAAAAGCGTGGAGGTCCACTTGTTATCGCCCGGACGCATATCCGCATTCCACGGACCGGGGTTCGAAGTGCCGTAATAGATCAGGTCCAGATCGGGATCGTATGAAATCCAGCTCCATCCGGAGCCTCCGCCGATCTTCCACTGATCGCCCTGCCAGGTTTTCACGCCGAGATCTTTGCCGCGATCTTCCGCATAGAAAGGCTTGAACTCCGGGCCGATCAGTACCTGGCTGTCGGGGCCGGTGGCGTACGCACGCCACGCGATTTTACCGCTGTCCGCGTCAATGCCCGCGATCCACCCGTGAACGCCGAACTCGCCGCCGCTGTCGCCGACGATTACTTTATCTTTCGCAACGATGGGCGCCATGGTCATCGACTCACCTTTGTTGATATCGCCCATCTGCGTCTTCCAGACTTCTTTACCCGTGGTGGCATCAACCGCGACTGTGTAGCAGTCCAGCGTGTTATAGATAACTTTGCCTTTGTAATAAACAGCGCCGCGATTCACCACGTCACAACAAGCGGTGCCCTGAGAGCTCGATGATGGATGCGGCGAGTATGTCCATTTCGTTGCGCCTGGGTTTGTCAGATCGAGTGCATAGAGAATATTCGGCCACGGGGTAACGATGTACATCGTGTTGTTGACCACCAGCGGCGCAGCCTCGTGGCCCTTCGTCAGCCCTGTGGAAAAGGTCCATGCCAGCTTCAGATTTTTTACATTGGCGGTCGTGATTTCGGAAAGGGCGCTGTAGCGGGTGCTCGCCGGATTCTTCGCGGCCATGGTCCACTGGCCATCATCAGGTTGATTCTGGATCTGTGCGAGGAGAGCCTGCGCACAGCAAAAGAGCGCAGCCGCCGCAGCGAGGCTCCTCAGTGTATTCATCGCAACGCTGCAATGCAATTTCGTATCCAGGCGCTCACATTATCCGAGCCATGCCGGATGCTGCGCCGTTGAGTCAAAATGAGCCGTGGTCTTGTAGAGCTCATACGTTCCGGCGAGCGCCGCGTTCTTCGCTTTCGCGCCGAGCGCCTCCACCTGCTGCGGCGTCAGGCGTTTGAAGGTCTTCACGACACCGAGTGCTTCTTCGAGATATTCCAGTTTGTCCATGCCGTGAATGACAACGGACGTCGGCTGGCTGAGGGCGTACTGCAGGCATTCCGCGGGTGTGACTACCTTGCTGTCGAGAACGAATTTTCCGCCCATCGGCTTCATCGTCTGCACCGCTACGCCATCCTGAATCGCGACGGGCATCACCTCGTGAACGAAGCTGCGGAAATTCCAGTCCATTACGTTGGAAGGAAACAGAACGGCATCGAAATGGTAGCCCTTTGCTCTCGCCATATTCAACATGCGCAGATGGACAGCGGGATCCTTGTGTCCGGTGAAACCGATGAAGCGCGTTTTGCCTGCCTTCTTCGCCTCGTCGAAAGCTTCGTGAGCGCCGCCGGGGGCGAAATAACGGTCGGGGTCTTCCATCCGGATGGTCTCGTGGAACTGCCACAGGTCAACATGATCGGTCTGCAGCCGGCGCAATGATTCGTCGAGCTGCTTCGCGGCCGCCTCTTTGGTGCGTCCGTCTGCCTTTGTCATTAGAAACACCTTTTGCCTGTAGCCGTCGCGAAGAGCCTTGCCCATACGAGTCTCGGCCTTACCATCGCCATTGTTGTAGTCCCAGGAATTATCCATGAAATTGACGCCGCGGTCGATGGCGGTGCGAATGATCTTTATAGCCAGATCGTCGGATTCCGCCTGTCCGATATGCGAGCCGCCAACGCCCAGCACGGAAACTGTTACTCCGGTTTTTCCAAAACTGCGATAGAGCATGTCGCCGTGTCTGGTCTCATTCGGGAAAGGCAGCGCCTGCTGTCCTTCGGCGTTCGCGGCGATCAAGGCGCCTGCGGCAACAGCTCCGACAAATTCGCGGCGATCGAAGTTGGAGGAATGGTGGGGCAGCGGAGTGGAGGATGGCATGGCGATTGTGCAGCACGCAAATTTCCGCGCGGCCGTGCATTCGCAGCCAGTAAATTTACGGGGAACAGGAGAGCGGGCTGCACCGCAACCCGCTCTCGAAAAAGTCCGCTTGAGGCAGCCTAAGAAGCCCGGCGTTTCGCGCGGCTGCGGGCCTCACCCGCCGCCCGAATGGACGTCCCTGCGCCTACGGGCTGCACCTCCTCGTTTCCGGCCTCTTCTCCCTCTTCCTCGCCGAACTGCGAGCTATACAACTCGGTGGCAATGCCGGTCAGTTTCTCGTCGGCTTCGCTCTCCTCGTCCTCCGTCTGCTGGAGGAGGCTCACAGCCTTCTTCATTCCGAGATGCTCCGCGAGAGTGCGGACAGTCCCATAGGCGGAGATCTCATAGTGTTCCACCTTCTGGCAGCCGGCAATGATGGCGAGATCGCGCATCGTTCCCTTTTCCTCTTCCTTCATCGCCTCGCTGCCTTCTTCAAGAAGGCCCTTCATGCCTTTGCACGATTTGCCTTTTGCCTTTTCGCCGGCGATTTCGAAAATCTGCTCCAGTCGCGAAACATGACCCTCGGTCTGTTCCAGGTGTTCGCGGAGCCCGTCGGCCAGTTCCTGTGACTCCGCAGCCTTCGCCAGCTTCGGCAGGGCCTTCGTGATTTGCTTTTCGGCGTCATAAAGATCGCGAATCT
>DASZVV010000296.1:0-11695 GCA_035546955.1 Bryobacteraceae bacterium
TTCAGGCGAAGCTTGTAAAGGCCGGAAACGGGCGCGGTGAACTGCTGAAAACGCATTTCGAGCGGCTCATAGGTACTGGCCACCACGCCGAGGCCTTCCTGTTCGCGCACTTCGGGATTCGAAGGCCCCACGGTGCGCGGCCCCGTTTTGTGAAGAACTCCGAGGTCAGCCGAATCCCCGACCACCGGAAACATGTTGCGTTCCGGGCTCGCTGGAAACGCAACTTTGCTGAACATCGAGTTCTGATCGCGCGCGTAGTAGCGCTTCGTGGTCACCTGCGGGCGTTCCGTATAGTGCGGCAGCGCCTGGCGCAGCGCGTATTCAGCGGCCGAGAGGTACTGGCTCATCTGCACATGCGAAACATCCAGCGCCTCGCCCGATTTGTTGAAATGATACGCCTCGCCGTCTTCCGGAAGAAGCTCTTTCACCTGCAGCCAGGGAGCGCCGAGCAGGTCCCGCAGCGTGTCCTCATACTCATAGCGGTTCATACGCCGCCACAAAGTGCGTCCCTGGGAAACGTAGCGCGCGGCGTCGGCCGTCATCAGCGGCGCTTCGAGCGCCTTCAGGAATGCCTCGCGCGATGCAGGCGTCAATGAGGCTGATTTGATCGGCGGCATTTCCTGATCCCGCACCCGGTCGTGAATGCGTGCCCAGCGGGCAAAATTAGCGGAATCGGACGGATGAAACGGCAGCGTCGTCAGGTCAAGATTAGACTGCTTGAAGTTCGTGTTGTGACACGGAGCGCAGTTTTTGGCGATGAACGTGCGCACCGCAGGAGGTTGCTGCTGTCCCAGCAGCGCGGGCGCGGCGGCGGCGATCAGGAAAATCAGGCTTTTCACGGCAACTGAACATTATCATATTTCCGGGCGCCCAAAACAGGGCGGGCCGCTATAGTTACAAGAAGCGTGGCAGTAAACCGATCCATCCAATTCCCCAGCTTCGGCGGAGCCCCGGAAAACGCTCTGACCGGTCGCCTCGCCTCCCACTTCAGCCATCCCTCAATGGTCCGTGGATTCAATTACTTCCGCGAAGGACGGGTAGTCATCACACGCGGCACTCCGGCCGCTGTCGAAGCACGGGTTCGTGGACATCGGCCTTATAACGTCGAAATCGTCTACCGTGAACCCATCCTGAAAGTTAAATGTGAGTGCGAATACTTCCTGGGCTCCGGCGCCTGCAAGCACATCTGGGCAACGCTGCTGGCCGCGGAAGAACAGACGTTTCTGTCGGAAGCAGCGGGGTCACCAAATCCCATCCGATTCGACGACGGCAATACACCGCTCAGCCGGTCCTTCGAGCTCACGCCTCCGCCTTCGAAACGTCTGGACTGGCGCCGGCACCTCGATGACATTACCCACCCGAATGTGACGAAGATTTCCTATTCCCTGGATCCCGCCTGGCCGGGGAAAAGGGAGCTTCGCTACTGGGTGGACGTCGCGGCCAGCCGCACGAGCGGCGAAATCGTCCTCAGCCTGCAGACGCAGGACCGAAAACAGAATGGAATTTACTCGCGCTCCGTCCCGCTTCGGATGAAGCGCTCTCAGATCGCCCAGGTTCGCCCGGAAGAGGACAGAAATGCTCTCGCCGCCCTCGCTGGAGGCCGCAACTACTACGGGTTCAATGTTGGTTACGACTACGATTCCGTGCCCGAAAGCATCCGGCTCGCACCCGATCTCGCTAAGTTCGCCCTGCCGCTCGTAGTAAAGACTGGTCATTGCTACCTGCAAAACGGCGCTTCGAAAATCCCGGAAGAATCGGTACCGCTTCGCTGGGACGACGCGGGTCCGTGGAAGTTTCGCGTTGAGCTGAAGCCCACCGTCCAGGGCTGGGGCGTTTCCGGTATTCTGTTTCGCGGCGAGGAGCGAATGGATCTCTCCGTCCCGGACCTCATCGTTGAAGGCGGGTTCGTCTTCACGAAGGAATCCGTCGCGCCGCTCGATCCGGCGGCGTCATTCAAGTGGCTCGTCTGGCTGCGCAGTCACGGCATGCTGGAAGCGCCTGAGAGCGAGCGCGATCTGCTCCTTTCGTCTCTTCTCGTGAGTCCCGGGGTGCCTCCGGTGGATCTGCCGAAAGAGCTGGCGTTTGAAGAGGTTGACGTAAAGCCGCGCCCTCATCTCCGGCTGCGTGGCCCGGCTGGAAAAACGGAGGGGGCCGCGCGTCTGACGGCGCGGATGGCATTCGAATATGAAGGGCATCTGGTCGACGAACGATCGCAGGCGCCTGCCGTTTTCGATGCCGCGCGGCGCAGATTGATTCGACGCGACCCGATCACCGAATCGAACGCCATTCTGCAACTGGGTGAAGCCGGCATCCGGCAGCGGGTCAGAACCGCTTCCGACCCGTCTGATCTCTGGGAACTGACGCCCTCGAAGCTTCCCCACGCGGTTCGAGCGCTGACCGCGGGTGGGTGGATTGTGGAAGCAGACGGCAGGATGTTCCGGGCCGCCGGCAAGTTCACCCTCAACGTGGCGAGTGGCCTCGATTGGTTCGATCTTCAGGGCAATGTCGATTTCGCCGGCCATAATGCCGGCTTGCCGGAACTCCTCGCGGCCGTACGCCGCGGCGAAAGCATGGTCCGTCTCGACGACGGCAGCTACGGTCTGATTCCCGAAGAATGGCTGGCGCGTGTTGCCATGGTCGCAGGTATGGGCCAGGTGGAAAACGAGAGTGTTCGTTTCCGCCGCAGCCAGGCTGGACTCCTCGACGCGCTGCTGGCGGCGCAGCCCGAAGCCACGTTCGATGCACAGTTTGAAAATGTGCGCCGGGAACTGCGCAGTTTCGAAGGCGTTCGCGCCGCCGCGCAGCCGGAGGGCTTCCACGGACAACTGCGCGACTACCAGAAGGAAGGCCTCGGCTGGATGGAATTCCTGCGGCGTTTTTCCTTCGGCGGCTGTCTTGCTGACGATATGGGCACCGGCAAAACCGCCCAGGTCCTTGCGCTCCTCGAATCCCGCCGCGCGGCGCGAAAGAAGGAAGGCCGTAAAAAGCAGCCCTCGCTTGTGGTGGCGCCCCGCTCGCTGATTTTCAACTGGAGAGAAGAAGCCGAGCGTTTCACCCCGCTGCTCAGCATTCTGGACTATACCGGTCCGCAGCGGGATCTGAACGCCATCCGGCGCTTCGATCTGGTCCTCACCACCTACGGAACGCTGCGCCGCGATATCGCGCGGCTGAGGGAAGTCGAATTCGACTACGCAGTGCTCGACGAAGCCCAGGCGGTAAAGAACAGCGGCTCGGAAGGCGCAAAAGCGGTCCGGCTGATTCAGGCATCGCATCGGCTCGCGCTCAGTGGAACGCCAGTGGAGAATCATCTGGGCGAATTGTGGTCCCTGTTCGAATTCCTGAATCCCGGGATGCTCGGATCCGCGAGCGTCTTCCGGCTGGTGGGCGGAGCTGCACGCAATCCTGGCGAGGATTCGCGGCAGGTGCTCGCGCAGGCGGTTCGGCCTTTTATTCTGCGGCGCACCAAAGCGCAGGTGGCGCGCGAGTTGCCCGAACGCACCGAGCAGACCATCTACTGCGAACTGGGCGCGGAGCAGCGCGCCCTCTATAACGAATTGCGCAATCACTACAGGGGCACCCTCCTCACTCGAATCGACAAACAGGGTCTGGCGAAATCGAAGATCATGGTGCTTGAGGCGCTGCTGCGTCTTCGCCAGGCGGCGTGCCACCCGGGCCTGATCGATGCGGATCGCAAGGAAGAACAGAGCGCCAAGCTGGAAGCGCTGATCGAGCAGCTTCAGGAGGTTATTGAATCCGGCCACAAAGCGCTCGTGTTTTCCCAGTTCACCAGCCTGCTGGCGATCGTCCGCAGCCGCCTGGACAATCTCGGCATGGTCTATGAATACCTCGACGGAAAAACGCGCGACCGCCAGACGCGTGTCGAGCATTTCCAGAATGACCCGGCATGCCCGCTGTTCCTCATCAGCCTCAAGGCCGGCGGTCTGGGACTGAATCTGACGGCGGCGGACTATGTTTTTCTGATGGACCCCTGGTGGAACCCGGCCGTCGAAGCGCAAGCCATCGACCGCGCGCACCGGATCGGGCAGTTGCGGCGGGTTTCGGCCTATCGGCTCATTGCGAAGGATACGGTCGAGGAGAAGGTGCTCGATCTTCAGAAGACCAAGCGGGATCTCGCTGCGGCGATCATTGGGGAAAGCAACAGCCTGATCCGGGATCTCAAGCGCGAAGACCTCGAGCTGCTGCTCTCATAGCGAATCAGGCGGGAACGGCGGCGGCCGCGCAGCGATTCTCCGCGAGCTTCCAGGTGAAAGCGAACCGCGCACCATCATCTCCCTGTACCGTGAGCTTCGCGCCGAGTTGCCGGACAAGAGTGCTCACTACCTGATGGCCGAGAGTATTGCTCTGGGACATGCTGAAATCCGGCGGAAGGCCCCGGCCGTTATCCGCAACAGAAAGTGAAATCTCGCCGGTTTCGCTGCCGCAAAGAGCGATGTGGATCGTTCCTTCGCGTCCATCGCTGAATGCATGCTTGAGAGCATTCGAGATCAGTTCGTTCAGGATGAGTCCGCACGGGATCGACTGATCAAGGCTCAGATTGATCGGCTGCACGTTCATTTCGAGCTGGATACGAGTGGGATCGACACAGTAGGCCGCAAACAGCTTGCTCGCCAGCACTTCAATATAAGCGCCGAAATTCAGGTCGGCCAGCGTGTCGGACTGATAGATGAGCTCGTGGATCAGCGACATCGACAGCACCCGGCTGTGGGCATCGTTCAGCGGCCGCTGGGCATCTTCCGCGGCGCAGGAAATCTGCATCGAAAGGAGGCTGCAGATCACCTGCAGATTGTTTTTTACGCGATGGTGAACTTCTTTGAGGAGCGCCGTCTTCTCGGTGAGCGACCGGCGGATCTCCGACGTCCGGCGATCGAGGCGTTCTTCGAGTATTTTGCGTTCGGTGACATCGCGTGCGATTGCCTCCACCGCAGTGAGGTTGCCTTCGCCGTCACGCACCGGCATGGACCTTTGTTCCAGCCACACGATATTCCCGGTCCGGTGAAAACACCGGACCCGAAGCACTCCGCGATTGGTGTGCTCTCCTGTCAGCACTGCCTGAAGATGAGGGAGGTCGTCCGGATGGATGATGCGAAAAATCAGATCGCGGTCGGCGTACAACTCATCGGGCGTGTATCCGGTGCACACCGTGACGGCGCGATTGACATAGGCGAGGCGCGGCCCGGGATCGAAATCCCAGCGGAAGATGATGTCGGGCGCGTTCTCCGTCAGCCGCCGGTACTGCTGATCGGCGGCGCGCACTTTCGCGATGAGTGACGTGGCTTCGAGCGCAGAAGCGGCCGCGCTCGCCAGAATCCGCAGCGCTTTCATCTGGCCGTTGGAAGCTGCGCGCCGCGGATTTTCGAATTGGAAGTTCAGATAGCCGACAAGGTAGCCGCCCACCTTCATCGGAACCGAGAGATCGCAGGGGTCCGGGACGGCATTGGCAGCGCCGTGCGCGAGCTGGACGGAAGCCGCCCGCACGCCATTCTGTGCTGCGGCGGCTTCCTTCACCTTTCTCAGTACCGCGTCGAATTCGAGCGCCGCGCTCATTGCTTTGCTGAGCTCATACATCCCGACCGCCTGCTGGAGCTCGATATTTTCTGTCCGGACACGCCGCACCGCCAGCGATCGCGCCAGAACCGGCAGCACCGTACTCAGGCGGAACGGTTTCAGGATGTAATCGAGCGCGCCAGTCTGCATCGCCTGGACGGCCGTATCGAGTGTGCCGTGTCCGGTCATGACCACTGCGGCGATAGATGGATCGATGGCGAGCGCCTCACGGAGAAAGGCAATCCCGTCCATCTCCGGCATCATGAGGTCGGTGAGGACAAGATCGAATGCGTTGGCGCGCAGCGCTTCAAGGGCAGCGGTGGGCGAGGTGAGTCCGGTCACACGGTAGCCTTCCGGTTCGAGAGTGTCCTGCAGCGCTTTGGTGTGTGCCGCCTCGTCATCCACGATGAGCAGGGTGGCGATTGGATCTGCCGTCATCACACTCCCGCGTGCGTCAGTTCGCCGTCACCGGCACCAGGTCCGCCAGGGCCGAGCGCAGCTGATGAAGCTTCGGCGGCTTGTTCAGAACCCGGTCAACGTTCTCCGGAACGTCCTCTTCTTCTACCAGCCGCTGCCCCCAGCCGGTCAGCAGAATAACGGGCGTTTCCTGGCAGGTCGCCTTCACTGCGTTGGCAACCTTCCGGCCGTCCACGTACGGCATGCCGAGATCCGTGATGACGGCGGCAAAGCGTTCATCGCGCTTGACGGACGCCTTGAGAATGTCTATGCCCTCCTGCCCACCGGTAGCAGTGGTTACCGCGTGCCCGTCCTCTTCGAGAATGGCCTGTAGTGAACGGATGATCAACGGATCGTCATCCACCAGCAGGATGTGAAGCCGGGACAGCGGAACGTAAGGCCGGGCGATCGCGGAGGCGCCCGCAGACATCGGGGAGGGCTTAAAAACGAGGGCGAACGTCGTGCCTTTGCCGGGCGTGCTGTCGATGGCCATCTCGGCGTTCTGCCGTTGGGCAACGCCGTAGACCATGGCCAGTCCGAGTCCCGTGCCACGTTCTCCCTTTGTCGTGAAGAATGGTTCCAGGCATCGGCGGCGGGTTTCGGCGTCCATCCCGATACCGCCATCCTGCACTTCGACGTGAATACGGTCTGGCGAAAATGAGCGCCGCGTCCGCAGTATCAGCGGGCCTCCCGACGGCATGGCATCCACAGCGTTAAAAACCAGATTGGTCAGCGCTTCGCGAATCTCGCTTTCGATCCCCGGCACCGGCGGGAGATTCGCTTCGAGCTCCGTGCGCATCCGGATCACGATGCCGCGCTGAAGCGGGAGGTCGCTCCAGTGCGACCGGGTTAGATCCATCACCTGACTGACCAGTGCGTTCAGATCCACCGGAGCCAGCACCAGTTGCGGCTCGCGCTTCCGGCAGAATTCGCGCATGCGCCCCACCGTATGGGTCACATCGCTGATGGCGCGCTGCGTCGTTTCCAGATACCCGCGTGTGCGCGTACTGAGATTCGGCTCCCGTTCGAGCAGCGATTCCGTATAAAGCGCGACGGGGGAAAGCGCGTTATTGATGTCGTGCGCAATGCCGCTGGCCATCTGGCCGAGCACACGCAGCCGTTCCTGTTCCATTACCGCCTGCTGGGTACGGCGAAGATCCTCATAAGCCTGCTGCAGCGCCGTATACATCTGCGCCTGATGGGCGGCCACCGCCACATGCTCGCTGAGTTGCCGGAGGAATTCGCAGTCGCCGCTGCTGAACGATTCCGGCTCCTTCCGCGCGGCCACGAGTATCCCGAAAATCTTGCTTTCGGAACGAAGCGGGGCCGCGACCACGCAACCGAGGCCCCCCTGCGCCAGCCGTTTTGGAAACGGCAGTTCAATTCCGCGGATATCCGGCTCGTACACTACCTGCCCGCCGATGCAGCGCATCAGGCCGTTTTGATCGGCCGAGATTCTCGATTGCTCGGTCAGCGCAAGATCGAGCGCAAGTGCGTGGCTGCGCACCCCGACACGGGTGACCGTCAGCGCCTCCGCTTCGGGATCGTACAGGCACACGCAGCCGAAATCGATCGGCAGGCTGTCTTCGATGGTCCGGATCACCACCTGAAAAATACTGCTGAGGTCCTGACGCTCGCCGATTGCCCGCGTGATGTGGTCCAGCAGGCTCATCCGCCCCAGCTGCTTCTGGAGTTTTTCTTCCGATTCCTTGCGCCGCAGCACTTCAGCCCAGAGTTCTTCGACCGCGTGCGCCAGCTCTTCACGGCCGCCCTGTACGTTCTTATCGAGCTCGGCATTGGCCCCGCTCAGCACGGCATTCGCGCCGGTCAGTACATCATTGGCGTCGGAAAGCACATCCTGCGCGTGCCGCTGGTTGTTCGCCATCCAGCTGATTCCCACGGAGATCAGCAGAAACACACCGAGCCGGGTATAGTCGGCCGCGGTCAGAGTCATCCCATGACTGCCGGCCAGCGGAAGCCCCAGCATCGTGACCAGGCAGCCGATCACCCCCGGCCAGATCCCGCCGAACCAGGCCGTCAGAAAAACTGCCATCAGGTAGAGGAACGGATACGGAAAATCGAAACCTTTGGGCAGAACACCTGCGATGGCGAACTGCGCCACGGCTGCTGCGGCAAGGGTGCCGAATGGCAGGCTATAGCGAATCAATCCGGGTAATTGTGGTTTCGGCATAGTCAGAATTCAAGGCGCGCTCCCAGCTGGATCTGGCGCGCGGGAGCGGAAGTGGTGATGGCGCCAAACGCGGGCGAATCGATGGAGCCCTGTGGAAGCCCGAAATTGGCGTGATTCAGAGCGTTGAAAAATTCGCCGCGGAGCTGCAGGCGGCGTTTCGCGGCATCCGGAGCAAGCGCGATCGAGCGCGCAATCCCGAAATCGAGATTGACGTCGCCCGGCCCGCGCAGAATATTGCGGCCTGCGTTACCCCATGCCTGCGGCGAGGGAATGGCGAATGCCGCAGTATCGAACCATTTCGCGATCGAGCGCTGCCCGTTCGCCAGCACGCCGCTCGCGAGGCGGTTGGGGCGGCAGTTGTTGCCGTCCGCATTCACATCCGCGCAGGCCATCAGCACGCTGAAGGGGGGACCGGTTTCCGCCGTCAGAATCCCGCTCAGCTGCCACCCTGCCGCCGCGGCCCGCAGCGGCCGCCAGCCGGCGCGGCGGAACGGAATCTCCCAGACAGCGCTCGCCACCAGAACCTGCGAACGGTCGAAGCTCGAAAGCCCGCGATCCAGTTCGGGATGCAGCGGATCCTGCGGATATTGCCCGCTCGCCGTAACGTTGTCGGTTCCGTTACTCTGGTCGTCCAGCGATTTGGACCATGTCCACGAACCCAGAAAGTGGAGCCCGCGGCTGAACCGGCGCTCAAAACGGGCCTCAAGGCCGTTGTAAATGGATTGCGCCGTGTTCGAGAGTTCCCGGATTTCGGCCAGTGCAGCGCCGTAGGGCCGCCGCGGCGCCGGCGCCGTTGCTCCTGGCTGAGCCGCGTTGATGTTGGATGCCATCAGCAGCCGCTCACCCGACACCCCGACGTAGGAAACGGAAAACAACGACGCATTGCTGATCGCGTGCCGGATTTCAAGGCTCCACGTGCGCGAGAACGGATTCCGGGCGTTCGGATCCAGATATCGCTGATTGCCCGAAGGCGCGGTCAGCGAAGGCGCAGCAACCGGCGGCGCGCCATCGCTGAGGCGCACGGTGGGAGCCGTAAAAGGAAAAATCGTGACGTTGCCCACGTTGTAAAACGGAGCGTTGAATTCATTGCTGTTGAGAATCCCGGCACTGCCGTAAGGATCGGTGTAACTGACGCCGAAGCCCGTGCGCAGAACAGTGGCCGTCTGGCTTCCTGGCGCCCACGCAATGCCGATCCACGGCGCGAGATCGCCGTAGTCGGTCCGCACCAGCCGCTCGTTCGCTCCCTGCCCTGCCAGCAGAATCGTCCCGGACGCCGGGTCGAAGTTCGATAGACGGTTATGCATCTCGCTGGGATACGGCATCACGTCATAGCGGACACCCAGATTCACTGTGAAGTGCGGGGTGAGCCGGATATCATCCTGCGCGAACAGACCGTAACGCCAGGAGAGAAGCCCGGCGAGGCCGGGCGTGAACTGATCCCGCAAAACCTGATACGGAGCGCCTGTCAGAAAACTCGCATAGGCGTTACCGCCCGGCGTGCCCACCAGGGAACTTGTCGTGAGATTCAGAAATGTATAGAAGCCGCGGCCGTAGACGAGGTATCCCGTGCTGCCGAGGCCTCGCTGGTAATCGACCCCGGCGCGAAAAACATGGTGTCCACGAGCCCACGTGATCTTTTCGCTCACGTTTTCGTCTGTCGTTGCGAGCGAAAGCGGAGTCAGCAGGCTGTCCCCCACATCGAAGAGACCCGCGATCGAGAGATTCGCAAGCCCCGAGGTCTGAGGGCTCGTATTGATGCCGGGAATGCCGAACCGCGCCGAGAGATTCTGGCCGTAATCCTCCTGCGTCAGCAATGTCGTCTGCCGGTCGATGCCCATCCGCAATTCATTGAAGAAGGAGGGCGAAAACTGGTAGATATTGCCGAGCGCCACGTTCTGCAGGCGCGCCCGCGTCATCCCCGCGCCTTCGAGCGAACCCCCGAGCGGAGGCCCGAACAGCGACGGCACGTTGGCATCCGTGTTCTGAAACGAATGCCGCAGAAAAGCGGAGTTCGCGCCCGAAAACTGATGATCGATCCGCACATCGAACGAATGAACTGCGGAAGTGCTGACCCGCGCCACCGCATAGTTGTTGAACGCCAGGGGCTGGCCGGACGCGCTGAACTGGTTCGGAAGAGGCAATGCCGCACTGATTGCCGCGGCCGCCGGATCCACGAGACTGGCGGGGATTACATTGCCGGGAAACGGAGGGCGAACCGGAGAAGGCGCGAACGGGTTGTAAATCGGCGCCGTCTGAGCCGAAAAGTCGCCCCGGCGCTGAGCCGCCGTGGGCAAGCTGACCACCATCGGCGCGGAAGTATGCACCGGCATCCCCTGATAATCGGCGAAGAACAGAGTTCGCCCGCGCCGCAGCGGGCCGCCGAGCGATCCCCCGAACTGGTTGTAACGGAGCGGATTGCGCGCCTGACCGGTGGCGTTCGAAAAGAAATCGGAAGCGTCCAGCCGGTCGTTCCGCAAAAACTCGAACAGGGACCCGTGCCAGTCATTCGTCCCTGATTTCGACTGCACATTGATGACGGCGCCCGCCACGTCACCGTACTCCGCCGAATAGGCCCCTGCCTGCACCGAGAACTCCTGCACCGCCTCGAGCGGGATGTTGAAGCTGTTTCCCCGCCCGAGCGCCGAGGAAGTTACCGAAATCCCATCTGCCAGAAACAGATTGCCCTTGGTTCGCTGGCCGTAGACATTGACAGGGTATGGCGAGCCGCTCTCCCCTGGCGCGCCTGGATTCACCCCGCCGCTCAGAAGGATCAGTTGCTGCCATGCCCTTCCATTGAGCGGCATCTCCGCCACTGCTTTCGCGCCGATAACCTGGGACAGTTCGGCGCTCTCTGCGCCAGGCATCTGGCCGGCTGCTGCTTTCACCTGCATGGATTCCGACTGCTTCCCCACGCGCAGCCCAAAATCGACCCGGACAGTCTGGTTGACTTCGAGCAGAATGGGCCCCGCCACTTCCGTCTCAAAACCATTCCTCTCCGCGCGGAGCGTCCAGACGCCCGGAATCAGATCCGGTGAGACATACAGCCCCCGGTCATTCGATTCGGCTGCCAACGTCAGGCCAGTCGTCGTTGAATGAAATTCGATCCGGACGCTCGAAACCATCGCACCCGAGGCGTCGCGAACTTCGCCGCGAAACACTCCGCCCCCGGTTTGCGCCATCGCCGAGGCCGCGAGGATGCAGCAAGCCGCCAGGCAGGATTTGGTGGGGATGCGCCGCATGGCCGTGTTCCTCGAAGTCCGCGCCCGCAATCGTTCGCGGGTTTCCGGCTGATAGCCTTATCGGCGTTTCCGCCACGTAACTTTAGAGACACCCGCGCTTCGGCAAATCATGGATATTCAAACCGCCGGATAGTGGTAATATGACGTATATCCCTTCCGGTACTTCGGCGATAGAATGTCCGATAATCCCCTTCTTTCTATTGAATTTGCGATCCCGTTCGACAGGGTTCAGCCCGAGCATGTC
>DASZVV010000297.1:0-1790 GCA_035546955.1 Bryobacteraceae bacterium
CTGCGCAACCAATGCCTGCTCGCTACCGTAAATGCGGGGAATGACGCTTTCGACCGTGCCATTTCCGACCTGACCGAAATCTGCGCACGCTGGCCCCATGCGGTTCGCGGCCTGATCACCCGCCGCTTTCCACTTGAAGAATTCGAGACGCCGATCCGGGATGCTTCCGGCATTAAGAGCGTCGTCCAGATGGCATCATGAATCCCGAACGGCTCCGGCTCAGCGAAGACGCGGCGCGCCGCAGGAACTGGAAGCGGTGGGGACCGTATCTCTCCGAGCGCCAGTGGGGCACGGTCCGCGAGGATTACTCCGACAACGGCGAGGTCTGGGACTATTTCCAGCACGAGCATGCCCGGCAGCGCACCTATCGCTGGGGCGAAGACGGATTGCTCGGCATCTGCGACCGCGAGGGCCGCCTCTGCTTTGCGCTCGCGCTGTGGAACGGACAGGACGTCATCCTCAAGGAACGGCTCTTCGGCCTCGGAACCAAAGAAGGGAATCATGGCGAAGACGTGAAGGAGTGCTACTTCTACGTCGATTCCACGCCGACGCACTCGTACATGAAGGCGCTCTATAAGTATCCGCAGCGCGCCTATCCGTATGAGCAGCTCGTTTCCGAAAACAAGCAGCGCTCGCGCGCGGAGCGCGAGTATGAGCTGATCGATACCGGCATTTTCAGCGAAAGCCGTTACTTCGATATCCAGGTGGAATACGCCAAGAATGCGCCGGACGATATCCTGATCCGTATCCTCGCGACGAATCGCGGACCGGATGCCGCTCCGTTGCATATCCTGCCGACGCTCTGGTTTCGCAACACCTGGGCGTGGGGCCGCACCGGCGAAGGCTACCACCGCAAACCATCGATCGCGCTGGCCACCGCGGGCGATACGGTGGTGACGCAGCACGAATCGCTCGGCAACTTCGCATTACAGGCGCTCACATGGCCGGTCGAATGGCTCTTCACGGAAAACGAAACCAATTTCAATGCGTTGTTCGGCGCGGGCCACGCGGTCATCAGCGCGGCTGACTGCGTGAAGGACGCGTTCCATCGCTACATCGTCAACGGCGAAGGCGGGGCGGTCAACCGGGCGAATTCCGGAACGAAAACGGCCGCTGTTTACCACGCCGATCTGGCGCCGGGCCAATCAATCGAAATTTGCATGCGGCTGCATCCGGCGGCGGAAACGCGCGCCATCGATTTCGATGCGATCTTCGCGCAGCGCATGGCCGAAGCAGACCAGTTCCACGGCTTTTCCGCCGAAGCTCCGCCATCGGAGGCGCTGCGGATCGCCCGTGAGGCCGAAGCAAATCTGCTGTGGTCGAAGCAGTTCTACAACTACGGCGTGCTCGAGTGGCTGGACGGCGATCCGGCCTATCCCAAGCCGCCCGAAACCCGGTGCAAGGGCCGCAATTACAACTGGCGGCATCTCTACAATCGCGACGTCCTCTCGATGCCGGACAACTGGGAGTTCCCATGGTACGCGTCCTGGGACCTCGCGTTCCACATGGTGGCGTTCGCCGAACTCGATCCGGATTTCGCCAAAGATCAGCTCCTCCTGTTCCTGCGCGAGTGGTACATGCATCCAAGCGGGCAAATCCCGGCTTATGAGTTCGAATTCGGCGATGTCAATCCGCCGGTACACGCCTGGGCGGCATGGCGCGTCTACAAAATCTCCGCGCCGCCCGGCAGACGCGATCGCAATTTTCTGCGCCGCGTTTTCTCCAAGCTCCTGATCAACTTCACCTGGTGGGCGAACCGCAAAGACGTGGAGGGTTCACAAATCTTCTCC
>DASZVV010000298.1:0-42905 GCA_035546955.1 Bryobacteraceae bacterium
CCGGGAAGATAAGCGACTGGCGCAGAAAGCGCGGTGACAAGCCTTCCAGTTCGGGAACGGAAGGCGGCGAGCTCAGGGTAGCGATCGGCAGGCCGAGCTGCGCTGAAAGCGCGCTGAGCAGATCGCGTTGGGCCAGATAGCCCATATCGATGAGAATGCGGCCGAGCTTATCGCCGCGCTCGCGCTGCAGTTCAAGGGCGCGGTCGAGATCTTCCGGCGCGATGAGGCCGCGCTCGATCAGCAGTTCGCCGAGACGCATGGGGACGTTCGTTCCGGCGCCGGGCGCGGAACTGGATTGGGGAGTCACTATTCGGAACGCTCCTCGAATAACGAAGCCATTTCTTTGGCGGAGGCATGGTGGGCGACCGCGTCGGCTATTTTTTCGCGATTGGCGGAGATGGTGAGACGATCCGGAAGACCGGTGCGGTCTTCCCAATCGAAATTGAACAGAAATGCCTCGAAGGTGATCTGCTCGTTGCCGGGCATCGCGGTGAGAGCGGTTGCGGCGTGCGCAACCATCTCATGCATCGCCGCCTTCAGGGCGACGAGATTCTTCATCTTGCGATCGTGCCCGGAGCGCTTTTCCTGCGCGGTAACCGTGGGGTGGAACGGTGAGACGGGCGTCAGATTCGCAAGGGTGAGCTCAAACGTGACGACCGTGCCATAGCCCGGCAGATAGGTTCCGCGAGCGTCGCCCAGAACATTCCAGGGATCGGAGGGAGGCGTGCCCAGCCGCGTATCCGTTGCCTTCTCGATATCCCTGATCGTCATCAGCGGCACCGCGGGTTTCGGCGTCTGTGCCCACGAAATCACGGCGGCCGCCAGGATCAGCGCGAACTTCACTGCGGCATCCTGTACAGTGCACGCTCCGCGGTCTGAGACTGCTTGCGCAGGTAATCATAGCTCTGCTGCAGATTGACCACTAATTCCTGCTGCTTCGCCTCATACTTCGCGTCCACTGCGTTCAGCGCCGCCTGCGTGAGCCGCGCATCGTCTGCGTGCGTCTTCTCCACAGCTTCGGAGACTGCTTTGGCGATCGCCGAATCGATCTGTCCCTGTGACGCGCCCGCCGTCTGCACCACCGTTCGCACTTCCGTTTGCCGATGAGCCGCGAAGAACGTCAGCGCCCCTGCCAGCACACAGGCCGAAGCGAAGCCAAGCCGCGCGCCGGAATTCCAGAACGCGGCCAGCCAGCCCATCTTCGGCTCCAGCACTTTATCCGAAACAAAAGCGATGCGCCGCGGTACTTCCACATCCGGAATCACGCGCAGCGCCGCAGTCGTCAGGCGCAGCCGGTCGAGCTCGGCCGCGCAGCCGGCGCAGGAGGCAAAATGCTGCTCCATGGATTTGCGCTCCGCCGGCGCCAGTTCATCGAAAGCATAATCGCGGACCAGATCCGCGCGATCGCACTCTGGATTGTCACTTGTACTCATCGCCCACCTCTTGCATTCGCCGGAGCCAGCTCGTTTTTCAGCAGATCGAGCGCGGTATAGAGCCGCGATTTGACCGTGGAAACCGGACACTCCAGGACTTCCGCCATTTCTTCAAACTTGAAGCCTTCGTAAACTTTCAGGACAACGGCTTCGCGCTGTTCCGGACTCAGGCGGTCCAGCGCGCCGCGCACCGCGAGCGAAAGATCGATCGCAATGCCGGGCGCCGTCTGCCGCTCGAAGAAATTCTCTTCGGGCGCGGTTTCCGGACGCTTCTTCCGGAAGGCGGAGTATGCCTCGTTATGCGCGATGCGAAACAGCCAGGGCCCGAATCGCGCCGCGTCGTCCAGCTTCCGGATGTTCTGATAAGCCTTCAAAAATACGTCCTGACTCAGATCCATGGAGTCGTCCGGATCGCCGGTGAGACGCAGAAGGTAATTGAAAACACGCTTTTCCCAGCGGGAGACAAGGAGGTTGAAACCCTCGATATCGCCCTTCCGGGTGCGCGCAATCAGGTCCGCGTCTTCGACGGCCCGAAAGATCAAATTCCGGCTCCTTGCATGAAGACGCGTGAAGTGAGAAAAAAGTCGAAGCGGCTAAGGAGATGAATATGTTAATTTTAGCGCCTGCCGCCGGAGTGGGGAAGCGGGTCGCGCTCCACCTCGTATCTTCCTGAATCTGCTGGATGATCGGCCGGAACTCCGGCAAAAGGATCGGAAACCGACAACGGGAAATCCTCACGGTGCGTAACCGGCACGCGCCAGTCTCCCTGGCTTCCTTTGAGAGGCAGCCACGCCGGCAGCGTCATCAGGAAATAATCGCCGAGCGCGGCGGCCTCGGCCTCGTAGAGCGCGGATTTCTCACGCAGGCGCTGCTCCGTCAGGAGGGAAACATCGAACTGCGGCTTGCCGCTCAGTATTTTCACGAGGACGGAAACATCGGCGGATACGATGCGCTTCTCGCTGTTTTTGCGGTGGACTTCGAAGCTTTTTTCCAGCCTGAAAAGCGCCGTCATGTCACTGAGGACGTGCCGCCCCATGGCGAGCGTGAACTCCGCCTTACGACGCAGGTCGCCCTCCCCGGATATCGCGATCACCGCGGCGCAATCCACGATCGACACGAGCGCCGTCAGCCAGGATTGATTCGCGTGATGTGACCGGAAGTAGGCAAGCATTGGGTAAGAGAGCTGATTTTCCAGTACGCCCGATGTCCATTGCTCCCAGCTTTCCAGATGCTGCGCGATCTGGTGCTCACTCGTGGAAACGGCGCTGAGCAGCGCACCGGCGGAGGGCGGCGAGCCCGCGCGGGCATCCAGCAGCGTAATGGTGAGCTCGCGCGAGGAGAACGACTGATAGAAAACCGGGAGATAGCCGACCACCAGACCGAGAAACGCCAGCCCAAGGCCGCCTTCCAGCACGCCGATCCATCGGGAAAGGCCGTTCTCCGGATCGCCCGTTCCCAGCGTGAACAGCGAGGAAGCGCTCAACAGAAAATCACCGCCCAGGGTTTCAACCCCGCCGCTCCGGCGCAATCCCGCCGCCCATTGGAGTAAGCCGAAACCGAAAACCATTGCAAATGCCCAGATCACAAACAGCATCAGGAGCGACAGCGGAGCGAAGACGGCGAGAAACTCTTCCCGGCGGCGGCTGGACCCGATTCGCCGTCCGACGGCGGCAAACGGCTCCCACATCGTCTTGTAATAAAGGCGCGCGATGCGAAAGATATGACGCGTGCGCCGCGCCAGCACGATCGTGTTGAAGGCATCGATGAGCACGATCGCCAGCACGATAACTCCGGTAAATGCGGTGAGAAGGCGCAATCTCCTCCGCGCGAGCAATTCGAAATCCACGCGGGCCGTGTGCGCCCTCCCGGTGGCCGGAAGCGTGCATTTCCGGCTGGGTCACCTATGAGCAAATTCACCAAGTCGGTTCTCGCCTGGGTGTTGAGCGGCGCAGGAGTTTGGTTTATGAACGCACAGACACAGAACGGCAAAACTCTGACGCCGGTTTATCAGAATAACGATTTTCAGATCACCGGCGTGACCGTCTCCAAATCGGGCCGGCTGTTTGTGAACTTTCCCCGATGGTCCGATAAGTACCTGAATGCCGTCGTCGAAGTGATGAAGGACGGTTCCGTGAAGCCGTATCCGGATGAAGCCTGGAACCGCTGGGACAAAAAGCCGGAAAGCGCGGGTAGGCAGTTCGTCTGTGTGCAGAGCGTGGTGGCGGACGATCAGGATTCGCTCTGGGTAGTGGACCCCGCGGCGCCCATGATGGCGACTGTCGTTCCCGGCGGACCGAAAGTCGTCCAGATCAGCCTTTCGAAGAATCAGGTGACCCGCGTATTCCCGTTCGGATCCGATGTGGTGAAGCCGACGTCGTATCTGAACGACATCCGGGTGGATACGAAAAGGAACGTGGCTTACGTGACGGACAGCGGTGCAGGCGCCATCATCGTGCTGGATACGAAATCCGGGAAGGCGCACAGGATGCTGGACGGCGATCAATCGACGAAGCCGGAACCGGGCGTCTCGATTACGGTGGACAGCAAAGCAGTGCTGGCAGCGAACGGCAAGCCGCCGCAGATCGGCGCAGACAGTATCGCGCTTTCGAACGATGGCGAGTATCTCTACTACAAGCCGTTGACCGGCGCAACGGTGTATCGCGTGAAAACCAGCGCACTGCGCGGGAACGGCGGATCCTCCGCCGCGGGCGCTGTGGAGAAAGTCGCGGCGGCATTCCCGACGGACGGTTTCTGGATGGATTCCAAAGATACGCTCTACCTCAGCAACATCAATGAGAGCGCGGTTTACCGGATGCTGAAGGGCGGCAAACCCGAAAAGCTGCTGAACGACAAGCGGCTCGTCTGGCCGGACACGTTTTCGCAGGGACCGCACGGCAGCATCTATATCAGCGCATCTCACATCAGCGACAGCCCGCAGTACAACCACGGCAAGAGCACCCGCACGATGCCTTATGCCGTGTTCAAATTCAGGCCTTAGCGATTGCTTTCAGCCGCAGGGAAGTCGAGAGCGACGTGTTGGCGTCCGCCATAGAGGCGATGTGCCCGATCGCCTGCCTGTATTCCCGTTTGGTGCGGGCCGCCGTGCAATCCGCGGGAACGAAGAGCTGGAAATTTCGCATACGCGCGTCATGAGCGGTGCAGACAACGCAACTGTTCGTTGCGAGGCCGCACAGAATGAGTGTGGAAGCGCCCAGCTTTCGCAGCAGCAGTTCGAGCGGCGTCTGATAAAAGGCCGAGTGCATCGGCTTCAGAACGAAATAGTCTTCGCGGCCGGGGCGAAGCTGCTCGACAAAAGCGCGGCCCGGCGCGTCCTCACGCGTGCAGTATTCGACCAGCTTCGACGCTTCCGACCGCCAGTGTCCGAAATTGTCGTTGACGTAGATTGCCGGGATTCCGGCTTCGCTCGCGTGTATTTTCAGCCGCGCAATTCGCGGCGCGATCGGCATCGCCTGACGCAGAATTCGCTCGCCATCCGGGAATTCGAAGTGATTGATCACGTCAATCAGAAGCAGAGCCGCCCGCGCACGCGTCTTTCGGGAATGCTGTTTCACGGGCGGATCAGCGCAATACCGCTGGCGGGGTCGAACTGCCGCTCCAGATGCCGGGGCGATTTGGCCAAAATCACTTCCAGCGTCGGCCGGACGTACGCATTCAGCAGATGTCCGCCAACCATTGCGCCGCCGCGCCGGGCGAGCGATGCATGCGCGTGCACCTTGGGTTTGCCGTCCTGGAGTGCGATATCGCCCAGGAGAGTTACCACCTCTGCCTGTTCCGCCACCGAGACCGGTTCGTATTTCTTACTCTCCCAGTCGAAGTAACCGAGCGTGGCGTTGGAAAAAGCGCCGATTGCGGTGAAGTTTGCGGCCGTGATCTTCTGTTCCACCGCAAATTTCGTCAGCGTAGCTACAACTTCATCGCCTGTGTCAAAAATCAGCACCCAGGTTCCTTCCCCCGGTGCCCCTGTGAGGAGTTTTGCGCGCATGTTCGTACCTCGCCGTCGTGAAGCAATCGGGATTCCACCGGGGACGCGGCGTGGTCCGCTACACTCGACCCATGCTGCTCTGTACCGTTCGCGACTGCCGCAATCTGCTCGAACGGGATGGCAATCGGGTTTTCTGCGCGGCCGGACATTCATTTGACGTGTCGCGCAGCGGGTATATCAATCTGCTGCAGCCGCAGGACCGGCGATCGAAGAATCCTGGAGATAGCGCCGCGGCTGTGGCTGCCCGGCGTCGTTTGCACGATCGCGGCGTGAGTGCGCCGTTGCTTGCGGGTATCGCGGAATTCGTGGAGCTTTCCTCCGCGGATGTCGTACTCGATGCCGGCTGTGGCGACGGCTTTTATCTCGGCAGCTTTACAACGCAGAGCGGATGCGAGGCGCATGGAACCGACATTTCGATTCCCGCGGTCGATGCGGCGGCCCGGCGATATCCGGGATGCGAGTGGGTCGTCGCCAATGCTGACCGGTTCGTGCCTTATCCCGGAGGCGCTTTTTCCTCGATTCTTTCAATCACCGCGCGGATGAATGCTCCGGAGTTCCGCCGGGTATTACGCGACGATGGCCGGTTGCTCATCGCGCTGCCGTCTCCGGATGATCTCATCGAACTGCGCGGTTCCGGACGCGACCGGACATTACGGACGATCGACGAATTTGCCGATCTGTTCCGTCTGGCACGCCAGAGCCGCGTGGAAACGCAGGCCGATCTCGATGCAGCCGCCGTCGATGACGTGCTCCATTCGATTTATCGACCGTTGCAGCCCCGTGCGCCGGAAGCGGCGCGCGTAACATTCAGCCTGGATTTGCTCCTGTTCAGGCCGAAGTAATCACGCCCACTTGTAGAAAGCTTTTGCATTTTTCGAGAAAAACTTCCCGGTAATGACCGCGCCCTTTGGTTCCACGTACTCTTTCACCACGCTCAGGATTTTTGCGTAGGGCGCCATGTGATCGCTCTTGGGCCAGTTGCTGGCGTAGACCACGCGATCCTGGCCGAACATTTCCCAGAGCTGATCGAGCGAGGCGCGATAAGGCGCAACATCGATCGGAATCCTGTCGCCGGTCTTCTGAATCACGCCGGATACCTTGCAATAAACGTTCGGGTGCGCGGCGATCGGACGAATCTGTTCCACCTTCCAGTGCGGTGGCATCTCCGGCATGTGGTTAATAATGACGCGAAGATTCGGAACTTTTTCGATTACGGTCTGGAGCGGCGCGAGCCACTTCGTGTCGGTTTCGCCGATGGCATCGAGCGAAAGGTCGGCGTCGGCAAGGCGCTTCAGATCGTCGATGAATGCCGGGTCCGACGCGCCCGCGATAAACTTCTCATCGAAGATCCGGATGCCGCGCACCAGCGGATTTTTATGGAAGCGCGCGAGATTCGTCCGGAACTCCGGCTTGCCGGCTTCGAGGTTCGCGACAAACGCGAGGATCATTGGATGGCCTTTGACTAAATCCAGAACCCACTGGTTGTCTTCCAGCCGCGGACTGGCTTCAATCACCACTGCGCCGGTGACACCCACCGGTTTCGCCGTCGTCTCAAACAGCGATGGCAGCACGGGCTTGTAGAGAACTTTATCCGTGCTGGGCGGCCACGGAATGCCGTCCTTACGCCGCGGGTCATAGAAGTGGATATGTGTATCGATTATCTGCATTGTGGCCGGGGCGGAATTCAGCGGAGATTCGGATGCAGCGAGCGCGGCAATCGCCGCTCCTGCCTGAAGAAAATCCCGCCGGTTTTGGTTTGAGGGCACTGGGAAATTATATGTCAGCCCCGGGAGCCCCCGTACCGTAAACTGAACTTCCTGCGCTCACCGTGATTATTCGGCCACCAGGGGTACCGACGCTTCGGTTGTTTCCCAATCGATGAACAACGTGCCCTTGTTTCCACCGTCGGAACGTACTCCGATGTGCAGCGTCTCCACCGGTGACGGCAGCGAAGAGACCTTCATCTTTGTCCGGCCGAAATCCTGATTTGCATCGTAGTTCAGATGGAACTGCCCGGTTTCTTTGTTGATGATCAGGGTCCATTCCTTCTCGCCCGGAATGGTCCAGATGCTGTGCTCGCCCTTCGGCAGTTCCAGATCTCCGATCCGCATGGGCGCTTCGGTCGTGATCTTCGTCGCGTAGTTCGCGCCGGTCGCCCACACTCTGCCGAAGGGAACCAGATTGCCGAAAATCTTACGGCCGTGCATGGAGGGCGTGTAGTAATCGATTGTAATTTTCTTCCCACCGACCGTTCCGGACGAGGTGGCCTCAGGACTGGTGTAGCGATGCGTCTCCGGCTCCTGCGCGAACACACCCACGGCCACGGCAGCGAGGAAAAGAAAAATCAGAACGGAACGGGATCGGCGCATCGAAACCTCCGGCGACTATCGTAGCGCGGTTTCCCGGGATCCGTGCTTCCCCCAAAATTCTTCTGCACGTTTTCGCTGCCCGCGCAGTATATACGTGTGAAGGCTATGAGGGAGACAACCCTCGCCGTGTATTTACCCGCGTCGTGCGTGCAGCCCGAACCCCAGCCAGAAGTGTGTCCGGAGGATGCCGGCCTCCGCGTGCTGATTTCTCAGGCGCGAAGTGGCGATATGGCGGCGTTTGAGCAGCTCATGCGCCGCTACGAGCGGCTCGTCCTCATGACCGCCGTTCGTTTTCTGAACGGCAATGTCGCGGATGCGCAGGATGCGGCGCAAACTGTATTTCTACGCCTTCACCGTTCGCTCGCCCAGTTCAGGAGCGACGCGAGTTTCTCCGCCTGGCTCTATCGCATTACGGTGAATGTCTGCCATGACATGAACCGCCGTTCGCAGCGCCGCGCCGAGGTCGAGCTTTCCTCCGTGGCGCGCACGCTCCCCGCCGCTGCCGACAATGCGGCCGCTGACGATGAGCGCCGCCTGGACGCCGTGAAGGCGGGACTTTCACGGCTCGGCGAAAAAGAACGCGCAGCGATAGTGCTGCGCGATATCGAAGGGCTGGATACGGCGCAGGTCGCATCGATTCTCGGATCGAGCGAAGCGACGATTCGATCGCAGATCAGCGTGGGGCGGCGGAAGCTCCGGAAATTCGCGGAAGCATATCTGAGGAGGCAGCCATGAATTGCGAGAAGACCTGCGAGTTGATCGCGCTGGCTGCGTCCGGCGATGTGACCGCGGCGGAACGGACGGCGATCGATCGGCATCTGGCGAACTGCGCCATCTGCCGCGAGGAAGCCGCGGCATTCGCGGCGCTCACCGGCGAGCTTGCGGCAATGCGGGATGAATCTGCCGGTGAAGGCGTCTTCTCCGCGGTTCGTGCCTGCGTACTGAAAGAGATTTCGGGGAGCCGTCGGCCTATCTGCTTAAAGGCATGGCCCGCATTCGCCGCTGCCATCGCTTGTACCGCCATTCTGGTTGTGCTGCTCCGGCCTGTGCCTACTCCGCCGCAGCCTTTGCCGGAGGTGCGCGAGGCGGAACCATCGGTATCGTTACCAGCCGTACCTGAAACAGCACCCGCGCGCGCGGCAAAGCCGCATGTGACTCCAATACACAAACAATCCGAGCCGCTCGTCATACAGATGCTGACTGACGATCCGAACGTGATCATCTACTGGATCGCGGACGCCCGCGGCGGCAGGGCAGGGAAGGAATCGAATCCATGAAATTGAAAGTTTTTGCAGTTGTGATCGGGTGCGCTGTTTCGCTGGCCGCCCAGACTCCGATGACCATTGGAGGGGACACCGTCACGAAGATGGTGACGCTGCAGTACCCCGACCGCGTGAGCACAAACATCATCGATGGCATCGGTCTGACCGTGAGGCGCACGGACAATCTGGTGGTGATCACCGGCCCGAAGGAACGCGTTGAGACTGCCGAGGCGATCCTCCACCAGCTGGACACGCCTGCGCCACCGCGCCCCCCCCTGCCGCCGAAAAAGGATATTCAGGTGACGGCATATCTGATCATCGCTTCGGCTTCGGGAACGCAGACTACGCCGCTGCCCAAAGATCTGGAACCGGCGGTAAATCAGATCGCGTCGATCCTGTCATACAAATCGTTTCACCTGTTCGATGCTGTCGTCCTGCGGACAAGCGAAGGCGCCGGCGGGCAAGTCGCGGGAATACTCCCCGTGAGTCAGCAGACATTTCTTTCCGGGGGCGACTTTCAGCTGCGTATCAATCGCGTGGAACTGACCCCGGCAACGCCGGCCAACCTGCTGCGCTTGTCGAACTTCGATCTCATGGTCTACATCAATCGCGGTGTTGACCGCGAGGGAAAGGATAAGAAACAAATGGTTGACATGGGAACCAGCATCGATATGAAAGAGGGCCAGAAGGTGGTTGTGGGCAAAGCAAATATCGACGGCAGCGAAAATGCGCTCCTGGTAATCCTTACAGCTCAGGTGGTCGACTGAATTCTTTGTGAACTCGTGCCGGGGCCTCCGCGTAATAACAGGCATACTCAACCGTCCTGTGTACGAAGGCCCCATGAAATTATCCATTGCCGTATTCCCGTTATTCGCCTGTCTGACCTGCCTGGCGCAGGCGCCGCCGAACGCTCCCGCGTTTGAAGCGGCATCGATTCGATCGGCGCAGACTCCGGGGCCGGACAGCATTGTCACAGCGCCCGGAACTCTGACCGCCAGGAACGAAAGCCTGCTTCGGCTGATCTGCTGGGCTTATGACACGCCCCAGTTTCAGGTGACCGGCCCTGACTGGCTCGGTGAAGAGCGCTTCGACGTCGTCGCTAAGTCTTCCAGCGGTGGCGACGATGACCGGCTCCGCCTTATGCTTCGCAGGCTCCTTGCGGAACGCTTCGGCCTCCAGGCCCACTCCGACCAGAAGGAAATGCAGGTGTACGCGGTCACGCTCGCGAAGGGTGGTTTCAAAATGCCGGAATCGAAAGAGGACGGACCTCCGGTCTTCGATCGCGGCGGCCCGACGCTGCTCACTGCCCATCGCGTCACCATGAAGGATTTCGCTGAGAAGGTCTCCGAACCACTTCGCCGGCCTGTGATTGACGAGACAGGGCTGAAGGGGAAATACGAAATCAAGATCGACGTCGCCGCCTATATGCAGTCCACGGGACAAACCCAGGGCGAAGGTCAGATCGATGTTATGGCGGTTCTTTTTAACGCTCTCCAGCAGCAACTCGGCGTCAAGCTCGAATCGAAGAAAGAGACGGTGGACATCCTGACCGTCGACCACGTGGAAAAACAGCCTACGGAGAATTAACTCTTGCGCCGCGCTTCCGTCCTGATGCTCGTCACCGCCGCCGGGCTCCTCGCTCAACCCGGTCCCCGGTTCGACGCCGCTATCGTGAAGCCGAATAACTCCGGCACCGGCGTCGACCACATTCGGATCGGCGGCGGCAGCGTGACCATCCAGAACGTTTCGCTGAAGCGTCTCATAGGCATGGCGAACGGCGTGCCGGAAGGCCGCAGCTATCTCTTCTCCGGTCCCGACTGGCTCGATTCCGAAAATTTCGACGTGCTCGCGAAATACCCCGGGGGAACCCCCGACGCGCAGGTTCTTCAGATGCTGGCGGGCGAACTGGAAGACCGGTTCGCGCTGCGGATGCACCGCGAGACAAAGCCGTTCTCCGCATACGCACTCATCCTAGAGACAGACGGACCGAAATTCCACGCCTCGACGCGCCAGGGTGCGTACCGCTTCAGCTTTCAGAACGGCCATGCAGTGGGCTCGGCCATCACGATGGCGATGCTCGGCGACCGCCTCGCGCGACCCGATTTCGGTCTCGACCGGCCCGTGGTCGATCAAACCGGCCTCACCGGCTTGTACGACGTCACCTTCGACTGGAAGCCCGGCGATCCCGATAGCCCCTCTGCCTCGCTGTTCACCGCGATTCAGGAACAGCTCGGCCTCAAACTCGAAGCCCGGAAGGTCCCGCTTGAGGTGCTGGTTGTGGATCACGCCGAAAAGACACCCCAACAGAACGGAACATTACGAAAAAAATCGTTGCCTTAGGAATTAGATCGTAGTACAGTCGTGTCAGATGCCGCCCAGCCCCTCTGACACGCCGATACCCACCGCCGCCGAGCTCGATATCCTTGCCGTCCTATGGCGGCTCGGGGCTGCCACAGTCCGCGAAGTTCATGACCAACTGAAGAAAGACAGCGGCTACACCACCACGCTCAAGCAGATGCAGCTCATGCTGGGCAAAGGGCTGCTGATCCGCACGGAACGTTTCGGAGTTCATGTCTACGAAGCTGGCATCCCGAAAGAACAGACGCAGATCCAGATCGCGGGCGATCTGATGAACCGCGCATTCGAAGGCTCCGCCCGCACCCTGGTGATGGGAGCACTCGCCGCCAAACCAATTTCCCGCGATGACCTGGAAGAGATCAAACGAATGATTGCGGCGGCAGAGAAAGGAAGGCGGAAATGACGATACCTTTCTGGGTGGACCGGCTCGGCTGGACTCTGGTTCATTTTCTCTGGCAGGGCGCTCTCATCGCGGTGCTGTACGCGGCTGCGCGGCGAATGCTGCGCGAACCGCAAGCCCGGTATGCACTGGCCTGTGCGGCGCTGACCCTGATGATCGCCGCGCCGATTGCCACATTCCGTATTCTGCGGCCAACAGAAGCGGCCCCCGCGAATCCATACGTGGGGCAGATTCCCGTGTCATCCGGCCCGGCAGCGCCATCCGGTCAGGCGACCGCGACTATGATGAGCGTGCAGCATGATCGGGTGATGCCGGCCGTGGTGTTCGTCTGGATGGCCGGCGCGATCGTCTTCTGGATCCGCCTGACCGGCGGCTGGTTCATCGCCGCGCGCATGAGGCGGACCTTCGTTCGCCAGGCGCCCGCGGATTGGCAGCGCACGCTTGACCGCATTCGAACCCGCATCGGCATTTCACGGCCAGTGAGGCTCCTCGTTTCGGCGCTGGTACAGGTGCCAACCGTCCTCGGTTCGCTTCGCCCCATCGTCCTGATGCCGGTCGGCGCGCTCGCCGGCTTACCTGCAGAACACGTCGAGATGCTCCTCGCGCACGAACTCGCGCACATCCGGCGGCACGATTATCTGGTCAACATCCTGCAGGCCATCGCCGAAGCGCTGCTGTTCTATCACCCTGCCGTCTGGTGGATCTCCGGTCATATCCGCGCCGAGCGCGAGGTTTGCTGCGACGATGTTGCGGTTTCCGTCACCGGCGACGCATTCACCTACGCCTGCGCGCTCGCGGATCTCGAATCACGCCGTCCTGAATGGATGAGCCCGGCTCTGGCTGCTGACGGCGGATCGTTACAGGACCGGATTGGACGCCTTCTGAATCAGCCAGTCCGAAAAGCGCACCCGCGTTCCGGCGCGGCGGTCGCCGCAACCGTCCTGCTGGCGATCGGAGCCTGGGGACTGCTCGCGCAATCGCAGCTGACGCGGGACACATTTGAAGCGGTCTCCATCAAACCGAACGATCTGGGTGGCGGTACATCCAATTCGAATTCGACTCTCGGAAGACTGGATGCCAGCATGACGACGAAATCGCTGATTGAAATGGCATTTGGTCTCAAGCGTTTTCAGGTGTCGGGCGGCCCAGGCTGGATGGATGAGATTAACTACACAATCGCCGCCACATCGGGTCGCGTGCAGCTCACCAGACCGGTTCTCGAGCAGTGTCTGCAGTCTTTGCTCGCGGATCGTTTCCATCTCGTCTATCACCGCGAAACCAGAGAGTTTCCCGTCTACGATCTCCTGGCGGCGAAAAGCGGGGCCAAACTAAAACCTGCCGCTACTACGAAGCAGGGAACAAGTTCTCAGGGCCGCAATGGCGCCTTCCACATGACGGGTACGGATCTCACGATGGCGGATTTCTCAGGCTTTCTTGCCGGACACCTGGATCGTCCCGTCCTCGACCGCACCGGCATAGATGGAAGGTACGACGTGAAACTGGAATGGTCTTCCCCCGAGATGCCGGACGCCAGTCTTCCGTCCCTCTTTTCTGCCCTCCAGGAACAACTCGGTCTTCGGCTTGAAGCCGCCAAAGGCCCGGTTGAAATCCTGGTGGTCGATAGTGTCGACAAACCCACTGAAACTGAGCACTTCCAGATCCGCACTGTATACTAAAAAATTAGTAACTTGCCGGCGTCCGCCTGCGTCTTGATGGCCATGACGCCGAATACTGCCGGAACCGCGTTCACATTTCTTTACATTGTCATGGCTAAGTCATTCTGTAAACAGCATTTACTTTGTAAAGTTACTAAAAGGCTAGTAACAACCGCCCCACCCGTACCGTCCTCACAATTGGGACGGAACTTGTAAAGGAGGGTTTACATCTTATGTCCACGAATACGCACAATCGCTACGACGCCGACATGGCCGCTCACGACGCAAACGGGAATGTGAAGCTGAGCCTGGAGGCTGACGACCACCTCGGGCGGCTGCTCGCGCCCAACACCGAAATTCCATGGTTCAAGTCGATCATCCAGAACTTCCGCGAGATGCTACATCCGGAAGAACTGCCGCCGCTCGAACTCACCTCGAAGCCGATTGAAGTCAAAGATCTCTGGGGACAGGGCACCAATCCGAAGCGCGTTCTTGCCTCGGTCCTGATCCACGCCGGCGTGTTCGCCGCGCTCATCCTGATCGGAACAAACCCGGTGGTGCAGAAAGCCGTGGCGCACGTGGTTCTGATTGCGCCGCCGCCTCCCCCCAAGCAGGTTGTCGAAGTGAAGCCGCAGCCTCCCGCCGGCGGCTCGCCGCGAGCGATGGTGGCTGAGGCGAAACCCGCGGCCCCGAAAGCCGCACCCCGCACCTTCACTCCGCCGCTGGTTACGATCGAACATCCCGCGCTGACGATGGACGCCTCGCTCGTGGCCGCCCCGGATGCCTGGGCCGCGCCCTCCGGCGCTATCGGCAATCCGCTCGGTGCGATCGGCGGCGGTGGCGGACTTGGCACCGGCACCGGCGGCACCGGTAAAGGCACTGGAACCGGAAACGGCAACGGAAACGCCGCCGGTAGCGGTGGACAGGTTTACAACGCCGGCAATGGCGTCAGCAATCCGACGCTCGTGAGCCAGGTTCAGCCCGAATATTCCGACGAAGCGCGTAAAGACCGCATCACCGGTTTCGTGACGCTTGCCATCGTGGTCGACACCAAAGGCAAAGCGACCGACATCAAGATTGTCAAGAGCCTGGGCGACGGCCTCGATGAGAAGGCCATCGAAGCGGTCCAGAAGTGGGTCTTTAGACCCGGCCTGATGAGAGGCGCTCCCGTCGCGGTTCGCGCTCAGGTGCAGGTCAGCTTCACGCTGCTCTAACTTACCCCGATTTTTGTAAACCCCCCACTACTTACCCGCGGCGGACCTGTTCCGCCGCGGTTTTTTTGTCTGTACGAGTGAACATGCAGCCTCCGGGTACGTATCTACCGGCAGTGATGAAAACGTTCCCTCTCCTCGTCCTGCTGAGCTGTGCGCCCGCTTTCGCGCAGTCCCAGCGTTTCGAAGCCGTATCCATCCATCTGAGCGAGCCCGGGCAACGGTCGTCCGAATTCCACACTCGTCCCGGCTTTCTGATGGTCCGGAACTTTTCGCTCCACGGTTGTATCGAATGGGCGTACAACCTTCGCCCTCTCCAGATAGAAGGCCCCGCATGGCTCCGGGACGAAAGCATCGATATCGACGCCCGTGCCGAAAACCATCAGGCGGATGACGATGACATTCGCCTCATGCTCCAGTCGCTGCTCGCCGATCGCTTCGGCCTCAAAGCCCGCAAATCGAAGAAAGAGCAGCAGGTCTTTCTGCTCACGCTGGGTAAGGACGGCCCCAAATTTCACGCCCAGGGCACGGCCGACGGTTCCTCATTCAATCCATCGCCCGGCGACGGCCCGTCCGGTTTCTCCGAAGACAAAACGGGAGCGATGGCGCATCACGTCTCGATGTACGCTCTCGCCGATAAGCTCTCAGAACTGCTCAACCGCATCGTGATCGACAGGACCGGCCTCGAAGGAAACTACGATCTACGGATCGATGTCACGCCGTATCTCGCAATGGGCGGCGACGGCAAGCCGGACATCATGAGCATCATTTTCGCGGGGCTCAACGATCAGCTGGGGCTGACGGTAGAAGCGGGCAGGGAATTGGTAGAGCTTCTGACAATCGACTCGATCAACAAAACTCCAACAGCGAATTGATATGGAGCGAGCTCCTCAAGCCCCGCGATTTTGTGCGGGCCGGAGCTTGTTTTTCCTTCCGCTTTGATAAGCGGAGCAGTTTTGGCGTAGAACGGAGGCTGTCAGGGACGCGCGCAGCGCGACAGCGTGAATCCTTGACAGCCTCCGTTCTCCACCTATACTCGGCTGGCAAAGCGAAA
Organism: Bryobacteraceae bacterium; assembly: GCA_035546955.1. Lineage (GTDB taxonomy): Bacteria > Acidobacteriota > Terriglobia > Bryobacterales > Bryobacteraceae > BOG-234. The sequence continues at coordinate 15,746 of DASZVV010000298.1, forward strand.
GGAAAAACTTCCGCACAGGAGTGCGATGACAGCCGGGAGGCAAGCGCGACGATTGATCACACTGATATGCGCGGGTCGAAACCCCATGGACATGATCCGTCGGGAGCTGCCTCGGACTGGTGGCGCGGGTTGGGTCCGGGGACCGTACCGCATAATTGGAGGAGAGTCTACACCTGTTCAGGGGGAAAGATTTCAACCGCTCTTCGGGTGTCCCGCTCGGCCCGGTTCGAAGCCGGCGACGTCGGGATCAGTTACCGGTCGGCTTGCCGTCCACGTGATCCACCACCAGCACTTGCACGGGGCTCCTCGTCTTCTCGATCTTCAATCCGAGCTGGTCCTGAACTGCGTCGAATATGCTCGGGCCATTGGGCTCGGCGGCTGACGGTGGATTCAGCGCGGCCGTTTGGGCAGCCATGGACCAGAAGAGCGTGTAGTCGTATCTGCCGGTGAGACCTGTCGCATCCGTCAGCGGACCGTTCAGGGTTCGCGGGCCGATCTCACCGATCAACTCCGGAATCGTCTGATTGTGTCCGCGCATGCCGATTTTTCCGTCCGGCGTCTGGGCGAACCATGGGTCATTTCCCGCAGGCGGGACGGGGAAACCGTTCAATCTTGTCCCGGTCGCAGGTGGGACGCTGTTTTTTTCCGCAGGCGAGTCCGGAGCCGCTGGCTTCAGCTTCGGGCCCCCCCTCGCGACGACCAGGCTATAGGTATCAATTGTTTTGCTGGCCCAATGAACCCTGAGGCCGATGCGGTCAGCCAGGAGATTTTGCAGCATCACATCAAACTGCTCTCTGGTTGCGTCGGCAGGCATCGTGGCTTCGACGTCCAGGCGCACCAGACCGAGATCGCTTTGCTCGGACAAACGGTATCCCGGAATTTCGTACGCGGTGAGGATCAGGCTCAGGAGGTTGGCGCGAGCCGAGAATCGGCCAGGATCGTTATTGTTGGGTCCGGGTATCCCCGATAAGTGACGCGGCGAAGTTCTTCCATCCGGGGGCGGCGCCAGTCTGACGGAAGCAACGTCGAATTTGAGCGCCGGCGGCGCCGGTTGAGCCCGAACGGTCACTCCGGCCAGCAAGGCGACTACCATCGCCGCAGCGGTCAACAACTTCCCCTGGGAGGATCGTCTCTCACTACTCATCTATCTGCTCCATAGACGAGTAGTAACCCGGTTCTGTGTAATGAATTTCTCTGGTGATGCCGGACGAGCCGCTTACTTTGAAGCCGCCCGCGTATACCCGGAGCCCTTCTGCGGGGCCGCTGCGCTTGCAGTCACTTCGAAATGACTCAGCGACTGCGAATACCTCTCAATCCCGCGATACAGCGATTCCGCCACCTTCTGCCGGTATTCGCCTTTGCCGAGATTGCTCTCATCTTTCGTATTGCTGAGGAATCCAATCTCTGCCAGCACCGAAGGCATCCGCGCTCCAATGAGCACGACAAACGGCGCCTTCTTCACGCCCCGGTCGCGCGCCGCGCCATTCCCCTTCGCCGCCTGCGCAAAGATCGCGTTCTGAATATCGGTCGCGAAAGTAGTGGATTCCGCAATCTTGTCATTTTGGGCTATCGACTGGAGCAGATCGCGCAGCTCACCCACTGATTTATCCGAACCCGCATTCTCGCGCGCCGCCACGCTGATCGCGCCTGGCGAGCTGTTCAGGTTCAGCAGGAACGTCTCCGTGCCCGCAACCGAAGGCGCGGGCGACGAATTCGCGTGAATCGAGAGGAACAGATCCGCCTTATACTGATTCGCAATTGCGGTTCGCTCGGTCAGCGGGACAAACGTATCGTCGGACCGCGTGAGCACCACCTCGGCCCCAAGCTTCGTCTGCACCAGCGTCGCCAGCCGCAGCGCCACGTCGAGCACTACATCTTTTTCGAGGACGCCATTCGGTCCGATAGTGCCGTCGTCATGTCCGCCATGTCCGGCATCGATCACAATTCGGTTGATCTTGAGTCCCAGCGCCCGCGTGAGAGATGCAGAGGCATCGGTGGAAGCCTTCGCGGTGCCGATCGGCTCAGCGCGATGCAGCGCGGGAAGAACTTTCGTTGTCGTGTTGATGAACGGCGCTTTGGCGGGCAACGCAGGCGGCGCATAGTCGGCTGCGGGCGGCACAGGCTGTACTGAAGCGGCCACGGCTGTTCTGTGCGCCGCGCGCACGTTCGCGAGAGAAATCCAGTTATCCGGAATCTGGTTGAAAGCGATGGTATCCCACTCAGACTTAGCCGCGAGATCCGTTTCGGGCGGCGTAATAAGGTGAATTACGGGCTGCGGCATCACTGGCGGCACGAAGGCCTTGGGTGCGCGGCGCGTACGCGCCGACGCCACATATCTTTCCGATGGCAATACCGGCGTTCGGGCCGGCGCGGCAGCGGACGTCTCCATAACGGGCGCGGCGCTTTCTGTCTGCGGCTTAGCGCTGCCGGGCGGCGTCACTTCAATCACGATGCGGTCCGGTGCGGTCAGCGTACTTACTGTGTACTCGTCTTTGCCAGTCAGGTCGAGCACTACGCGCGTGGTGCCTGGCGCGGTTTCCGCCACACGCACACGCGTTACCAGCGTGTCGTTGATCTCCCGGCTCGCGATGCGCTTATGGTTGATCCACGGCCGCGCACGGCTGATGTCGAAGAAAATTCGCTCGGGATTGTGCGCGCGATCGGAATGATACTCCGCCGTGCCGCTGACGTCAATAATGATGCGAGTGGAACCAGGATGAGACCAGAACCGCAGTCCCGTAACCTGAATTATGCCGGAATTCGTCGCGGCGCTCACGGGCAGGATCGAAAACATCGCCGCTGCCCAGTGAATTCGCCGGATCATAAATCTAAGGTGTGCTGAAGTAAACCCGTCCGTCGGGGCCAATACTGGCTTGAATAGGATGATGCGGGGTTTCCGCATCCGGTTGCGCCGGAGTTCCCGGCGCGGCGGCGTTCTGTTGCTGCTTTCGCTCGGCGGTCAGATGCTTCGCTACCGTTCGCACATATCCCTGCGTTTCAGCGTACGGAGGAACACCCTTGTATTTATCCACCGCCGCCTCGCCGGCGTTATACGCCGCGATAGCTTTTGTGTAATCGCCCTGGTAATAATCGAGCAGGAACTTCAGGTATTTCACGCCGCCCTGGATGTTTTCTTCGGCGTCAAACGCGTTGCCAACGCCGAAACGCCGTGCCGTGGAAGGGATGAGCTGCATGATGCCCTGCGCGCCTTTCGCGGAAACCGCCGACGCATTGTAATTGCTTTCCGCTTGAATCACGGAATGCACCAAAGGCGCTTCTACGCCTTCCTGATTTGCAATCCGATCCACCATTGCATTCAACTGGGCAGGCGCAACGCGCGGCGCGGGAGGCGCCACCACAGTACGCTCCAGACGTCCGGTTTTCGCGTTCACGCGCACTACACTCTTCGCGGGCGGTGCGGGGGAAGCGGCGGGCTCAGCGAACACTGGCATGGCCAGTATCAGTATAAAACAAAATCGCATCGATACGTTCGCAAATTTGCCGAAAAGGTCGAACTTCGATGGTAACATTCTGGGTAAGTTGGGGCACCCAAAATCAGACCGCGCAGCGTGGATCCTGGCCGGTGGGCGTAGCAGCCGGATGGGCGTCGATAAAGCCCACGCGCTCTCCGCGGGCCGCGCGCTGGCGCTTCGCGTAGCCGATTGTGCGGCCTCTGTCTGTAACTCAATTTTTGTCGTAGGTGACCCTGCGCTGTATTCGGATCTCGGACTTCCCGTGATTGCCGACACGCGTCCCGGCCGTGGACCTCTGGCCGCCATCGAAGCGGCGCTCGCAGCCACAACCGCGGAGGCAAACCTCATCCTCGCCTGCGATATGCCAGCGCTCGATCCGAACCAGCTCGAGGAGTTGTTCCAGGCGGGGGGTGATATTGCAGTTCCGCGGCATGAGACCGGCGAAATCGAGCCGCTCTGTGCCGTGTACCGCCGCGCCGTGCTGCCCGCTATTCGCGAGGCGCTCGATTCCGGGATTCGCGGCGTCACCGAAGCTCTCCGCCAGGTCGCCGGGATCCGCTGCGAGGTACGATACGTGCGAGTGTCCGATCCGGCTGTATTTGCCAATCTGAATACGCCGGAAGACTGGCGCCGTTACCACCATGGCTGAAGAGTTTCCGCACTATATCGAGTTCCGGCATGTTTATAAGACGTTCGATAAGCCCGTTTTAGTCGATTCCTCTTTTCATGTCGATGTGGGCCAGACCGTTGCGATCATCGGCCGTTCCGGCGTCGGAAAGTCTGTAACTCTCGCGCACATCATGGGTTTCCTGCATCCGGATCAGGGCCGGGTGATCGTTGCCCATGAGGACGTTACCGACTACACAGAAGCCGAAATGAACCGGATCCGCCGCAAGGTGACCATGGTTTTTCAGTCCGGCGCTCTGTTCGATTCGCTCACCGTCGCCGAAAACATACTTTTTTCGCTTGAGACCCGGGATGACTACGACGCCAAAAACAAGGAAGATGTGGTGGACGGTCTTCTGAAAATGGTGGATATCGCCGGGGCCCGTGATGCCTATCCGAGCGACCTTTCGACCGGATATCGCCGCGCCGTGGCCATCGCCCGCGCACTTGCCGCGCAGCCGCAATGCGTTCTCTACGATGAGCCGACGACGATGGTCGATCCCATCATGAGCGACCAGCTCACCACCCTTATGCTCCGGCTCAAAAAGCAGCTCAATCTGACGAGCGTTGTGGTCACGCACGATCTCGATCTGCTGCACCGAGTCGCGGATCAGGTCGTATTTCTCAGCAAAGGCCGCGTTGCGTTTTTCGGCCCGCCGCAGGAACTCTACTCGTCGGAAGACCCCGATATCCACGAATTCCTCGAGCTGGATAAGGTGATCCGTGGGAAGCTTTCAAAGGACAGTCCATTTCGCACTGGCCTCGGAGTTGCCGAGGTCGGATGAGGATCGCCTGATGCCGTCGAATTCGCTCGGCAACATAGGAAAGTATCTGGGACTTGCCCTGATGCTCCCACTCGGGACCGGCGTCGGTTACGTGCTGGGGTATGGGATCGATAGCCTTTTCCACACCCACTGGATTCGCTGGCCGTTTCTTGCCTTCGGTTTCATTGCCGGAATTTTCGATCTCATCTATGAGCTCGACCGGGACAAGTCCTGACCCCTCGTCATGACGCCTGAAGACTACGACCGGGCCCTCAACCGCATCCCCTCCTGGATGGCAGTCATCGCGCTGATCGGCGCTCCCATCGCATTTCGAAAAGCCGGCGTTGGCGGCATGTCCGGCTTCCTCCTCGGCGCTGCCGCGGGGTGGCTCAATCTGCGGCTGATCCTGCGCGCTGTCAACCGGATTGTTCGGCTCGCTTCCGCGCAGCCGGAGAAAGTCCGGACCAAAACCGGGTTCCGCGTTTTCGGTGAATTTGCTCTATTTGCAGCACTTGCCTTTGTTATACTGAAATATACCGGTTTCAGTTTAAAGGCGGCCATGCTCGGGTTCCTCGTGTGTCCAGCCGCAACCATTGCTGAAATCGTCTACGGCTTATTCACCTATGACTCATGATGCGTGGCTGACGAAGATTTTCAACACTTATTTCGCCGGCGCCGGCAATGCGCTTCTCGCGTTGTTCAAACAGACGGCGGAAAACCCCCGCGAACCCTGGGCCGATCATATCGTCATGCAGATTCTGGTAGCCGTTCTGCTGATGGTGCTGTTGCTGATTCTGCGGTCCCGTCTTTCGGTCGAAAAGCCTGGCATCACCCAACACATTTTCGAACTGATTCACAAATTCATCGTTGGTGAAGCGGACGATCAGGTGGGCCACGACGGCCATCACCACGTAACGCTCTTCATGACTTTGTTCCTGTTTATTCTGCTGGCCAATCTGATCGGTCTGATCCCGGGCTTCTTCAGCCCCACCCAGGCAATTTACGTGCCCGCGGGCTGCGCGCTGATTTCTTTCTTTTACTACAACATTGTGGGTTTCAAAAAGAACGGCTTCTGGCGATATACGAAGCATTTCTTCGGGCCGATTCCCGTGATGGCGCCGCTGATGTTCCCGATCGAAATCATCAGCCATCTGGCGCGGCCGCTTTCGCTGACCGTTCGTCTCTTCGCCAATATGTACGCGGGAGAAAAGGTCATGCTGACGTTTCTGGGCCTCACCTACCTGGTTGTGCCCACCATTTTCATGGGACTTCACGTTTTCGTCGCCCTGCTGCAGGCCTACATCTTCGTCCTGATGACGATGATCTACGTGGCCGGCGCGGTCGCTGAGGACCACTAGATCCCACGCGGCGTCGAACCCCGGCGCTCCCCAAAGTTTCCGGCATCCATCGCCGGATACCGTTTTCCGTGTGAGGCCTCCCGTCCCCCGGCGTGGAACGCAACCACCTCCGGTTAACGAGACTGAATTGAATAAGGAGCAGTACCCAGATGATCAAAAAACTCGCATTTCTTGCGACCGCGATGATGCTCGCGTCGCTTCCCATGTTCGCCCAGACCAACGGCGGCGCCGCCGCCGCGGGCGGAAACACCTGGATGGGCCCGTTTGCCGCGATCGGCATGGCCATCGCCTCCGGTCTTTGCGCACTCGGTCAGGGTAAAGCAATCGCCGGCGCCGCTGAAGGCCTCGCGCGCAACCCCGGCGCCACCGCCGCCATTCGTTTCGCTCTGATTCTCGGCCTCGTGCTGATCGAATCGCTCGCGCTCTACACCTTCGCGATCATTTTCGTATTCAAGGGCTAGATCACTCCTGTGTTTTTCAACAGGCGCGCCGGCGGAAATCAGGTTCCGCCGGCGTTTTTTTTGAACCGGTACTCAAACCAGAAATTTGAGATACCCTTTAGTACCAACCCTCGTTGCATTTAGATTGCATCCGAGCGTAACCTTAGGTACAGAGGAACTTCGGTTGGAGCAAAGACGCGCACCGCGCTACCGGTTGCAGCTTCCGCTGCAGATCGTTCAGGTAGGCGCCGAGAAGGTGGATCGTACCGAGCAAACCCGTGACATCAGCTCGGGCGGAGTCTGCTTTCTCTCGAGCCAGGACGTTGAGACCGGCGGACGAATCGAATACCTCATTACTCTTTCCGGCAGCAATCCACCGGTCCGCATTCGCTGCCTCGGCAAAGTGCTCCGCAGCAACCGGCCGGACGATGCTTCGCCCTGGGAAGTTGCCGTCACCATGGAACGTTATCAGTTCATGGGGCCGGCGGAAACCTCACCTTTCGCTCAGGCATCCTGAGCCGCAGAGCGCTTCTGCCCCTATCCGATTGCGTTTCATTGCGTCCTGACCAGTAGACTGTTATCAGGATTTGCTCAATGCGTCTCTTCCGATCGCTGGCTTTATGCCTGCTCGCTTCGGCGTCTCTTGTCTGCGCCGCCGGTAAGATTTTTCCCTACGCTTACACCCAGGAGGATCTGCCGAACGGGCTTCGCCTCATCACCATTCCCACCGATTACCCGAATATCGTTTCTCTGTTCATTGTGGTGGGCGCCGGTTCGCGTAATGAGGTGACGCCCGGAAAAACCGGCTTCGCCCACCTCTTCGAACACCTCATGTTCCGCGGCACCGCTGAATATCCGCCGCAGAAATATACCGAGGTTCTGAAGACCGCGGGGGCCGCATCGAACGCGTACACCTCATACGATCTCACCGCGTTCCACACGACTTTTTCAAAAGAGGACCTGCCAGAAATTCTTTCGATGGAGGCCGATCGCTTCCAGCATCTCGATTACTCCGAAGCCGATTTCAAGACCGAAAGCCTTGCGGTGCTCGGTGAGTTCAACAAAGACGTCGCCTCCCCGGACTTCAAGCTGGACGAAACCATGCAGGGTACCGCGTTCAGGGTTCATCCATACAGCCACACCACAATGGGCTACCTGCAGGACGTACAGAACATGCCGCAGGGCTATCAGTACAGCCGCGATTTCTTCGCCCACTATTACAGGCCGGAATACGTCACCATCATCGTGGCGGGCGACGTTAATCCGAAGCAGGTTCGTTCTCTGGTTGATGAGCGCTGGGGCCAGTGGAAGCGCGGCACATACAAGCCGACGATTCCAGCCGAGCCCGCGCAGGACGGTGCTCGCCGGGCGCACGTTGACTGGAAATCGGACACCATCCCGCAACTCGCCGTCGCCTGGCATGGCCCTGCTTACTCAGACGATACCGAGGACACTGCCGCTCTCGACGCCATTGCCCACCTGGGCTATGACCAGAACTCGCCGCTTTACCAGAAGCTGATAGTCGAAGACCAGAAGGTGGAGGAGATGGACGCTGAAGCGCCCAGTAATCTCGATCCGGGACTGTTCGAAGTCTTTCTCCATGTGAAGGACGCGAAGGATCTTCCTTGGGTCGAATCACAGGTCAGGGCCGTTGCCCAGTCGTTCATCGACAAGCCGGTGGATGCGAAGAAGCTGGAGGCTCTGAAGGAGCACATGCGCTATGAATTCGCCCTCAGCCTCAGCAACAGCGAGGCGGTCGCGTCCACTGTGGCATCCTACGTCGCGCTGCGCCGCACGCCCGAAACCATCAACCGCTATTACGACATGATTGCGAAACTCACGCCCGCCGATATTCAGCGCGTGGCGAAGAAATATCTGATCGACAAAAATTCTGACGTCGTCACTCTGACCCATGATGGAGGTGCAAAGTAATGCGCACCATCGCTGCCGGTCTGCTGGTTACCGCTGCTCTCTGCGCGCAGCCGCGCGTGGTGGAACTGCCGGGCAAGAGCCCGCTTGTGACGATCCGACTGGTCTTCACCACCGGGGCCGCTTCGGACCCCGCGGGCAAGCCCGGCGCCGCTGCCCTCACTGCCTCCATGCTGAGCGATGGCGGCACGAAGGACATGACGTACAAGCAAATCACCGAAGCCCTCTATCCGATGGCGGCCGGAATCGAATCGTACTCCGATAAGGAAATGACCACGTTTGTGGGCCAGACCCATATCGACAACCTGGACAAGTTCTACGCCCTGATGCGCGACGCGATTCTGCATCCCGGCTGGCGGACGGAAGACTTCACCCGCCTGCGCGATCAGCAGATCGATGCCCTGAAAGTCGGCCTTCGCGGCAACAATGATGAAGAACTGGGGAAGGAAGAGCTTTACAGCGTGATTTACAAGGGCCATCCCTACGGCCACGAAGATCTCGGCTCTGTTTCGGCTTTGCAGAAGATGACGGTCGCCGATCTCGAAGCATTCTATAAGAAGCACTACACGCAGGCGAACCTGATCATCGGTCTCGCCGGCGGATATCCGGCCGGTTTTGCCGAACGCGTGAAGAAGGATTTCGCGGCGCTCCCCGAAGGCCCCGCCGACAAGTTCGACCTCCCTGAGCCCGCGCCGCTTCACCACAATCAGGCGACAATCGTCGAAAAGGACGCACGCGCCGTCGCGTGGTCGCTCGGCTTCCCGATCGATGTAAAGCGCGGCGATCCCGATTTTCCGGCGCTTCTCGTTGCGCAGTCCTGGCTTGGCCAGCATCGCGAAAGCGGCGGCGAACTCTACAACCGCATGCGGGAGATTCGCGGACTGAATTACGGCGACTACGCTTACATCGAATACTTTCCCCACGGCATGTTCCAGTTCCAGCCCGATCCCAACATCGCGCGTCACCAGCAGATTTTCCAGATCTGGATCCGTCCCGTGGAACCGGCGAATGCGGTTTTCGCCCTGCGCCTGGCGATGTATGAGCTCGATAAGTTCGTGAAAAACGGCATCCCGGAGCAGGATTTCGAGAGGACACGTTCGTTCCTCTCGAAATACGTCAATCTCCTGACGAAAACGAAGTCAGCCGAGCTAGGCTATGCGATCGACAGCAAGTATTACGGGATGCCGGAGTACAACGAATATCTGAAGTCGGCGCTCGCGAAGCTGACGGTGAATGACGTGAACCGCGCCATCAGAAAGTACCTGCGCGCGGACAACCTGCAGATCGTCGGGGTGACGAAGGATGCAGCGGCGCTCAAAGCAGCCATCACCAGCTCCGCCGCAACGCCCATGCACTACAATTCACCCAAACCGCAGGCCATTCTGGATGAAGATAAAAAGGTTGAAGTCTGGCCGCTTGGTCTGAAGCCGGAAGACGTCACGATCGTACCGGTCGATTCTGTTTTCGAGAACTAACCGAGCGCGAATTTTCCATCCCGCTCGGTGACTCGCGCGAACGAAATCTTCGGATCATGCCCGAAGCTGCAATGCCAGCCTTCGGCCGCGGCGCGCCTGAACAGTTCCGTCTTCGTCTCAATTGTCTGGACCGGAAATAAGTCGAACCCCGCCACCCAGGTCGGCGTGATCTGGGCTCCGTAAGGCGCAAGGTCCGCGAAATGGCACCACTTCTCGCGCCCGCCGCCCACAATCACCACCATCATGTCGCGATTATGTCCCGGCGCCACCTGCAGCCGCACTCCCGGCACGGTCTCCTGATCGCCATCGAGCAGATGCATCCGGCCCGTTTCAATCAGCGGCTCATAATTCACCGCCCGATAGCTCACCGCATCCCGCGGATGCTGTTCGCGCGCATGTTCCACCTCGCCGCGCTGCGTCACATACCGCGCATTCGGGAACGCCGGCATCACTCGCCCATCCGGCAAGTCTGCCGTATTGCCGCCGCAGTGATCCCAGTGCAGGTGCGTGTTGATGACAAGGTCGACAGATTCGGGCTCGAAACCATTCGCTGCAAGTGACCCGGCTGCTGAGACATCCGGGAGCATACGCGTGCGTTCAAGAGCGCGCGCGTCATGCCGCACTCCTCCGCCCGTTTCAATCAGGATCCGCGACTTGCCATCTTCCACTACAAAACAATTGAACCCGGCTTCGATGCGGTTCAGCTCGTCGCTCGTTTGATGCCGCGACCACAGAGTTTTCGGCACCACGCCGAACAGCGCACCGCCGTCCCACCAGTACGAACCGGCTCGCACCAGCGTAATCCGGAAATCGCCGGCTTCGATGGAAGAAACGGAATCCGCGGCCAATCGATGATCCGTTAGTTGCGAACCAGACGGCGTCCGCGTTCGAAAAGGTCCGCTGCGTCATCGGCAATCTTCCGTCCGCGTTCGTAGAGGTCGCGGCCTTTGTCCATGAGCTCCTTGCCGCTCGCCTCCACGGCATCCCGCCCCTCGCGAGTGGTGCGATTCAGAAGTTTGCGCGTATCCTTACCCGATTTCGGAGCATAAAGCAGGGCGACAACGGCACCCAACGCCGCCCCCGCCACGAACCACGCGATTGCATTACCGCTGTCGTCTTTTGCCATAGCCGGATAACCTCACCCCCATTCTAATCGCTGGGATTGCTGCAGGTATAGGAACCAGCCTGCTCGGGCGGTCCGTTTCGATACTTCGGATACTCGGGGTACGAACACATCGGTAAACTCCGTGCCCCAGCCGTCACATTCACCGACTTACCCGGCACGGCGCTCTTCTCGACCCAGCCCGTGATGATCCCGACCCGATCGTAAGTATTTGGAATCGCCGCGCTCACCGCCCCATACGATCCTCCATTCAGGCCATGGTCCGTTTGTGGCAGCACGAAGAAACGCGCGAACGAATCCACCGCCGCGCGGCCCATCTTATTTAATACCGCCTGGTAATACTCCACCTGAGCGCCCGGCGAGGCCAGCGTATCGTTGGTCCCGATTACGACAATCAACTTCCCGCCGCGCCTCCGGTATGCGCTCAGATCCGGATCGGTCGAATCCAGCATGGCGGAAAGCTCCTTCCGCCGCGTATTCAGCGGTCCGCCCTCCACATAGTCCAGCGGATTCGCATTCACATCGCGCATCAGGAATCCCGTAACCCCGAGCACCCCCAGATGGCTGTGCATCGGCGCATTCTCCGCCGCGCCTTCCTGGCCCCGGAACCGAGCCGGCAGAATTAGTCCGCTGCCCGAAGGATCGGTATTCGGAAACCACATCCCGAACGTCTTCACCCCGTTCGCCAGCGGCGTCGCGAATGTGTAGGGAGAGTAGACCATCTCGAGCGTGGAGATCTGGCCATCGGTCAGGCACGCCGCCGCGCTCGTATCCGCCGGATTTGGGTCCTTGTTGTCCGGGCACCGTTTCGCCGCCCAGGGATGCCGTCCCGGGGCGCCCTCTTTCACATCGAAGATCGCGCGGCACGCCATGTAGTTGTTGACAATCCCGTCCGCCAGCCCGTCAAGAGCATCGCACTGCCGCATCACTTCGCCGCGGATCGCGTTCACTTTCGCCGGAGTTACCCAGTTCGCAATCGGCTTCTCCTGAATCCGGATCAACTCGGGCGCCAGCATCAGCGTGGAAAAATTGACGATCGGCACCTCCGCCGCGATTCCGTCGTAATCCGCCGGAAACCGCTGCGCCACCGTCAGCGCCTCGCGGCCTCCCTGCGATGTTCCAAAGAAGTAATTGAATCGCGGCGCGGCGTCATACACACGCCGGATCAGAACCATTGCGGCATCGTGCGTCTTTTTCAATTGCATGTAGCCGAGGTTGGCGATGGCCTCGTCGTTCAGCACCCAATCGTTCGCCCCGCCGATCTGATGCCCCGAATCGCTGCCGTACGTCGCAAAGCCCTGTTGGAGCAGCGGTGTGCCGCCGCGGCTTGCCGGTCCATTCAGGCGCGGGATCACGCCGTTCATCCCGCCGCCACCGAGTTGAGCCGCCCTCATCATCCAGGATGCCGGCAAAGCCACACCGAATCGAATCGGCCGCGCCGTTTTGCTCTGATCCACCGGCGCCATGCTGCCTTCGATCGAGCAGTAGCCCCCGGTTTCGGCGTGCCACCGCGGCGGCGCCAGCGTGACTTCGGAAACCGGCAGCCCGATCGACGAAACCGGAATCCCCGTGCCCAGTTTCGCCGCGGTGCAATCCGCCTCCGTGATCGTCTTAACGGCAGGCTGGGCCTGCGCGATAACCGCGCATATCGCACAAACGTATAGAAACTTCATAGCCGACCTCCGGCAGGATCAGATTGTATCGTCCTCTTGCCGCGCCGGTGTACCCTTGTGATTGACCATGAAAATGAACGAACTGGCCGCATCCCTCGGCTGTTCTATCGAGCTCCCGCCACGCCAGACCGCGGACGTGGAAATTGTCGGCGTCCAGGGCCTCGAACAGGCCGGTCCGGGCTATCTCACGTTCCTTTCCAACCCGAAATACGCGCCGAAGCTGAAGCAGACGCAGGCGAGCGCGGTGCTGGCCACGAAGCCGGTGGAAGGCATCGCGACGCTGATCTCGGCCAATCCGTATCATGACTACGCCCGCGCCCTCGAATTTTTCTACCAGCCGCCGCGTCCCGCCGCCGGAATCCACCCGTCCGCGGCGGTTTCACCGACCGCCACCATTGGCGAGAACGCCTCGATCGGGGCCTTTGTTGCCGTCGGAGATAACGTGGTCATTGGCCGGAACGCAGTCCTGCACCCCCACGCCGTGATCTACCCCGGGGCAATCATCGGCGACGATTTTACGGCCCATTCGCACTCGGTGGTCCGCGAATTTTGCCGTATCGGGAACCGGGTGGTTCTCCAGAACAACGTGGTGATCGGCGGTGACGGATTTGGCTTCGCGAAGCGCGCCGATAAAACGCATCACAAAATCGTCCAGAGCGGCGTTACGGTCATAGAAGACGATGTCGAGATACAAAGCCTTTCGTCCATAGACCGCGCTTCCATGGGGGAAACCCGTGTAAGGAGGGGAGCCAAAATCGACAGCCTCGTCCAGGTCGGCCACAATTGCGTGGTCGGGGAGGATAACATCATCTGCGCTCAGACGGGCCTCGCGGGCAGTTCCATCCTTGAAAAGGATGTGCTCCTCGCTGGTCAGGTGGGCGTATCGGGTCATCTCACGATTCACGAAGGCGCCACGGTCTACGCCCAGAGCGGCATCGGGGGTGATGTCGCCCCGAAGGCCAGGCTCTCCGGATCGCCCGCATTCGACGCTTCCGACTGGCTGCGCGCCATCACCGCTTTCCAGAAATTGCCCGAAATTCTTCGCGACGTCCGCGAACTGAAGAAGGCCGCGAAAAAAGATCATGTCTGAAAATCCGATGCCGGACTCCCGTCCGCTCCTCGCCTATAAAAACGAGCCGTTCCTCCAGAGCCCCGACGCTCGACCGCTGCGGATCATCTCGGAGTACCTCGAACCGCTCTCCCATCTGCGCCGCCAGCGCATCCGCGACACCGTGGTTTTCTTCGGCTCCGCGCGCATCCAGGAGGACGGTCCACTGGGCAGTTATTACAAAGACGCGCGGACTCTTGCGTCGCTGGTGACCACGTGGGCCAAGACCTTCCGCGAACGGACCTACCGGTTCGTCGTTTGCTCCGGCGGCGGCCCCGGCATTATGGAAGCCGCCAACCGCGGAGCGTCCGACGCGCGCGGAAAAAACATCGGCCTCAACATCGGCCTGCCGTTCGAGCAATTTCCGAACCCCTATATCACCCGCGAGCTGAGCTTCGAATTTCACTACTTTTTCATGCGCAAGTTCTGGTTCGCCTATATGGCGAAAGCGCTGGTGGTGTTTCCGGGCGGCTTCGGCACCATGGACGAGCTGTTCGAAATTCTGACGCTGGTTCAGACGCGCAAAATCGCCAAGAAAATTACGATCATCCTTTATGGCACTGCGTTCTGGAAGGAAGTAGTCAATTTCGAAGCGCTGGTGAAGTACGGCACCATCTCGCCGGACGACATGAACCTTTTCCACTTCGCTGACACGCCGGAATCCGCGCTCGAAATTCTCCAGCGCACGCTGACCGAGCAGATCGGGACGCCGGAAGCCGAAGTGCCGGCCATCGCTCCGAGCGTGAAACCCGACGAGCCGATTCCGTCCAAAGAGCAGGTCCCCGACAGGAGCAGAGAGTAGTCTTGAACTGGCCAACCATCGGCGGTATGAAAATCACGGCCTGGCGCATGGTCTTCCTTGCGCTGGTCGCTGTGGACGTACTGCTGTTTGCGTTGGGGGCCGGCAGCCTCGGTCTCACGGCCGTGCTGGCGGTCTGGGCGGTCACCATCGCCTTCCGCGAGAGATCGCGCCTGATCTGGAAGGTTCGCAATCGCCTGATTGTCACCTATATGTTCATCGCGGTGGTGCCGATCACGCTGATTCTGGCAATGATTTTCGTCGCCGGGTATCTCCTGATGGGCCAGATGGCAAGCTATCTGGTGAGCGCCGCGATCGATCGGCGAAACCAGGAGGTGGAGAAGGCTGCGCGGCTCCTCGCGGCGGAACTGCCGGAGGACCGGCTTTCCACCGCGCGCCATCTGACCGCAACGGGCATTCCGGATTTTCAGGTTCTGGTTACCGGCGATTCGGTCTTTCGTTATCCGGCGAACTCCACGCTCGATATGCCGCCCCGGGGATGGGCGGATTACACGGGCATCATCTACAAAGACGGTAACCATTACCTGATGTCTCTCGCGACGCGCGGCCATAACAAGGCGCTCATTCTGCGGTCGCTCACGCTGGAAGACCAGGCTAACCTGGTACGGGGACTCGGTAGCATCAAACTTCCGGTGCCGCCGCATGAAAAGGTTGAAACGAAGACCGGCAAACCGGTTCGCGTGGGCGATGTGTATTTCGGCGACTCGAGCGCCGGTCTTTTACCGCCGCCGCAAAGCGTGATCGATATGGAACTGACGTGGCTGCCGCTCGTTCGTATCGCCTCGTGGGACCGACCGAACTCGGAAATGGTGACGCCCGCCATTCTGATCACACGCCCTTCTGCGCTTTTCGGCATCATCACACAGACGGAAATCGGCAGCAGTCTGGAAGGCATCCTGACGGCGTTCTACGTGGTGGCAGCGCTGCTGGGAATCGCGTGGATCGTCTCCATCTACATCGGAATTTCCATGACGCGCCGAATCACCGGTGCGGTGCACAACCTCTACGAAGGCACCACGCACATCGGGCAGGGCGATCTCGTCCACCGCATTCCGGCGAAGGGACGCGATCAGCTTGCGGACCTCAGCCGCTCGTTCAACAACATGGCGGAGCAACTCGGCCAGTTCGTGGCGGTTGCGCGCGAGCGGGAGCGGCTGCAATCGGAAATCGCCATCGCCAGCGAAGTACAGACGCGTCTGTTCCCGCTCCGCCCGCCCTCTGCCCGCACAGTGGAAATGATGGGCGTCTGCCATGCGGCCAGCAGCGTTTCCGGCGACTATTACGATTACTTCGCGGCGGCACACGGCGAACTGGCCCTGGCGCTGGGTGATGTGGCGGGCAAAGGCATCTCGGCCGCGCTGCTGATGGCGTCCATCCAGTCCATCATGCGCACACAGCTTTCCGAAGGCAGCGAGGATTACCGCCCCTCAGCGAGCGTCGCGCGCCTCAACCGGCTGCTCTATGCAAATACCTCGCCCGAGAAGTATGCTACGTTTTTCTTCGGCCTTTACAACGACGAAAATCGAAGCCTCACCTATACCAACGCCGGGCACCTTCCTCCGCTCCTGATCCAGCGCGACGGCTACCGGTTTCTCGATGTCACCGGTTCGGTGGTGGGCGCGTTTCCGTCTCTGGTCTATGAGGAACAGACGATCCCGATGGAGCCCGGCGATGTGCTGGTCGCTTATACCGATGGCATCACAGAGCCCGAAAATGCTTACGGAGAAGATTTCGGCGCCACCCGCCTGGCGGATGTGGTGATGCGGTACCGCGGCGCGCCTGTGACCACGATCGTTGCCAAAGTGCTCGAAGCGGTCCGCAGCTGGAGTTCCTCCGCCGAGCAGGCCGACGATATGACCCTTATGGTTGTCCGGAGCCTCGCATGACGCCGGTCCTCACTGTTGCGCAGATGAATGCGGCGGATCGGGCCACGATCGACGCGGGCATTCCGGGCATCATCCTGATGGAAAACGCCGCCCATCGCGTCGTGGAATACATCGCGCAGCATTTCGCGCCGGTGGCCGCCCAACGCATCGCTGTTGTTTGCGGCAAGGGCAACAACGGCGGCGACGGTCTCGCGATCGCCCGTGTTCTTCACGCGCGCTTTCATCCGCCGCATCTCGAAGTTGTTCTGGTTCCGGATCCTTCGGAGCTCGCCGGCGACGCAGCCGCTAATCTGAGGATGCTGCACGCCGCCGGTCTCCGCGAAACGCGCGAGTTCAGCGCCACGCCCACACTGATCGTCGACGCGATCCTTGGCACCGGTCTGAAAGGTCCGGCGAGCGGGCCCGCGCTCGATGGGATACGGGCGATCAACAACCGGACCGGCGCGAAGGTGGCGGTCGATATCCCGTCCGGACTTGCGGGTGACAGCGCTGCGCCTCCGGGGGAATACGTCCGCGCCGATGCCACTGTGACGTTCACCTCGCCGAAGATTTGCCATGCACTGCATCCGGCGCGTGGGCTCATGGGAGACCTGCACATCCGGCAGATCGGGACGCCGCCTTCGCTGCTTCCGGAAACTCCTCTGGGGCTGATCGATCCGGAAAGCATTGCGCCCCTCTTCAGGCCACGCGCGACGGACGCCAACAAAGGCCGCTATGGGCACGTTCTCGTTGTCGCGGGATCGCGCGGCAAATCGGGCGCTGCCGCCATGTGCGGGATCGCGGCTCTCCGCGCGGGGGCGGGGCTGGTGACCGTCGCCTGTCCGAAATCCGTCCTCGATGTGGTCGCCGCCACGAGCCCGGAGATCATGACGGAGCCGCTTCCCGAAACCGCAGGGGGCGAGATCGGCCGGGATGCTCTCGATGTTATCCGCGGCCTCGCCGAAAAGCGGACTCTGATCGCCATCGGTCCGGGCATCGGAACGGCCTCCGAAACGGCCGACGTCGTCCAGACGCTCTACGCCACAAGCGAAAAGCCCATGGTGATCGACGCGGACGCGTTAAATTGCCTCGTCCACAGCCCGTGGCCTCATCCACCGGCGCCGCGTATTCTGACGCCTCATCCCGGCGAGATGTCGCGGCTCGCGAATCGTCCCATTCCGGAAATTCAGGCGGACCGAATCGGCCCGGCGCGTGCATTCGCCTCCGCGCACACCCTTACGCTCGTCCTCAAAGGCGAAGGCACCGTGATCGCTTTCTCCGATGGCCGCGCCTGGATCAACACGACCGGCTCACCCGCGATGGCGACCGGCGGTACGGGTGACATCCTGACCGGTATGACCGCGGGCCTGGCCGCGCAGTTCCCCGGCGATCTCGATCGCGCCACGGCGGCCGCTGTCTATCTCCACGGACTCTCCGGAGAGATCGCCGCCCGCCATCTCGGCGAACAGCCGGTCATCGCCACCGACCTGCTGCGCTATCTGCCGGAGGGGATTCGTGCCATCACGAACTTTCGTGACTGACTCTCCCGAAGCCACCATCGAACTCGGCCGAAAGCTGGCGAATGAACTGAATGGGGTAGTGCTTCTGATCGGCAATCTCGGGGCGGGGAAGACGACGCTGACGAAAGGGATTGTGGAGGGACGCGGCGCAGCTTCAGCGGAGATGGTTTCAAGCCCGACGTTTACGCTGATTCACCAGTACGGTGGGGACAGGCCGGTGTTTCATATCGATCTTTACCGGTTGGATGAGATCCGCGAAGTGGAGACGTTAGGGTTGGATGATCTCTTCCGCAGTGGCGCGCTGGTGTTGCTCGAATGGGCTGAACGATTCCCTTCGCTGCTTCCGGCAGAGTATACGGAAATCCGGCTGCAGGCGCTCGAAGATGATGGCCGTGAAATCGTCGTTTCGTGATTGGAGTATATTCGACAAATGACTGCAATGCAGTCGGGCCCGGCCAGCGTAACCGGGCCATTTCGCTGATTGCGCGGAGGTGGAACACAACCCGCCGACAACACCGCCGTGCACTTCATTTTGCCTGAGGTACTGCGCCGGCTTTCCGGAATTGGAGCCGGTCCGGCACTTCCGCTCGAAGGATATGTTCAGGTGTTCTTACACGTTGTCTTCGAACGCCCGCACCATCTCCGCCATCACATCATCGCCCGCGCGATTCCAGATCGAGTGATTCATAATCTCCACCTCAATCGGCCCTGAGTATCCCGCCGCGTCCACCGCCTCGCGAATGCGCCTCAGTTCGATCACGCCATTCCCCATCATGCTGCGGCCTGCGAACACATCCGGCAGCGGCACGGCCCAATCGGAGACATGATACGCGAAGATCCGCCCGGTGCACTTCTGAATCTTCGAATACAGATACCGGTCCCACCAGATATGGAACGCATCCAGCGTCACGCCGACTTCCGTCGCATCGAACTTCCCGGCAATCTCCAGCGCCTCGTCCGTCAGGCAAATCACGCTGCGATCCGCCGCGAACATCGGATGCAGCGGCTCGATCGCCAGCCGCACCGCGCAGGCCCGCGCGTGATCCAGTACCGCCGCGATCCCATCCGCCACCATCTTCCGCGCACCGTCGATATCGCGATCCGGCGCCGGTCCGCACACGAGCACCAGCGTATTCGTACCCAGCTTCGCCGCCTCCTCAATCGCGCGTAGATTGTCGTCAATCCGCTCCAGCCGTTCCCTCGGTGTCGCGGCAGGGAAGTAGCCGCCGCGGCAGAGTCCGGACACGCCGAGCCCGGCGTCCTTAATGATCCGCGCGCTCTCTTCGAGCCCCGTTTCCGCCACCTTGTTGCGCCACGGGCCAATCCACTTCACATCGTGCTTCACGCACAGGTCCACGCATTCGCGGAGCGAAAGCTGGTTCAGCGTGATCTGATTCAGGCTCAGGCGCTGCCGGAGGCTGGTCATTTCTTCCCCGGGATCTTCAGTTCCGGCACATCCATCCACTTTCCGGTTTTCGAGGATTCGAGCGCCAGATCCGCCAGTTGCACGCCTTTCGCGCCTTCCAGCAGATCGTGGACATACGGCGTCCCCGCCGCCACATGCTTCAGGAACATCTCCCATTGCACTTTGAAGGCGTTCTCAAACGTGGTGTTATCGGGCACTTCTTCCCAGCCCGTCGCGCGGAAATCGATCGGATTCGGTACATCCGGGTTCCACACGGGCTTGGGCGTGTTCACCCGATGCTGCGTTTTGCAGTTGCGCAATCCGGCCACGGCGCTCCCGAGCGTTCCATCCACCTGCATTTCGAACAACTCGTCGCGATTTACCCGCACCGTCCATGCGGAATTGAACTGCGCGACAATTCCGCCTTCAATTTCGAGGCAGGCATACGCCGCATCATCCGCCGTCGCTTTATAGGGTTTGCCGGCCTCGTCCCAGCGCTCCGGAATATGAGTGACCGAAAGACAGTTCACGCGCTTCACCGGCCCGAACACATGATCGAGCACGTAACGCCAGTGGCAAAGCATGTCGATGGTGATGCCGCCGCCGTCCTCGGCGCGGTAATTCCAGGACGGCCGCTGCCCCGGCTGCAGATCTCCCTCAAAAACCCAATACCCGAATTCCCCGCGTACAGAAAGAATGCGTCCGAAGAATCCGCTCGCAATCAGCCGCTTGAGCTTCATGATGCCCGGCAGGAAGAGCTTGTCCTGCACCACGCCGTGCTTCACGCCTTTTTCATTCGCCAGACGTGCGAGTTCCAGCGCTTCTTCCACCGTCTCCGAAATCGGCTTCTCGCAATAAACGTGCTTGCCGGATTTGATCGCGCGCGTTACGTCCGCCACGCGCCGCTGCGTGGTCTGGGCATCGAAATAGATCGAATTCTGCGGATCGTCGAGCGCGCTCTGGAGGTCCGTTGTCCAGCGCGTAATCCCGTGTGTGCCCGCCAGAGCGTTCAGCTTGTCCTCATTCCGGCCGACCAGAACGGGGTCCGGCATCAGGGCCGTCCCATCCGGCAGCAGGACGCCGCCCTGATTGCGAATTGCCACAATCGATCGCACCAGATGCTGATTGGTGCCCATGCGTCCCGTGACGCCGTTCATGATGATGCCAATCGGATGCTGTTTCATTTGGAAGGGGCGGTTATAGTCCCGCTCCTGAAAAGTATCTCATCCTGTGGTTCGAGAGCCTCAGCGGGCGGGTTTTTCTCCGGGTTATGCTACTATTACTAGTACGCTTTGCGGCAATCTTTTCCCCTCGTATTTTGAACAACTTACATGAATCTCCGATCGCTTTTCAGTCTTTTTTCATCGGATCTTGCCATCGATCTTGGCACCGCCAACACGCTGGTGTTCGCGAAGGGGAAGGGCATTGTCGTAAACGAACCCTCAATCGTCGCGCTCAATAAGACCAACGGCGAGGTGGAAGCCGTGGGGAAGGAAGCGAAGGAGATGCTGGGCCGCACCCCCGGCAACATCGTCGCTATCAAGCCGATGAAGGACGGCGTCATTGCGGACTTCCGGGTCACCGAGAAGATGCTGAACTACTTCATCCACAAGGCGCACAACCGCAAGATGCTGGTGCATCCGCGCATTGTCATCGGCGTCCCCAGCGAAATCACGCAGGTGGAAAAGCGCGCTGTCATGGATTCCGCTTATCGCGCGAAAGCCAGCGAAGTGCACCTGGTCGAACAGGCCATGGTGGCGGCCATCGGGGCGGGCCTGCCCATTACCGAGCCCGGCGGCAACATGGTGGTGGATATCGGCGGCGGTACCACGGATATCGCGGTCATCTCGCTTTCCGGCATCGTCTACTCGCGCTCCGTTCGGGTGGCGGGCAATGAAATGGACGACGCCGTGATGCAGTACATGAAGCGGAAGCACAACCTGCTGATCGGCGAACGCACCGCCGAGCAGATCAAAATGCAGATCGGCTCCGCCTGGGTGCTCGACAGGCCGCTGACCATGGAAGTCAAAGGCCGCAATCTGATCGAAGGCGTTCCGAAAACCGTCGAGATCGACGACAGCGAAGTCCGCGAGGCGCTCTCGGAGTGCATCGCCACCATCGTGAACGCCATCCGCGTAGCCCTTGAGCGTACCCCGCCCGAACTCAGCGCCGATATCAGCGACCGCGGCATCGTGCTCACCGGGGGCGGCGCGCTGATCAAGAATCTCGACGTCCGCATTCGCGAAGAAACGGGTCTCCCGGTTTCGATCGCCGATGACGCGCTGGCTTCCGTCGTGCTCGGCACCGGGAAAATGCTCAGCGATTTCAAGTTGCTGCGCCGGATTTCCATTGACCAGTAGCGGCGATCAGTAATAATCAGGAGTAGAGAGACAATCAGCAGCGGAGATCCGCTTCAGTCGCCATGGAATCACTCCTGCATCGGTACCGGAATATCACCGTGCTGTTTGTGGCGATTATTGCCCAGATTGCGGCCATCGCCTGGCAGGTCCGGAACGATAATGACGTGCCGCTGCTGCGCATCTGGGCGGTGAGCGCGGTCACTCCTGTGGCCACGGCGATTGAGAATGTGCGGTCCGGCGTATCCGGTGTGTTCACCGATTTCTTCAGCTCTCACGGCCGCGAGCAACTCCAGACAGTCCGGCGGGAGCGTGACCGTCTCCGGCTGGAGAATCAGCTTCTGAAGAATGAACTCGCCGAAGCCCAGAAACTCGGCACGCTGGCCGGATTCAAAGCCCATTCGCCTTCGCGCATGATCGGCGCCCGCGTGATTGGAACCACGACCGGCATGGGAACGCACTCGGTGCTGATTGATGTCGGATCCTTTTCAGGCGTTCGCAAAGGCATGGCGGTGGTGACGCCAGATGGCATCGTGGGCAAGGTGCTCGAGGTCTACAATCTCGCGAGCCAGGTGCTTTCGGTGACCGACCCCGGCTTCGCCGCCGCGGTGGAATCGCAGAAAAACCATACGCGCGGTGTCGTGAAAGGGCAGGGGACCGGCAACGAAAAAGTTGACTATGTTCCCACCGGCCAGAAGGTGGAAAAGGGTGAGGTCTTCTATACTTCCGGCGAAGATCGCGTCTTCCCGCGAGGCATGCCCGTTGGCCGCGTCACCAGCGTGGAGGACGGCCCGACGTTCCAGACTATCTATCTTCAGGCCTTCGCGGCTGACGCTGCGCCTGAAGAAGTGTTCGTGATTCTCGACCCCGTTCATCAGGAGATTCCGGACGCGCCGCCCTCCGACGCTCCCGTTTTTCTCGCCCCGGATATCTCCGGCGCTGAGGGCGCCAGCGGCAGCACCGGGTCCCTGGGCGCCGCAACCACCGGCACGCAGGCCGACAAGATTGTCGATCAGTACCGCGAGATCGGCGCCGCGCAGAATCATGTCTATGGCGAAGGTACCGCGCCGAATTTCAACATCAAAGTGCCGGGCGTGAATGCTCCGGGGCTGCCTTACGGCGCGAGCGGAATCCGCGGCGCAACGGGAACGACCGGATCGCCCGCGGCCCGCGGTTACAGCGGCTTCCGTGGGGCTGTTGCGCCCACGGCATCGTATTCGGCACACGCGGCCAGCGGCCGCATCGCAGCGGGGCCGGGAGCGCCGTTTGCCGCACGCGGTTACAGCGGGCGCGTCGCACGGCCCGCATCGGGAGGCATCACGGCGCACTGATGGGCTCCTACGCCGGCCGTATTCTTGTTGACGACGCGCGCCAGGTGCGGCGCTCCCGTTATCCCATCTGGGTGTTCTTCGTGGTGCCGCTCGTGGCGCTGCTCATCCAGATTTACCTGCCGCTGTTCCAGACGCTTCGCTTCATGGCGAAGATCGATCTGCCTCTTCTCGTTACCATCTATTTCGCGCTGATGAGCCGGTCCCAGATTCGCGGCCTCACAATCGGGCTCATTCTTGGCGTTGCGCAGGATTCCTTCTCGCGCTTCTACATTGGGATGTACGGGCTCTGCAAGACGATGGTCGGCTACTTCTCGGCTTCCGTCGGGCTGCAGTTCGATGTTGAGCATCCGTTCGTCCGGATGCTGCTTTGTCTGGTGTTCTATCTCTTCCACCAGTTTCTGTATTGGGTGCTGCAGCGCGCGGTGCTCGATCAGGCCGTGGCCTTTGACCTGGGGGGAGAGGCGTTCCTGGCAGTGGTGCACGCGCTGATTGGCGTGGCGTTGTTCCACTTTCTCGATAAACTGCGTGTTACGGAATAGCCGCTACCAGTCCGCCGGCTTGTAGTCTTTGAGAAACTGCCCCCAGATGTGATTGCCGCTATTGATCCCGCCGATGATCGGATCGACAATGCGCGCCGCGCCATCCACGATATCGAGCGGTGGGTGAAAGCGCTGGTCGGCCGTTTTCTTTGCCGCGATCTCCACCGGATCTTCGTCCGTCACCCAGCCGGTATCCACCGCGTTCATGTGGATGCCGCAGCCGTGATAATCGGCGGCGGCGGTGCGGGTCATCATGTTGAGCGACGCCTTTGCCATATTCGTGTGCGGATGCCGCGTGGTCTTCGATTTCCGGTAAAACTGTCCCTCTACGGCGGACACGTTGACGATGTGCTTATCGCGGTCCGGAGTCTTCATCATCAGGCCCTTGAGCCGCGCGTTCAGGATGAACGGCGCAATCGCATTGATCAGATGCACTTCGAGAAGTTCGACGGCCGGCACTTCATCCATCAGGAGCCGCCAGGAATTCCGCCCCCGCAGGTCGACCTGTTGGAGATCCTGATCGAGCTGTCCTGCCGGGAACAACTCGCGCGAGGCGGCGAAATCCTCGGGCAGAAGCGGCACCTGGGAGAGCTCCGCAGCCCGCGCGATGCCATCCTGAACCGTTAGCGCCTCGCCACCGGCGACTTCGCCCAGAAGCATCTGAGCCGGCGCTGGCATGTGCCCGGTGGCCGCACGCTCGCCTTCCATCATGTGGGCGTAGAACTCCGGCGGCCGCCGCACCGTCTGGCAGGCATTGTTGACGATGAAATCGAGGCGCGGCAGCGTTGCGGTGAGATGGTGGGCGAGAGCATCCACGCTCGGCGTATGGCGCAGGTCGAGCCCGAAGATCTTCAGCCGGTGCGCCCAGTCCTGAAAATCGGCTTCCTTCGAGTAGCGCATGGCGGCGTCACGCGGAAAACGCGTGGTCACAATGAGCGTGGCCCCGCATCGCAGCAGCTTGATGCCGGCCTGATAGCCGATCTTCACGCGCCCGCCGGTGAGGAGCGCCACGCGCCCGTGAAGGTCCGCCAGCTCCGAACGCTTGGCGAAATTAAACGCAGCGCATTCCGGACACATCTGATCGTAGAAATGGTGGATTTCGGAATAATGCCGCTTGCAGATGTAGCAGTGATGAGCCTCGGGGGCGCCTGTGTCGCGCGCGTCAGGCTCGGTTTCGGAGGGCGGCGGGAAATAGTTGGGCGTCGTGAAAACCGGTTTGCGGCGAAGTGTCCGAATACCTGTTTCGTGCAGCACCGAATCTACTTTTTCGAGCCGCTTCGCCGAGCGCTCGCGCTCCGCGGCCTTCAGCATGGCGCGCCGAGTTTTCGGATCCGGATTGTAAAGCTGCGCTATCGCCTTGTGGAACCGCTCGCGTTCTTCGGGGGAAAACTGCTGCAGGCGGCCGTGATCGGCCGCGAGCCATTCGAGAAGTTCCAGCGCGGCAGTGGCGTCGGAAGTCAGTTCAGGCAATCACCCTATTATCGCGTGACCTGCTCTACCAGTACTGCCAGGCGCCGCCGAACACCACCATCGCAGCCAGCAGGGCATTCGTAATCGCGTGCGCCAGGATGGAATCCGCAATGCGGCCCCTGCGCACGAAAACCAGCCCGTAAATCAGACCGGCGGCGACGCCTGCGATCCAGCGGCCACCGTGCAGCAGTCCGAAGACGACGGACGAAACGATCAGGGCCGGCCAGGTGAATGCTGTCGGCGGAAGTTTCTCGAAATCGCGCGCCATGATCTGGCGGATCAGGTATCCGCGGAACGCCAGTTCCTCCACGATGGGCACTGTTACGATCGCTGCCGCCGCCCGCAGAGCGATCCACAGGACCCGCAGCCCCGGCGCAGCGTCCTTCAGTTCGTTCGGCATCCGCGCCGCGGGCGTGCCGGAGGCCATATCGACGCCGACCCACAGCGCCAGGACGAGAAGGCCGGCCGCGATCCCGATCCACAATCCGCCCGGCGAAAAGCGCCAGTCGATGCTCCGATAGGAGCGCCGGTAATACCAGAAAACGGCCAGCGGCACGATCAGGCGCAGCGGGTACGCCCATTCGAATCCCGCGGACATCGCCCGCGCTGCCATGCCGGCCGCGAGGATCGAAAGAAAGGGAACCAAATAAGCTTCGGTGAGACTGCGGGCCGGCTTTTCCTTCCGTGGGCGTTTCGAAAACCACGCCATCCGCTGTGCAGCCACGCAAAGTCCCAGCGAGACGAAGTTGAAAGAAATCCAGCCCGCCTGGGAGTGGAAACCCTTCACGGCAATTTGCTCGGCGCCGGCGAGGCCGATCAGGATCAGGGTCGCGATCCTCACGGAATTGAGGAAGAACAGGATGAGCGCGCCCACCGGCAGCAGCAGCAGAGCCTGCGGGAACCGGCATTCCTTCCGGAACAGAATCAGCCACAGCCCGCCGACCAGCAGGAGGAGCAGCATTCCTTCCAGTCCGGAGCACTCCGGCGAGATGATGACCCCGAATTCGCCCTTGCTGAGGGCCAGATGGGCAGGATCCGCCGTGAGGGTTGTGACCGGCCGCAGTAAAATCTGGACGATCTGGAAAGTAATTTTCGAAAGCGGCAGCCAGAGCTTCTGGACGAGGCCCTGTCCCAAAATGACGGCGATTCCGGCGGCGGCCGCATAGCCCCAGATTTCACCGGGAATGGCCAGGATGCGCTTCCATGCAGAGGTGGGAAGGAGCCAGAGCGCGGCGGCGGCAACGGCGGCGCCCGCTGACAGGCCGATCGCGATCACCAGGAGGTCCGGCGAGGCGGATTGCCGCCCGTAGAGCAGAACTCCGCTCCATCCGCACAGCGCTACGGCGGCGAGATGGATCAGGAGATGCGGCCAGCGCAGGGGAGGGAAGCCGATCATCCGCCCGGCAGCGGTCAGTTGGCCGCGGCGGTCCAGAAAAGAAAAAGTAGCAGTGGTGGCAAGGAAGACAAACAGGAACCGGACAGCGCGGGCAGCCCAGGCGGCAAGGAATTGCGTGAGGAAACCCGGTTGGCCGAGGAGAGACGAGCCGTCAAAGGCGAGAGAAGCCCAGCCCAATTCCACCGTCAGAAGGAAAGCAAGGACGGCGAAACGGGGCATTAGCCCGGGAAGGGCGGCGCGCTGCGATAGAGTCCGCAAAGAATCAATTTAGCGGAGCGCCCTCTATCGCAGGCCGCACCAAAGAAAAAACTTACTTCCGGTAACGGGAACGAAGAACGAGCACCGCGCCTGAGAGCAGCGTAAGCGCACCCAGTCCGCTATTCACATCGATTTCCGGAGCTCCACTGTAGACTCCGAAAGAAACCCCCGTAACCGCAGCTCCGATCAT
>DASZVV010000299.1:0-9656 GCA_035546955.1 Bryobacteraceae bacterium
ACGCATCGTCGGGATCCCGGGCGATTCAGTGCGGATTGTTTCCGGCGAGGTGTACGTGAACGGAAAGAAGCTCGACGAGCCCTACGTTCTCGATGCCTATCGCGATCACGATTCGATGGAAACGGAAATTGTGCCGCCCGGGGATTATTTCGTGCTCGGCGATCACCGGAATTCATCGAGCGACAGCCGCACCTGGGGCTTCGTGGCGCGCAAGGAGATTTACGGCAAGGCCGTGCTCGTCTACTGGCCGCTGACAAAAATCGGCCGCGTTCATTGATTCCACTGTGACTCCGAGCACCGTTACCAGTACCGGCGCGGGCGAAGTCTCCGTCAGCAAATGATAAACTCAATCCTTGTCCGCATTCTCGCTGGCGCGGGCCGGGCGATGGTTTCTGCAATCCGGGATTCAGGAGCCCTCCGGCGGTTTTTCCCGCTACTACCGTTCTGAAATTCAGAAGAATCTGCCGGTCTCCACAGAGATCTCGGCCTATGCCGCCAAGGCACTGCTGTTCCTGTATCGCACGACGGGGGAGCGGGAGTATCTGGATGCGGCGCGCAATACGATCAGTTTTCTGATCAACCAGGCGTGGGACCGAACGCAGAATCTATTCCCTTACGAGCATCCTTCACCGACCGAAGAAAGCCGCCACCTCACCTATTTCTTCGATTCCGGCATTATTATCCGTGGGCTGGTGGCCTACTGGCACTTCGAGAAAGACGACCGGATTCTGGATTTGGCGACAGCGGCAGCCCATGGAATGAAGGCATTCTGGACGGGGCGGGATTATCATGCCATTCTGACACTGCCGGACCAGAAACCGCTGAAGCGGACGGCGCAGTGGTCCACAGCGCCCGGTTGCCATCAGGCGAAGTCTGCGCTAGCCTGGTGGGAACTCGCCGAGATAACGGGCGATGAAACGCTGAAGCGCCAGTATCTGCACATGATTGAATCCGGAATGCACACCTGCCGCGGATTTCTGGCGGGCGCCAACGAGCGCCTGAAGATCGTGGACCGGCTGCACGCGTACTCGTATTTTCTGGAAGCGATGTCGCCGCTCCTGGAGCAGGCGGACGTGGCGAAGACGTACCGGTTCGTGCTGGATGAAGCGGCGGCAAAACTGCGCGAACTGGCGCCGGAGTTTTGCCGCAGTGATGTGTATGCGCAGATCCTGCGGGCGCGCGTGCGGGCGTCTCACGTGATTCCAGTCGATCGGGCGGCGGCAAGCGAAGAGGCGGCCGCGCTCGCGGCGTTTCAGGTGGAAAGCGAAGATCCGCGATTCAGCGGTGGATTCCTTTTCGGCAAGCGCGCCGGTGTGCCTTCGCCGCACGTGAATCCGGTATCGACAACCTTCGCAATTCAGGCTCTCGAGATGTGGCGGGCATTCCAGGCGGGAGATGCCGAAGCGTGCCTTCAGCCTCCGATCTGAGCGATTCACAAAAATCAGGGCCGGTGCGGGTGCTGTTTGCTTCGGGTACGGCTGAACTGAACGCTCTCGTGCTGGAGCATTTCCTCTCGATACGCAGCGATCTCCCGCTGTGTGTCGTTTCCGAATTTGAGATGGCGGCCGGCGAATGGATTCCGTGGCATGTGCAGCGGCCGTTCGAACAGAATCTGGCCGGGGTGAAGGCGGCGCTGGGGGGCCGTCTGATTGCCGCAGCCGGTGTCGTTTACGACAGCCGGAGCGCGCTGGGCGATCTTCGGCGCGCGGCCGAGGAACTGGCGCCGGGTGTGCTGCATGCTTACGACGAGGAGATGCGGCACGCGGCGCCAGGGGCGTTGCGGAGTTTGCTGCTGCGGCGCAGATTACGCGCGGCTTCGCGGCAGTTGCGGAGAGGCGGACGTGTGCATGCGTGGCTGCGCCGGGCCGTGCATCCGGCGGAGGCGGAGATTCCGGTAAGGGCGCGGCTGGCGCAGATGAAGGGGATTGTGGCGGCGCGCGCCCGGATTCCAGTTGCAAGAGAAAGGCGCGGCGATGGCAGACAGCGAACTGCGGGAGTCACGATTGTAATTCCGAGCCGCGATGGACGTGAACTGCTGCGGGAGATGCTGCCGCCGCTGCTGAAGGATGCAGGGGACGCCGGGATCATCGTGGTCGATAACGGCTCGTCGGATGGGACGGCGCAATGGCTGGCGCTTGAGTATCCGGCTATCCGGGTGATGGAAAGCCCCGATCCTTTATCCTTCGCGCAGGCGGTGAATCTGGGGATTTGCGAAGCGCGCACGCAGCACACGCTCCTGCTCAATAACGACATGATTGTGGAGCCGGGGTTCGTTCGGGCGCTCGGCGCAGCGTTCGATCGCGTGCCGGATCTTTTCTGTGCGACGGCACAGATCGTTTTTCCGCCGGGAGTGCGGCGCGAGGAGACCGGTAAGGCAGTCTGGCGTCGTGCGAACGAAATGGATTTCCCGGTGCGGTGCGACGACCCGCTGCCTGGCGAAGATCTCACCTGGGTGCTTTACGGCAGCGGCGGGTGTTCGCTGTTCGATACCGAGAAACTGCTGGCGATTGGCGGAGTATCGGAGATTTACGATCCGGCCTATGTGGAAGATCTCGATTTCGGATACGAGGCATGGAAGCGCGGCTGGCCATCGGTCTACTGCGGCAATGCCGTGGTGGAACATCGGCACCGCAGTACGACTTCGCGGTTTTATTCGGAGCGGCAGATCGATTTCTTTGTGGAGCGAAATTATCTGCGGTTTGTCGCGAAGGCGGTAAGCGACCCGGCTCTTTTCCGGGAATTATGGACGGGCGGAATTCGCCGCCTGCAGTTACAGGCTGCAGCGGGGCGCGGCGCGGCGCTCGATGCGCTTCGCGATGTACCGGCCATTGCGAAGTCACCGGCAGCGGTGGCTGGCGTGCTGGCGGAACCGGAAATTCTGGCGCTCACGAATGGGGATGTCGCGCTGTTTCGAGGTGAAGGGCTGGAGCGAGGGATGACGGTGCTGATCGCCAGCCCTTATCTTCCCTACCCTCTCTCGCATGGCGGCGCAGTTCGAATGTTCAATCTGTTGCGCGGCGCGGCGGAGACGGTGGGGCTGATTCTGGTGGCGTTCGTGGATAAGCTTGCTCCGCCCCCGGAAGCGCTGCTCAGAATCTGCCGCGAGATTGTGCTGGTGCGGCGGCACGGGACGCATTACCGGCGCGATACGGCGCGTCCGGACGCGGTGGAGGAATTCGATTCCGCAACATTCCGCGCGTGTCTGAAGCAGGCAGTCCACCAGTGGAAGCCGTGTATCGCGCAACTGGAATTCACCTGGATGGCGCAGTATGTCGAAGCCTGCCATCCGGCGAAGACGATTCTGGTGGAGCACGACATTACATTCGACCTGCAGAAGCAGTTGCTGGCAGATCCACATCTGAGTGATGCGTTGCGGCTGGAGCTGCAGGGGCAACTCGCGAAATGGACATCCTTCGAGACCGCAGCCTGGGGGAGCGTGGATTGCGTCGTGACAATGTCCGGGCGCGATACGGCGGCGGTGACAGGCGCGGCGAGAGTGGAATGCCTGCCGAATGGCGTGGATTGCGAGCGGTTCGCGCCGGACCACACAGAACCCGAGCCGCGGCGGCTGCTGCTGATTGGGTCATTCGCGCATCTGCCAAATCTGCTGGCGCTCGAATTTTTCCTGAAGGAAGTTTGGCCGCGGCTGGAGCCGGGCTACACGCTCCACGTGATTGGAGGCGCGCGGCATGAATATTACCTGGAATACTTCCGGGATCGCGTCGCGCTCGATCTGAACCAGCCGAATATAGAGATCCAGGGCTTCGTGGAAGATGTGCGGAGCGCGTACCGGCGTGCGGCGATCGTGCTCGCGCCCCTCACGGCATCGGCCGGGACGAATATCAAGGTACTGGAAGCGATGGCAATGGGGAAGGCGGTGGTCAGCACGCCCGCAGGCGTGAACGGCCTGGATATCGCGGCGGGCCGTGATTTCCTGCTGGCGCGGGATGCGGAAGAATTCGCGCGAGGCGTCGGGACGCTCACCACAGACCGCGAACGGCGCATCGCGATTGAACAAGCCGCGCGCGAAACGGCGCTGCGATACGACTGGCGCGGGATCGCGGCGCGTCAGCAGGACCTTTATGCCCGCCTCGGCGCGGTTCATATACAATGATGGATTCTCATATGCCCCAAATCAAAGGTCCCGCCATCTTCCTCGCTCAGTTTCTTTCCGACGCCGCACCCTATAACAATTTGCCCAATATCACCGAGTGGGTGAAGAGTCTCGGTTACAAAGGCGTGCAGATCCCTTCGTGGGATGGCCGCGTCATCGACATCAAGAAGGCTGCTGAGTCGAAGACCTATTGCGACGACCTGAAGGGGCAGACGAACGGACTGGCGATTACGGAACTCGCCTCGCATCTGCAGGGGCAGTTGATCGCGGTGCATCCGGCGTATGACGAATTGTTCGATGGGTTCGCGGCGCCGGAAGTTCGGGGTAATCCGAAAGCGCGGACGAAGTGGGCCGTGCAGCAGATGAAATATGTCATCAAGGCGTCGCGGAATCTGGGACTCACCGCGTCACCGTCATTCACCGGGGCGTTCATGTGGCCGTTTATGTATCCGTGGCCGCAGCGTCCGGCGGGTCTGGTGGATGAAGGCTGGGCGGAGCTGGCAAAGCGATGGATGCCGATTCTGAATTACGCGGACGATAACGGCATCGATCTGGCGTATGAGCTGCACCCCGGTGAGGATGTGCATGATGGCGCGAGTTTCGAAAAGTTTCTGGAAGCGACCGGCAATCATAAGCGCGTGGGGATCAATTACGATCCCTCGCACTTCGTTCTGCAGTGCATGGATTATGTCGGATTCATCGACACCTACGCTCCGTATATCAAGGCGTTCCATGTGAAGGATGCTGAGTACCGGCCGTCGGCGAAGTCGGGCGTGTACGGAGCATACCTGCCGTGGAAGGAACGGCCTGGGCGGTTCCGCTCGCTGGGCGACGGGCAGGTGGATTTCGTACAGGTGTTCAGCCGGATGACGGCCGCGGGGTACAAGTCGTGGGCTGTGATCGAGTGGGAATGCACCTACAAGGACAGCGTGCAGGGCGCAACGGAAGGCGCTCCGTTCGTGGAGAAGCACCTGATCGAAGTGCCGACGCGCGCATTCGACGATTTCGCGGGCGCGGGCAGTAATACGAAAAAGAACCGGCGCGTGCTGGGGATTTCGTAACTCAGGCTTGCGCTGTTTTCGAATGCATCTGCCGCATACGGCGGCGCATGCCGCTGAGAACGAATCTCGCCAGTAATCCCGCCATCAGGCTTGAGATTGACGCTGCGATCAGGACGCTGTTCCAGGTTCCGGTTGCGCTGACGAGCACGCTTGCCAGCGGTACCGCAAGAGACGACATTCCTTTCGCGGTGTAGAGCAACCCGTTATTTGCGGCGGCATTCCGGATGCCGAAGCTGTCGCCGCAGATGGCCGGGAAGATTACGAAAATCTCACCCCAGAACAGAAACGTGAGGCCGGCGAAAACGAGGAAGCCGTAGGGGCTTCTCCCCGCAAACGCCATTCCCGCGAGCGCCACCGCTTCGAGCGAGAACATCAGCAGCATCATGTTTTCGCGGCCGATGATGTCGGAGACAAATCCGGCAATGGGGCGCGTGATGCCGTTGGCGAAATTGTCGATGGAGACGGCCACAGTGAGCACCGGCGCGGAGATTCCGAAGAGGGTGACGATACGGTTTTCGAGGCCGAAATCGCGCGCAATCGGCCCGAGCTGCGCGGTCATCACCATGCCGCCGAACGCAATCAGCAGATAGACGGCATAGGTGAGCCAGAAGACACCGGTCCGAATAGTTTGAGACGGCTTCAGTTCAGGCCCTTCGCAAATCGCGGCTCTCGGCTTCGCCATGGCGGCGGTGACATACGGCTTCACCAGCAGGATGCCGAGCAGAAAAATTACCGCGCCCTGAATCAGACCGTAGAGGAAAAACGTGTGGCGGTAGCCGCTCGCGCGGATCATCCGGGCGAGCGGGATCGTCATGACGGCGGCGCCGAGTCCGTAGCCCGCCGCGATGGCGCCGGCGGCGAGGCCCCGGCGGTCGGGAAACCACTTGAGCGCGGTTCCCATACAGGTGCCGAAAACACAGCCGAGCGCGAGTCCGCCGACCATAGCGGCGGTGTAGAGCACCGGCAGCGATTGCGCGCGCGAATCGATCACCCAGGAGAGCGCGGCGCAGATGCCGCCCACCATGACGACTGGCCGGGGCCCGTAACGGTCGACGAGCCAGCCTTCCAACGGCGAAAGCCAGGTATTGACCGAGATCAGAATCGTGAACGCGACCTGAATGGCGGCGCGGCTCCAGCCGTTGGCGTCATGAATCGGATTGACGAAAAGCGTCCAGCCGTACTGCAGACTGGCGAGCATGACCGTAGCGAGCGCGGAGAGCGCGAGCTGCGTCCAGCGACGTTTCCAGAACGGGGGAGAAAGCTCCGGCGGGGCCACGTACATTACTGTACGTGAACTAAACGGTTGCGGCGGCCTGGTGGTTGTTTATCCAGAAATCTTTCGCAGCCCGGCCGAGTGCCATGAAGGCGTCCAGGGTCGAAGGTTTCGTGGTGTACATGCAGGAGCGGAATTCCTGCGTTTTGGCGGCATCGGCGGGCGAGATGGTGGAGCTGAGAAGCATCACCGGCACGTGATCGAATGCGCGATTTCCACGCAGCATCTCGACAATGAATTTTCCGTCAATGCGGGGAAGATTGAGATCGAGAAGGATGAGATCCGGGATATCGCAGGCGGACGCTGCGGCTTTGCGGAAAGATGCAACGGCGTCTTCACCGTCACGGAAGACGCTGGGCTCACCGGGGAAGCCCGCTTCCCGGAGCGCCATCGAGACGAGATACACATCCGCCTCATTGTCTTCGACCAGCACCACGCGCGATGGCAGCATCATGCCACCCTGAGTTCCCTCTCTCCTCATCTATGCCCCTATTGTATCGGGAAAATTGTGATCATAGCATTTCTATTGTCAGGATCAGCACTATTACGTTGGACAGAATAGTAAACTAACTGATCGGGAACGGAAAAACGCCATCGCCACCAGCTCGAAATCCGGAGATCAGGATCATTTCGACCTTTTGCCGTTCATCGCCATGATGTGCCTGCCGGGGCCGCGGGTTCTTGCAGGACCCGAGGACTTCAGAGTAAACGCGCGGCGGTGCGGGTAGCCTCAACGGGGCTGATTCTTTCCCTGTTACTCGGATCGATGATGGCGGCGCACAGTGCGGTCCAGAGGATGTTCGACACCGCCAGCCCGACTGCGGCTGTTCCGATTTCGATTCTCTGCGTGTTTTTCTGAAGCTGGCTCTATGGGATGAATCGCCGGCGGCGGCTGAAGGCGCTGGAAAGTCTGAACAACACGGAGCTGCTGCCGGCCGTAATTCAGGGACTGCGTACGCACGGTGTGGAGCGGCTGGAGCAGGCGCTGCGCGGGCAGAACGATGAATATACTGTGGTCCGCTACAGCCCGCTGTTACGCCGTGTATGGATTGCGTTCGAGCAGTGGCTGGTCCGGCCAAATCTGCAGAATGCCCACCTGGCGCTCGAGCAGCAGGTGGTTTCGGACCGGGAAGCGACGCGACGCGCCAATGCTGGAGAGCCGTGACGGCGTGGCCGCGAAAACCTGGGCCGAATAAACTGTGGGTGGGGATATTCGTTATTGCGCGGCTTTGAATCGAAATACTGGGGCTGGTGGTACGTCACGATTGGCATCGGATTCCTGCTGCTGGCGATTGTCAATACGATGCGCGGAGCATCGCTGGCGGGCGTTGCAATCCGCGTGGTGATCGCGATCGGGTTCGAGATTCTGGGCTGGATCCAGTTCCGCACGGGCCGCTGACACCACGCCCGGTTGTCATATGATGAGGTTCAAATGACAGCCGCTTCCTTTTCTCTCCGGATTGGTTTTTCGGTCGTTTTCGCGATGAGCGCGATGGCGCAGTTGCCCGCCCCCGCTAAGGTGATTCCGCTTTATCCGGGAGTCGCGCCGGGCTCGGAGAACTGGCATTACGAAGAACACGCCGCGGGCACAGCCGCGAAGCCGCAGGTGCAGAACGTGGTCAAGCCGGAGTTGCTCTACTATCCGGCGGACAAAGCGACGGCCGTGGGAACCGCGATCATCGTCGCGCCCGGTGGCGGCTGGCGGACGCTGATGATGTCCTACGAAGGCGTGGATGTGGCGAAGCGCTTCAACCAGATAGGCATCGATGCGTTCGTGCTTAAGTATCGGCTGACGTATACGGGTCCGGGCGAGAATCCGCAGGGATATCAGGATGTGCGGGCAATGTCGGATGCGGATGGCCAGCAGGCGGTGCGACTGGTGCGTGAGCATGCAGCGGAGTACGGCGTGCAGCCGAACAGGATCGGGATGATTGGATTTTCCGCGGGCGGCGGCGTCCTGCTTGGAGCTGTTTATGGCCCGGCCGACGGACGTCCGGATTTTGCGATCCCCATCTATGCCGCCACCGCGAGTTCGGCAATTCCTCCGGCGGGCGCGCCGCCGCTGTTTATCGCGGTAGCGTCAGACGACAAGGCGGTCGGATACCAGGGATCGATCGATCTTTTCGAGGCGTGGATGAAAGCCGGGCTCAAGGCGGAACTGCATGTTTTCCAGATCGGCGCCCATGGATTCGGAACAAAGGGCGGCGGCGCCGACCATTATCTGGATCGTGTGGAGGAGTGGCTCAAGGTGAACGGCCTCTTGAAGAAGTAGCGCCCTCGCCGGCGCCGCCGCTGGGTCCGGCAGGTGCGAGATACTGGCTGATTGGTTCCCCCGCCATTTCTGAAGAGGCTCAGCGCGTGGCTCGCGATCGCGGCGGCAGTGTCGATTCTGGTGAGCATAGCGATCTCGCAGATTCTTCTGGCGGTCGCGGTGGCCGTGCTGCTGCTCTCCGGTTTGCCGCTGCGATGGCCGCGGATTGCGATTCCACTGGGGCTTTTTCTGCTCTGGACTCTCTTGTCCCTTGCTTTTTCGCCCGATCCGGCCGGCGGACTGACGCAGGTTCGGAAGATGGTCGTGTTCATTACTCTGCTGACTGTGTTTTCGGCAGTGCGCAGCATACGCGATGTTGGCGTCCTGACGATTGCCTGGGCGGGTGTCGGCACTTACACCGCCGTAGTCGGACTTTCGCAGTTCGCGCATAAGTGGATGCAGGCGCGTGCGCTCCATCGCGATTTCTACTATTTCTATCTCGATCAGCGGATCACGGGCCTTACCGATCACTGGATGACGTTTTCCGGCCAGCAGCTTTATCTGCTTCTGATGTTGCTGGCATTTCTGTTGTTCGCGCCGGCTACGAAACGACGTGCGTGGGCGGCCGCAGTATGCGCGGTGGTGATTTGCACCGCGCTTTATCTGAGCTACGCGCGCATGGCGATGATTGCCGCGGCGGTATGCGGCATTTATCTGCTCTGGCGGTGGCGGCGGTGGGCTGTCGCGGCGGTGCCCCTCCTGCTCATCGCGGCGTATTTCCTGGGTCCCCCGTCCTTCCGGGAGCGCGTGAACTCCATCCGGCATCCCGACCCGAAGGCCGATTCAAACGACTTTCGGGTCATCGTGTGGCGCACCGGATGGGAAATGATCAAGGCACATCCGCTGTTCGGCGTGGGACCGGAGCAGATCGCGCGGAAGGAGGTCTTCTTCGCGTAT
>DASZVV010000300.1:0-25331 GCA_035546955.1 Bryobacteraceae bacterium
AAATCTGCTTGGAACGCCGCCGCCTCCTCCTCCGCCAGATGTTCCGGCGCTGAAGCCGCACGGCTCAGACGGCAAAATGACGCTGCGCCAGGCGATGGAGCAGCATCGTGCCAATCCGACCTGCGCGGTTTGCCATTCGCGCATGGATCCGATCGGATTCGCCCTCGAGAATTTCAACGCGATTGGTAAGTGGCGTGTTCTCGATGATACGGGAGCTAAGATCGATGCGTCGGGCGTGTTGCCCGGCGGGGCTACATTCAATGGGCCAGCTGGCCTGTCGAAGTTGCTGGTAACAGATAAGAAGACGGAATTCGTCAATACGTTCACCACAAAGCTGATGACGTATGCACTGGGCCGGGGAGTGGAGTCGTACGACGAACCGGTGATTCGTTCGATTACAAGGGACGCGGCGAAGGATGACTTCCGGATGTCGACCCTTATTATGGACATTATCCACAGCGCGCCCTTCCAGATGAGAAAGGCAGCGGAGGATGTAACGCTCGCCAGTAAGTAGGCGGGACTAAGGACGAAAGAAAATGCTGCTCACGAAAAAGACGATCGCGCGACGCTCCTTCCTGCGAGGGTTGGGAGTCACTGCGGCGTTACCGCTGCTCGACGCGATGATCCCGGCGATGGCTACCGCCGCTGAGTTGACGGGGTCCAAGGCGCCAACACGGCTGGGTTTCGTCTATGTTCCGAACGGCATTATCAATCTGAAGGGCGAATGGAAGCCCGCCACCACGGGTACCGGATTCGAGTTCGCGTCGACCATGAAGGCGCTTGAACCCTACCGGGATAACCTCCTCGTGTTGAGCGGTCTCACGCAGAACGGCGGCCGTGCGCTCGGCGACGGTGCAGGCGACCATGCGCGTGCGGGTGCCACCTGGCTGACCGGTGTTCACCCGAAGAAGACGGAAGGCGCCGACATTCACGCCGGTATTTCCGCCGATCAGATCGCTGCGCGCGAACTCGGCCGTCAGACGCAGATCGCATCGATGGAACTCGGGCTTGAGGCTGCGGGCCTGGCGGGCGGCTGCGATTCCGGTTACAGCTGCGCGTACACGAACACGGTTTCCTGGCGCTCGCCGACGACTCCCAATCCGGTGGAAGTCAATCCGCGCGCGGTGTTCGAACGGATGTTCGGCGATGGCCAGAGCAACGATCCGGCGGCCCGGCTGGCGCGCATGAAGGAAGACAGCAGCATTCTGGACTTCATGATGGAAGACGTTTCGCGTATGAAGTCCGGTCTGGGTTCCCGCGACAGGAACAAGCTGGCGGAATATCTGGATGCAATCCGCGATATCGAGCGCCGCATTCAGCTGGCGGAAGCGCAGAATGCCAACTTCAAGATGCCGCTGATGGAGAAGCCGATCGGGATTCCCGACGATTTCGAGCAGCACGCGAAGCTGATGGTCGATCTGCAGGTGCTGGCGTTCCAGGCGGATCTGACACGCGTGGGCACCTTCATGATCGCCCGCGAAGGCAGCAATCGTCCATACAGACAGATCGAAGTACCGGATGGCCACCATTCGGTGACCCATCACCAGAATGATCCGGAGAAGATCGCGAAAACGATCAAGATCAACGAGTATCACGTCAAGACATTCGCATACTACGTGGAGAAGATGAAGAACACGCAGGACGGCGACGGGTCGCTGCTCGATCACTCCATGCTGCTCTATGGCAGCAGCATCAACGACGGTAACAAGCACTCGCACGATGATCTGCCGCTGGTGCTGGTGGGTTCCGCGAACGGGAAGCTCAAGGGCGGCCGCCATGTCGCTTATCCGGACGAAACGCCGATGAACAATCTGCTGATGACGATCCTCGATAAAGGCGGAATTCAGACGGATAAGTTCGGCGATGCGACGGGCGAAGCGCAGCATCTGACGGACATTTAACCAGAATTCAGTTGCAAAGATGGCCCGCTGGATAAAATCCGGCGGGCCTTTTGTTTTTGCCGGTTTTCGAGCGCTGGTTTTTGGGTGAGCAGCATGAGGAAAGCCCCCGCGAGTGTCTGGAAATCCCCCGCCTGCATTGCGCTCGCGGCCATTACTCTTCTCGCTTTCCGCCTGTATCGATTCCGGCGGATGTGCCCTTCCGCGCGTGGCACGGCCGGCATATTCAGAAGCTGACGATCATCGGGGCCCTGACGGATGAATACGGGAATCCGGTCACCGCGAAACAGAGCTCTCACGATTACCGCGCCGCACGGCCACTATCACGCCCGCGCGGTGGCGCGGGCAGATCTGGACGGACGCTTTCAGCCGCGAGCGCTGAAGTGGAAACGTTAAGCCTTGTCCGCCGGTTTCTTCGCTGGCGGTTCCACGATGCGGATGTGGAGTTCGCGGAGTTGTTCGGGGCGCACGGTGTTCGGGGCGTTCATCATCATGTCTTCGGCGTTCTGGTTCATCGGGAACATGATGACTTCGCGGATATTCGGCTCGTCGGCGAGCAGCATCACGATGCGGTCCACGCCAGGGGCGATACCGCCGTGGGGGGGAGCGCCGAACTTCAGAGCGTTGATCAAGGCCTTGAAGCGCGAATTCACTTCTTCCTTGCCATAGCCCGCGATCTCGAATGCCCGGTACATGATTTCGGGCCGGTGGTTACGAATCGCGCCGGAGGAGAGCTCGTAGCCGTTGCAGACGATATCGTACTGGAAAGCCTTGATCGTCAGCGGGTCCATATTGTTCAGCGCGTCGAGTCCGCCCTGCGGCATCGAGAACGGATTGTGGCTGAATGCGACCTTGCCGTTGTCGTCGAGTTCGTACATCGGGAAATCGACAATCCAGCAGCACTTGTAAACGTTCTCTTCGATCAGGCCGAGCTGACGGCCGAGGCCATCGCGGATTCCCCCGAGGATTTTGCACATCTTCGCGACATCGATATCGGCCAGAATGATGATTGCATCACCGACCTTCGCGGCGCATTCGCTCTTCAGTTGCTCCACGTCTTCCGGCGTCAGGAACTTCGCGATCGGTCCCTTGAGCGAACCGTCGGCTTCCACTGTGAGCCATGCCAGACCAGCCGCGCCGCCCGATTTCGCCTGCTCTTCGAGTTTGTCGAAGAACGAACGGGATTTCTCCGCGCCCGCGGGAATATTGATGGCGCGAATCGTCTTTCCGGAGAACGCGCGGAATGTGGTGTCTTTGAACAATGCGCTCAGATCTTTGATTTCGAGCGGATTGCGCAGGTCCGGCTTGTCCGAGCCGTACTTCAGCATCGCGTCCGCATAAGTGATACGCGGGAACGGCGCAGACGTCATCCGGCGATCCGGACGGAACTCCGCGAAGAGCCCGGTGAGCAGCGCTTCCACGGCTTTGAAAACGTCGTCCTGCGTGACGAAGCTCATTTCTAAATCGAGCTGATAGAACTCGCCGGGTGAACGGTCCGCGCGCGAATCCTCATCACGGTAGCAGGGCGCAATCTGGAAGTACCGATCGAAGCCGGACACCATGATGAGCTGCTTGAACATCTGCGGCGCCTGCGGCAGCGCGTAGAACTTGCCGGGGTGGCGGCGCGAAGGCACGAGGAAGTCGCGTGCGCCTTCGGGGCTCGAGGCGGTCAGGGTCGGAGTCTGGTATTCGACGAAGCCCAAATCCACCATGCGCCGCCGGATGCTGGCGATGATCCGCGAGCGCAGCAGGATGTTGGCGTGCATCTTCGATTTCCGGAGGTCCAGAAAGCGATAGGTGAGGCGCATATCTTCCGGCACGGCCGTTTCCGGGAAGACGCTGAACGGAACGGGTTCAGTGGAGCCCAGCAGTTCGGCATCGCCGACGCGCACTTCAATCTCGCCCGTCGCCATGGATGGATTCACAGCGCCCTCTTCGCGCGCGACGACTTTGCCGTCGATGCGGACAACGCTCTCTTTCGGCAAGCTGGAGAGCAAATCATAAGAGGGCGTGCCGGGCTCGATAACGAGCTGAGTAACGCCGTAGTGATCGGCCAGGTCAATGAAGTAGACGCCGCCGTGATCGCGCCGATTGCGCAGCCAGCCGGAGAGGCGCACCTCGCTTCCCGTGTTTGCCGCGCGGAGCTCTCCGCAGGTGTGAGTTCGATACAGATGTTTTTCGCCAGACTGCATGGTCAATTCCTGTTTCCAATCGTGTTGATCAATTCTTCGCGCGTTACCTGCCGCTGCTCGGTGGAAAGCATGTTTTTCAGCGTATAGACGCCCGCCGCGATTTCGTTATCGCCCAGAATCAGGGCGTACCGCGCTCCCACCTTGTTCGCGATTTCCATGGCGCGCTTCAGTTTCATGCCGGCCGCCACTTCAGCCGAAATTCCCGCCCGGCGCAGATCGCGCGCAATCAGGCCGGCGTGATGCGTCGCCGCGTCGCCCATGGGCACGATGTAGACGTCGGTTGCTGCGGCGGCATCCTGCGGAACCGTCATCACCAGACGATCTTCGCCGATCGAGAAGCCGATGCCCGGCGAGTGCACGGGTGATCCGAGCGATTCGGCCAGTCCGTCATAACGTCCGCCGCCGAGAACCGAATTCTGCGCGCCCAGATCGCCATGAGTGACTTCGAAGGTGGTGCGCATGTAGTAATCGAGCCCGCGCACCAGGCGCGGCCGCACTTCGAACGGGATGCCGCGGTCCGTCAGATAGCCTTTCACCTGCTCGAAGTGCGGCTGGCAGATTTCGCAGAGACTGTCGAGAATCGTCGGCAGCTTTTCGATAATCGGCTGATCTTCCGGGACCTTGCAATCGAGGACGCGCAGCGGATTGGTCTCCGAGCGCCGCTGGCAGTCCGTGCAGAGCCGAGAGGCGACAGGCTCCAGCGCGGCGCGCAGCTTTTCAACATATTGCGGGCGGCAGTTGCGGCAACCGACCGAATTGATCAGCAGGTGGAATCCAGTCAGCCCCGCGCGCGTGAGCATCTCGGTCACCATCTCGATGACCTCGGCATCCACGAACGGCGATTCGGAGCCGATCGCTTCCGCGCCGATCTGGAAGAACTGCCGGTAGCGGCCTTTCTGCGGGCGCTCGCGGCGGAACATCGGGCCGATGTAGTAGAGCTTCTGCACGCCAGGGCGCTGATCCAGCCGGTGCTCGATGTAGGCGCGAATCACGGACGCGGTGTTTTCAGGACGCAGCACGAGGCGCGAGCCATCACGGTCCTCAAACGCGTACATTTCCTTGGAAACGATATCGGTATCGGCGCCCACGCCGCGCGCGAATAGCTGTTCCTCTTCGAGGATGGGTGTACGGATTTCCTGGTAGTTATAAGTGCGGAAAACTTCGCGGGCAATCGTCTCCACCCGGTTCCAGACGGCAGTATCCGGCGGCAGTAGATCGCGGGTTCCTTTTACGGCTCGAATCATTACAGGGGGGGAATTTTTCATGCTATCACGCGGCAGGCGCGGGACGCGGGAAGTGCTTCATTATCAGAGGATTCGACGAACGGCCCCGGCAATCACGCCGGGCGCGTCGAGGGTGATCCAGTGGCCTGTATCCGGCACCACGATGTGCTCGCCGCGCGTCGAAAGGCGGGCCTCGCGATCATGTTCGGCCAGACCTTCGGCGCCGGCATTCGCGGCGGAGAGGATGACGACCGGCAGGTCGCCCAGACTGCGCCGTTCGTCGATTTCGTTCACGCTGAGCGGAAGATTTTCCAGATAATCGGCCATGGAACGGAACGCCCGCTCCTCGCTCCAGTGCGCCGCAATCGCGGGCCAGTGTTCGCGTGGAATCTTGCGGACTTCGCCCACCAGACGATTCGCCGTTCCTGCGCCGCGGCCGGCGAAAATCTTTCCGAGAAGTCCGGGAATGCGCAGCGAGCCGCTCGTGAGGCGCGTAAGTGCGAATCGCACCACGCCAATGCGAGCCAGCATCGCCCCGCGCCGCGAGAGCATCACTCCGCGGCCGAGCATCGCCCGCCGCTGTGGCGAAGGCTCGCGCCATTCGTCGCGCACCACAGGGTCGACCAGCACGAGACCAGTCACGACGTCCGGATGGAGCTGCTGGAAAATGCGCGCGATTAATCCGCCGAACGAATGGCCCACGATCAGGAATGGTGCGGGCAGCCCCGCACGATCGAGGAGCAGTTCGAGATCGTGGACTGCGTTCAGCGCGGTTCCGGGAGCGGCCGCATCATCGCTCCATCCCAGACCGGCGCGATCGTAGCTCACGACACGCGCGAACTCCGCGATCTGCGGTTGCACGAGCGACCACGTGAGCGACGTCGCGGCAAGCCCCGCTTCGAGAACGACGGTCGGGCCGGATTCATTCGATTCGCCCGCGATCTGGACGTGCAGCCGACGCCCGCCGATATCGACCATGCGGCCTGGCGGCGGCAGC
Organism: Bryobacteraceae bacterium; assembly: GCA_035546955.1. Classification (GTDB taxonomy): domain Bacteria; phylum Acidobacteriota; class Terriglobia; order Bryobacterales; family Bryobacteraceae; genus BOG-234. The sequence continues at coordinate 6,311 of DASZVV010000300.1, forward strand.
TTCATCGGTCAGCCTTCGACGGTGTGGAGCTTCATCAGGTTCGTGGAGCCGGCGCGACCCACTGGTGTTCCGGCGACAAAGACGACCCGATTGCCGGGATAGAGCAGCTCCCGCTGCACGAGCAGCGTATCCATCTGGCCGAGCATTTCGTCCGTCGAGGTCACATTGGGCGCGAGCACGGGCGTTACCCCGTAGTTTACGGTCAGCCGGCGCACAACGTCGTGGGAGCTGGTCATCGCGAGAACGCGAAATAACGGCCGGTAACGCGAGATCAGGCGCGCACTGAAGCCGCTTTCGGTGAAGACGACAATGGCTTCCACTCCCGCTGCCTTCGCGGCATGGAATGCGGCCTCCGCCACAATTTCCGAGTCGTGCGTTCCCATGGGCAGCGGTTCGGCGAAACCGCGCCGCTTTAAACCGCGCTCCACTTCTTCGGCGATCTTCACCATGTATTCCACGGCCGCGACGGGATGTTTGCCGACCGACGTTTCCGCGGAAAGCATCACGGCATCGCTGCCATCGTAAACTGCGTTCGCCACATCGCTGACTTCGGCGCGCGTCGGTGTCGGATTCTCGATCATCGATTCGAGCATCTGGGTTGCAGTGATGACGAAGCGATTCCGCCGCCGCGCTTTCCGAATGAGGCGCTTCTGAATCGGCGGCACCATTTCGAGCGACATCTCGACGCCCAGATCGCCGCGGGCCACCATGATGCCATCGGCGACTTCGAGAATGTTGTCGATGTCCTGAACGGCTTCGGGTTTTTCGATTTTGGCGACAATCGGCACACGCGCCGCGCCCATGCGCTCCCGCACCATCTGGACATCCGCCGCGGAACGCACGAAGGAGATCGCGATGAAATCCACCCCCGCCTCAAGGCCGGCGCGAAGATCGCTCAGGTCTTTCGAAGTCATGGAAGGTGCGCTGACCCGCACGCCCGGCAGATTGATGCCTTTTCGATCGCCCACCGGGCCGCCGGAGACGACGTAACAAGTCACCGCCACGCCATCGTTCGCAACAGCGCGCAGAACCACGGCACCGTCATTCAGCAGAATGCGGTCGCCTACCCGGACGTCGCTGGCGAACTTCCGGTAGATGGTGGATGCCCTGCTCTCGTCGCCAGAGATCTCTTCTGTCGTAATGGTGAAGTGCGAGGCGGTTTCGATACGGCAGGAACCCGCGGCGAATTTTCCGAGTCTGATCTTCGGGCCCTGCAGGTCCAGCAGAATCCCGACGGGAACGCCGGTGTGCTTTTCCGCTGCCCGAATGGTTTCAATGCGTTTTTGGTGCTGCTCCCAGGTTCCATGCGAGCTGTTGAGCCGGAAAATGGATGTTCCGGCGCGGATCAGAGTGCAGACAGTTTCGAAAGAGTCGCTGGCCGGTCCCAGCGTGACCACAATTTTTGCATTTGCCATGGCCTAATCCTCACGATAAACCCTGGGTGGCAATGGTTGAGCCAAAAAGCGCGCGGCTGCGCCAGAAACTTTGAGAGCAAAAGACTTACGCAACCCAGGTGCTGCTAAGATGACGATAGTTGAACGACTACCTGCTCACCGCCATCCTGGGAATCGTGGAAGGAATCACCGAATTCCTTCCCATCAGCTCCACCGCCCATCTTCGAATCGCGCAAGCCTGGCTCGGCACCGATCTGAGCAATCGATTCTGGGAGATGTTTGCGATCGTCATTCAGATCGGCCCGATTCTCACGCTGCCGATTTTTTTCCGGGAACGGATCGCCGTCTGGCTGCGATCGTTTCCGGGCGGCACCCGCGGCGACCGCACGGTGCTGACGCATCCGCTGACCCTGACATTCGTCTCGCTTGTTTTCACAGCCGTACCCGCGCTCGCGGTGGAGAAGCTGATCGCGAAACACCTGGAAGACATCTCGCTGATCGCGATGACGATGATTGCGGGCGGCATCGTGATGTGGGTGGTCGACTCGATGTTCGGCGGCCGCGAGACCGGCGTGACCGAAAGTGAAGCGGCGCGCGAGATCGAGCGGATGGGATTCCTGCGGGCCGTCTGGATTGGGCTTTGCCAGGCAGTGTCGGGAATTTTTCCAGGAACGTCGCGATCGATGGCCACCATTTCCGGCGGGCAGATTTGCGGGCTTTCGCGGACTGCCGCGCTGGAATATTCGTTCCTGCTTTCAATCCCGACCATGGTGGCGGCCACGGGCCATGATCTGCGGAAGTCGCTGAAAGGCACGGTTGGCGAGCCGCCTTTGCACATCGATGCTCACGGCTGGATTCTGCTGCTGCTGGGCACGGTGATTTCGTTTGTCGTGGCTTATGCGGTGGTGGGCTGGTTCCTGAACTGGGTGCGGACTCGCGGGTTTGTGCCGTTCGCGATCTATCGCATTCTGTTCGGTGCGGCCGTGCTGGCCTGGGTGTTCACAACGGCGAAGTAGCTGTTCCCCCCTTCGAGCGATATACTCCCAACCGGAAGGCGCTATGAAGCCATCGGCGTTTGTTTTCCCCGTGATTGTCAGTTGTCTGGCCTTCGGCCAGTCATCCGGGGCTCGGCCGCACTTTATCGCAGCCGATATCCACTCCGCTTCCGCCGACGAATTGAACCAAAAACCGATTCCGATCCACGAAGACCGCTATGAAGTGAAGGGCGCCACGATGCTCGATTTGATCGCGTCGGCCTGGGGATGGGATTCCCGGAAAATCGTGGGTGGTCCGAACTGGCTGGAAATGGACCGATTCGATATTACGGCAAAACTGCCTGCCGGACTTTCACTGGATAAGCGAATGCTGCAGGCGCTTCTCGAAGATCGTTTTCAACTGGACGTTCGCGAAGAAACCAGGCCTCTGCCGGGCTATGTGCTCGTCATCGGCAAGCGGCCCGCGCTTAAAAAAGCCGCCGCCGGCAAAAGCGGCTGTGTGCCGCATGCATCCCCTACGCCGACGCCGATGGATTTGATCGCTAATGAAGGCAGCTCCAATGCTGTGCGCTACACGGTCGGATCGGGTTCCACCATTACGTATAGCTGCCGCAATATCACGATGGATGCCTTCGCGCAGGGATTGCAGACCATGGTTGGCGCCGATCTGGCCCCCCGGTTCGGTCGTCAATAGTACGGGTCTGAAGGGCGCCTGGGATTTCGATCTTCACTGGACCCTCCAATACGTGCATCTGGATCGCCTGCCGCAAGGGCATACAACGATCGCCGACGCACTCGATCAGCAACTCGGTCTCAAACTGGAAGAGAGGCCGGTCCCTGGGCCCGCGCTCGTGGTGGTGAGCGTGAACCGAACCCCCACGGCCAACGCTCCCGACCTCCCAAAAATCCTGCCGCCAATCCGGGAGCCGAAGCAGTTTGACGTCGCCAGCGTTAAGCCGAGCGATCCGCAGCGCTCCCGAACCAACATGCGAATTGAGCCTGGACGGCTCACGCTCGAGAGGTATTCGGTGCGCTATCTGTTCAATGTTGCTTTCCCCGCACAACGGTTCGAAAACCTGCCGGATTGGGCAGAGACTGAGGCTTTCGATATCGTGGCGACGTCGCCGCCCGGGGTTGCTGCACTAAATAGAGCGAATGTTTCGGCGCCGATGCAGGCTTTGCTCCGGGATCGGTTCGGGCTGAAGTACCACATCGGGCAGCGGCCGGGGCCCGCTTATAGAATTGACGCGGCGAAACCAAAGATGAAGACGGCTGATCCGGGCAGACGCGCTTCCTGCAGCCGTGACACGGCTCCTTCAGGGGCGCAGGGATTCCTGACGAGATACACCTGCCAGAACATCACCATGGCGGAGTTCGCCGCGTGGTTTTCGAACCGCGCGATTGGCCTGAAATCCGGACCGATTTCAGATGATACTGGCCTGAGCGGCCGCTGGGACTTTACTCTGATCTACGACCCAGGGGATTCGTTTGGGGCCCCTTCACCCACCCTGGCCGGAGCAGCCTCTGATCCCTCGGGCGGTTACACCATCTTCGAGGCCATGCAGCGCCAATTGGGACTCAGGCTGGTGACGACAACCACGCCCCAGCCTGTTATGGTGATCGATCATCTCGAAAGAAAACCGACCGGTCAATAACCGGCGCCGCTCGGTTTTCGCCCCATCACGAGAATCGTTTCAAGCCCCGGCGGCTGGGCTTCGCGGTCGACGACCCAGCTCTGCACCTCTGTGAAGCCGGCAGCTTCCAGAAATCCCCGCAGCTCGACTTCGGAAAAGCCCAGCCAGGTATCGGCGTAAAGTTCGCGGGCCTGTTCGAAGTTGTGCTTCTTCAGATCCAGGATGACGATTCTGCCGCCGGGCTTCAGCAGATTCGCCGCGGCGGCAACCGCGCGAGCCGGATGCAGCGCGTGGTGCAGGCTCTGGCTGAAGAACGCAAGATCGATCGTGCCCGCCTCAATCGGCGGCGATTCGAGATCGCCGACGCGATACTCCAAATTCGCGATGCCGTTCTCCCGCGCGAGGCGCGAGCCGAACTCCACCATTTTCGGAGAATTGTCGACCGCAATTACCCGTTCGGCGCGCTGCGCCAGAAGCTGCGAGAATGTCCCTTCGCCCGCGCCGAGATCGGCGATCGTCATGGGGGGCATCAGTTGCAGCAGCATCTCGGCCAGGCCTTTCCAGCTCCGGCCCGGCACGTAGTTGCGGCCGAATTTCCCTGCGAGCTCGTCGAAGTAACCGCGGACTTTGTCGCGGCGCTTCTCGAGTACAAGTTGCAGCGCTCGCTGGTCTTCTGCGGCCTCCGGAATTTCGGGCGCGGCGGCATGGAGGAGATCGATCAGATGGCCATTGTGCAGTCGATAAAGGCTATTCTTGCCTTGCTTGCGGTCTTCCACGAGTTCGGCGGTTTTGAGCTGAGCGAGATGGGTGGAAATCCGGCTCTGCCCCATGGCCAGAATTTCCTGCAATTCTGCGACAGAAAGTTCTTCCTTTTCAAGCAGAAGCAGGATTCGCAGACGGCTGGGATCGGAGATCAGCCGAAAGTTCTTCAGGATCGACGCCACGTATGATATTGTAGGACTTGTTTCAGCAATACATCAATATATTTTGATTCGTTGATAGGAGAATTGATGAGCACCGCAACCCTCGCCGCGACCGATTACAAAGTCGCCGACCTGGCCCTCGCCGATTGGGGCCGCAAAGAGATCACCATCGCCGAAAAGGAAATGCCGGGCCTGATGTCGATCCGGCAGAAATACGCAAAAACGAAGCCATTGGCGGGTGTCCGCGTCACGGGCTCGCTCCACATGACGATCCAGACGGCGGTTCTCATTGAGACGCTGGTCGATCTGGGCGCGTCGGTTCGCTGGGCGAGCTGCAACATTTTTTCCACGCAGGATCACGCCGCCGCTGCGATCGCGGCTGCCGGCGTTCCGGTATTTGCCTGGAAGGGTGAAACTCTCGAAGACTACTGGTGGTGCACGAAGATGGCGCTCACGCATCCGGGTGGCCTCGGCCCGCAGCTCATCGTGGACGATGGCGGTGATGCGACGCTGCTCATCCATAAAGGCTACGAACTCGAAAACGGCAGCGGCTGGGTCAACACGCCGTCGGGTAACCGCGAAGAGCAGGTGATCAAGGATCTGCTCAAGGCGACCGCCGCCGAGAGCAAGACGCTGTGGCACGACGTCGTCAAGGAATGGCGCGGCGTTTCGGAAGAGACGACGACCGGCGTGCATCGCCTCTACAAAATGCACGAAGCCGGCGAACTGCTGGTACCGGCGATCAACGTCAATGACTCGGTGACGAAATCGAAGTTCGACAACCTCTACGGCTGCCGCGAGTCGCTCGCGGATGGCATCAAGCGCGCCACGGATGTGATGGTGGCTGGCAAGGTTTGCGTGGTTTGCGGCTACGGCGACGTCGGCAAGGGCAGCGCGCATTCGTTGCGCGGGCTCGGCGCGCGCGTGGTGGTGACCGAGATCGATCCGATTAACGCTCTGCAGGCTGCCATGGAAGGCTACGAAGTGACCACGGTGGAAGATACGCTCGGCCGCGGCGATATCTACGTCACGACCACCGGCAATGTCGGCGTGATCACGCTCGAGCATATGCGGAAAATGAAGGACCAGGCAATCGTCTGCAACATCGGCCACTTCGATAGCGAAATCCAGATCGATAAGCTGAACGCGTCGGACGCGAAGAAGATCGAAATCAAGCCGCAGGTGGATCAGTACACGTTCCCGGCCGGTAACGCGATCTTCGTGCTGGCGGAAGGCCGTCTGGTGAACCTCGGCTGCGCGACGGGCCACCCGAGCTTCGTGATGTCGAACAGCTTCTCGAACCAGACGCTGGCGCAGCTCGATCTGTGGGCGAACAAGGACACTTACAAGCCCGGCGTTTACGTGCTGCCGAAGAAGCTCGATGAGGAAGTGGCGCGGCTGCACCTCGAAAAGATCGGCGTGAAGCTGACGAGGCTCACACAGGAACAGGCCGATTACATCGGCGTGCCGGTGGATGGTCCCTACAAGGCGGACCACTATCGCTACTAATGGCTGAAGTCACTCCGATCGGACTCGTCGTCAGCCCCGTAAAAGAGGCTGTCGACGACGTCTGGGGTGGCGTTGTTTCCCGAATCGACCTCGACGTGGAACGATTCCCGCCGGATTGTCTGGCAGGGCTCGATCAGTTTTCGCACGTCGAGGTCGTTTTTCTTTTTGATCGGGTGGACGAATCGAAGGTGACGACTGGTGCGCGGCATCCGCGTGGGCGCGAGGACTGGCCGCGCGCGGGCATTTTCGCGCAGCGTGCGAAGAATCGCCCGAATCGGCTGGGCGTGACGATCTGTCGGCTGGTTTCGGTGAGCGGGTTGTCCATCGGAGTGGAAGGGCTGGATGCAATTGATGGGACGCCGGTCCTCGATATCAAGCCGTGGATGAAAGAGTTCGGTCCGCAGGGTGAAGTGCGTCAGCCGGGATGGGCGTCCGAGTTAATGGCGGACTACTGGAACAGCGCGGGGAATTGAACTCACGCCCGCAACCACCGCCGCGAGCACGTAGAGTCCGCCGCCGATCAGCAGTGTCTGCACGATTCCAAGATAAAGCGCCAGAACCAGCGCGCCTACCGATCCCATCACGCTTGCGGCGGCGTTGAGCGACCACGCCCAGCGTACTGACGCCTGATGCGCGCGTTCCAGCATGCGGAGGCCGCTCGGGAAGGGCAGGCCCATCGCGAAACCGGCGGGGGCCAGCATCAGAACCGTGGCGGCGACTTTCACATAAAATGGCAAGCCGACTCCGTTGGTCAGGATGGGCTGTGTGATCACCGCCAGGATCGCGATGAGTACGGCGACCATGACGAGGGCTTTCACCAGACGCGCGCCACTGTCGCCAATCAGCTTTGCGCTTGTATAGCTGCCGAGGCCGCTCGATATCAGCATCGAAAAGATCACGACGGTGAGGGCATAGGTGGGGTGTCCCAGGAAGAGAACGAACTTCTGGATCAGCGCCACTTCGATCAGGATGTAGCCCATGCCGATAGCGAGGAAGTAAACCAGAAAGCCCCAGACGGAGCCCTCGCGCGGCAGTCGCGTGCCCAATACCAGCGGAGGCAGCACCAGAATAATCGCCACGGCGACTACGCTGACGATCAGGGCATCGAACAACTTCGGCACCGCGACGTTCACTTTGTAGTCAGCCGATTTTTTGTGTGTCTGCAGGATGAAATCCGAAACATCGCGCGGCTGTACCGTGTAAAAGAAGAACGGCCGGTTATCGCTCACCGGCGTCACGTCGAACTGATAATCCTTCTCCCAGGCGAGTGGGTCTTTCGCCAGCAACAACTGTCCGAATTCGTTGCGCGGCGGATCACCCGGAACATAAATTTCCTGCATGTGGGCGTCGGCGAACCCTTTTCGTGCTCGTGCGATATCCGCATCGCTGAGCGGCGAACGGGAGAAAATGACGGTGTCGAGGGCACCCCATCCGTGCAGCTCGGATTTGCCGCCGCTCCGCCCCACCAGCACGTGCCGCCAGGGTTCGTTCTCGCCGAGACTATGGAGGGCCGTCATGGCCAGCGAAACGAGCCGCAGCGATTCGCGCGGGGGGTCGAAACCCCAGCGTGTGAAAGTGATCAGCCCGTCCGGTGTGAGATGCGTGAAGTAGTCGTGGAACGCGTCGGTCGTATAAAGATTGTTTTCGGAAAGCGCGAACGCGCCCGCGGCGGTGGAGGCCCAGGTGTCGACCAGCGTTGCCTGAATCACCTGATATTTCTCCGGACTGCGGCGCACGAAGCTGCGGCCGTCTTCGACGTGCAGATGAACGTCGGGCCGGGAATAAAGATAGTTGCTCATGTGCGGGAATTTCTCCCGCATGATTTTGTTGGCGATGATCGGATTGATTTCGACCGCCGTCACGTCATGACTGCCCGAGGCGATCGCGCGCGAAACGTCCCATCCGCCGCCGGGTCCGATGATGAGTGTTTTCGCGCCGGGCCGGATATTGTACGGAATGCCGGGGCCCTGATGCTCCAGATCGTTATACTGCCCCGGCGTGAGGTGATTGAAATCGAAATCGGCGATGGCGGTGGAAGCATCGGCGTCGATGTAGATCATCTCGACCCCATCGCTGTCTTTCGCCAGACCAATGCGCGAGATGCTGTTCCACTTGGTGTACTGTTCGGTGTGGAGCTTCAGGCCTTTCGCGTAGCGAACGATCAGAAATGGATGGCCGGCATTGACGATCAGCAGCATCGTGAACACAAGACCCACCGCGACGCCTGTCATCCGTCCCGTGCGGCATGAAGCGAGGCTGAACCAGATCGCTCCCGCAGCGGCGAAAATGACGCAAACCGCGATGATGGTGTTTTCGCCGCCAAAAGCGTTGAGCAGCGCGACGAGAGCCAGGCATCCTGCCGCCGCGCCGATCAGATCGAAGAAATATACCCTGGCCACGTGATCGATCGTTTCGGAAATCGCGAGTGAAACCACAATTCCCGAGCCGATAAACGGCAGCGCGGTCGTGAAATAAATCAACCCCAGTTCGACGGTGCCGACTTCCGCGCCACGCGTGAGCACAAAAAGAACCGCAATCAGCGCCAGTCCGGCGTTAATCAGACTGACAGTGCCGAGCTTGCCGTAAATGCGTCCGCCGGGCGCGATGACATAGGAGAGAACGCCGCCCACCCCGAGACCGAAGAGCGCGATCGAAATCGCCAGAAACGCGAAGTGGTAATAAAACACCACCGAAAAGATGCGGGTGAGGGCGAGCTCCAGCAACAGGGTGGCTGAGGTAGTGAGGGCAACGGCCAGGTAGAGAAGAGGCCAGCTGGAGGGACGCGAGACGGAGCTGGGAGGCAAGCCTCTAGTTTAGATGATGGTCAGGTCGAGACACGTCAGATCCACGAGAAGATGATGCGGTTTGGCTGCGATCAGATCTTCGTGCGGAGTAATTCCCGTACGAACGGCGATTGCCTGGATGCCGGCGGCATGCGCGGCTTCCACGTCCGTGATGGCGTCGCCGATGAGGGAAATCCGCGCGTCCGCGCGGATCAGGCCTTCGCGGCGTGCGTGAGCGATCGCGAGTTTCGCCAGTTCGCCGCGAGTGGGGGCCATTTCGCCAAAGGCACCGAAGGCGAAATGATGATCGAGTCCGGCGCGTGAGAGCTTGTGCCACGCGATGCGCGTGAGATTGCCGGTGACGAGCGCGCGGACCACCCCGCGGCGCGTGAGTTCTTCGAGCAGATCGGCCACACCGGGGCAGACCTTGCCGCGCAGATCGGGAACGCCTTCGAGATAGAGTTCCTGCGCCGCTTCGATGATGGCGGGCATCGCGCGCGCCGCGTCGTCATCCGGAATGCCGGCCTCGCGCATCATCATCGCGAGGATCACGCTGTCGAGCATGCCGTGCACCGGGATGTTCTCTGTAGTGGCCGGGACGCCGGTTACCTGCCGGACGGCGTTTTCGAGCGCACGCCGGTGATGCGAGCCGATGCCGCGCGTCAGCGTGCCGTCGATATCGAAAAGAACAAGCGAAGAACTCAACTCCCAGAATAAAATGGAATGTAGTGATCCCCGAAAAGTTTACAGTTGGGTTAATCCAGACTTCGTGTGCCCTCGATACGAATGTCAACCTGGACCGCACCTGCGAAAAAATTCGCGAGGCGGCGAAGCGCGGCGCACAGATTATCTGCACCGAAGAGCTTTTCCGGTCGCAGTATTTCTGCCGGGAAGAGGACGCGCGGCTGTTCGATCTGGCGGAGACGATTCCGGGGCCGTCGACTGAGCGCCTGCAGCCGCTGGCGAAGGAACTCGGCGTCGTGATCGTCGCGTCATTGTTCGAAAAGCGCGCGATCGGGGTTTATCACAATACGGCTGTTGTGATTGATGCGGACGGCTCGCTGCTGGGGCTTTACCGCAAGATGCATATCCCGGACGATCCGCTGTTCTTCGAGAAGTTCTACTTCACGCCCGGCGATCTCGGATTCCGTGCGTTCGATACGAAATTCGGCCGAATTGCGACTCTCGTGTGCTGGGACCAGTGGTATCCGGAAGCGGCGCGGCTTGCGTCGCTTACAGGTGCGAATATTCTCTTCTATCCGACCGCCATTGGCTGGCATCCTTCCGAGAAGGCGGAGTTTGGCGAGGCGCAGCACGATGCGTGGCGCACTATTCAGCGCTCACACGCGATCGCGAACGGTATTTTCGTGGCGGCGGTGAATCGTGTCGGGTTCGAAGGTCCGCCGGATCGCGGCCTCGAATTCTGGGGTGCGTCGTTTGTGAGCGATCCCTTCGGCCGCGTTCTGGCAGAGGCATCGCACGATCAGGAAGAGATTCTGATCGTGGAATGCGAGCCCGCGAAGATGGAGGAAACGCGCCGCGGCTGGCCTTTCCTGCGTGACCGCCGTATCGATGCCTACGGCCCCATCCTGCAGCGGTTTCATTCGTGATGTCCGGAGAGACGCCGCGCGCGCTCGGCTTCCGGATGCCGGCGGAATGGGAGCCGCATGAAGGCACATGGATCGCGTGGCCGCACAACGAAGATGACTGGCCTGGGCGGTTCGAGCCGATTCCCTGGGTTTACGGTGAGATTGTCCGCAAGCTGGCCGGCGTAGAGCGCGTCCACATTCTTGTTCGCGACGAGGAGCTTCGCGAGAGCGCACGTGCAGTGCTGCAAAAATGCGGCGCCAATCTCGCCGCGGTCGATTTTATCCTCCGCGCGACCGACCGCGTGTGGACCCGCGATTTTGCTCCGCAGTTTCTGAAAAACGCCGCGGGAGAGACCGCAGCCGTGAAATTCCGCTTCAACGGCTGGGCGAAATACAACAATTATCTGCTCGATGACGCCGCCGGCCGCGCCATCCCGGGCGTCCGCTGGGAGCCGGATACCGTTCTTGAAGGCGGCAGCATCGACGTGAACGGCGCCGGTCTGCTGCTGACGACGGAAGAATGCCTGCTGAGCCCGGTGCAGGCCCGGAATCCGGGGCTCTCGCGCGACGCGCTCGAAACGTATTTCCGCGAATATCTGGGGATCGGGCGCGTGCTCTGGCTGGGGAACGGCATCGTGGGCGACGATACCCATGGCCACATCGATGATCTCGCGCGATTTACTTCGGCCGATTCAATCGTGATGGTTTCGGAAGACGATCCTGCGGATCCCAACTACGCGCCGCTCGCCGAGAACTGGGCGCGAGTCCAGTCAATGCCGCTTCACGCGCGGAGGCTGCCCATGCCCGCGCCTGTCTGGTTTGATGGCGTGCGCCTCCCTGCGAGCTACGCGAACTTCTATATTGCGAACCGCACGGTGCTGGTTCCCACGTTCAACGATCCAAATGACCGCATCGCGCTCAATACCATGGCGGAATGTTTCCCGGATCGTACCGTGACCGGAATCAATTGCGTCGAACTCGTTTGGGGACTCGGAACGCTGCACTGCATGACCCAGCAGCAGCCTGCGTGACGACCCATCCCGTAACTTAGTAATAGATGCCCACCCGCGTCCGTCCGCCGATCTGGCTCTGGTTCAATGTGCTGAGCCTGGACGCGCCGCTGATCGCCCTCGTCTGGCAGGATTTTCTTTCGCGTTGCTATCCAACCACGGCCCTGCATCTGCCGGGGCGCGCTGTTCTCGGGCTGACGGTCTGGGCGATCTATCTGGCCGACCGGCTGCTCGACGTGCGGCATCCCGCGTCGCCGCTCGAATCGCTGCGGCACCGGTTTTACCGCCGAAACCGCATTTTCGCTCAGACTTTATTTGCGCTCGTGGTGTGTCTCGATCTCGCCATCACGCGGCTTTGGCTTCGCCCCAGCCTCTTCAGCGCGGGCCTGCTGGTAGCTGGCGCGGTGGCGCTGTATCTGGGGGCGTTTCCCCTGACCGAATGGGGTACCACAGCATGGAAGAAGCCCATCGCCGCGATGTTGTTCACCGCGGGAACCTTTCTGATCGCGTGGACGGGAGTGGGGCATCCGGTTCGTGAGCTCGCGTGGCCCGCGCTGGCCTTCTGCGCGTTGTGCCTGGGGAATCTGCTGATGATCGAACGCTGGAGCCAGGGGAGCGCATCCGCAAGTCCGCGCCTATGGATCTGGCTGGTGCTTCTGCTGATTCCCGTGGCGGCGTCGCGTGATTCGAACTGGTTCGAAGCGATCGTTTTCAGCGCGGCCGGACTTTGCGCGCTCGCCCGGTGGGGCCGCCGCATGCCTGGCGATGCCCGGTGCGTGCTGGCGGACGCCGTGCTGCTGACACCGCTGCTCTTCCGGTAGTACTCTGCGATGCAAATCGGCCGCCTCGCGCCCTGGTACCGATGGATCGAATACCTGGCGTTTGGCCGGGCTCTGGAGCGCCGCCGGTTCGTGTTTCTGCCGCGGCTGGCGGATGCGCGGCGGGTTCTCATCCTCGGCGAAGGTGATGGCCGCACTGTGGCGCGCCTGCTGAAGATTGCACCGCGGGCGCAGTTCGATGTGGTGGAACTCAGTCCGGAGATGATTGCGCTGGCCCGCGGCCGCGTGGGTGAGTCAGCCCGTGTGGATTTCCATCAGGGCGATGCTCGCCTGCAGCGCTGGCCGACCGCTTCGTACGACGCGATCCTCACGAACTTCTTCCTCGATTGTTTTACCGATGCGGATCTGGCCCGGTTGATACCGAACCTCGCGGCTGCGCTTGCGCCCGGCGGCATCTGGATCATCGGAGAGTTCGCAATCCCGCCCGGCGGCTGGCGGCGGCTGCACGCCCAGCTGTGGATCTGGACAATGTACCGTTTCTTCGGAATCACCACAGGCCTTCGTGCAAAGAAGCTGCCTGCAATCGAACAATCGATGCGGGAAGCCGGAATGAAGCGGGTAGAGCAGCAGAGCGAGCGTGCCGGATTAATGGTTTCCGAGATCTGGCGCCGCTAGCCGGCCACCTTGCGCCGCGCCGCGAACTTCGCCCGGAACTTCTGTACCTTCGGCGCCACCACGTAGGCGCAGTACGGCTGGTTGGGGTTGTTCTCGAAGTAATTCTGGTGGTAGTCTTCGGCCTTATAGAACACCGAAGCGGGCTCAATGGCGGTCACAATCGGCCTCCCGTAGGCATTGTTCGCCGTCAGTTCCGCCACAATCTCCTCGGCCGCCTGTTTCTGCTCGGGCGAATGGTAGAAAATCACGGACCGGTACTGCGGCCCGTGGTCGTTGCCCTGACTGTTGAGAGTGGTCGGATCGTGAATCACGAAGAAGATCTCGAGAATGTCACGCCGCGTGATCACCGTGGGGTCGAACGTAATCTGAACGACTTCCACGTAGCCGCTCGTTCCGGTGCACACCTGTTTATAGGTCGGGTTCGGCGTCACGCCGCCCATGTAGCCGGAAACGGCCGATTCGATTCCTTCGGTTTCCCGAAAGACCGCTTCCACACACCAGAAGCAGCCGCCGCCCAGGGTGATGACTTCGTGTTCGGCCATGCTTTATTGTCGCCCCGCCCGGCAGTTTAGTTGAGATCGAAGAAAAGAAAGTGCGCGTCGGAGGGCGACTGGATATGCAGCAGCTTTTCGTTCTGAATAGCCGCGCCGTCGCCTGGCGCCAGCGTTTTTCCGTTCACATCCAGCTCACCTTCAATCAGCTGCACCCATCCCGAACGTCCTGCCGGCAGGGGGTAGTCGAGTACCGCGCCCCGGTTGAGACGCGCCACACTGATCTTCGCATCCTGATGAATCGGAATCGAATCATCGCGGCCGGATTTCGAGGCAACCAGGTGCAGTTTGCCGGGTGTGACATTGGCGAACGCCTTTTCCGTATAGCGCGGCTTCACACCCCGCTCATCCGGCATCAGCCAGATCTGGAGAAAATGCACCGGTTCCTCGGCCGACGCGTTGTATTCGCTGTGAACAATGCCGGTGCCGGCGCTGATGCGCTGCACGTCCCCCGCTCGCATGGTGGCTTTCGTTCCGAGACTGTCTTTGTGCTCCAGCGCGCCGGAGACCACGTAGGAAATGATCTCCATGTCGCGGTGCGGATGCGATCCGAACCCCATGCCAGGAGCGACGCGGTCTTCGTTCAGGACGCGCAGCGAACGGAACTGCGTGTGTTCCGGATCGAAATAATCGGCAAAAGAAAACGAGTGGTAAGTGTTGAGCCAGCCATGATCGGCATGGCCTCTTTCATCGGCCTTCCGAATCGCAATCATACCGGTATTCGATGCGTGAGAAGCCGAAAGGGTGCAGCGGGCGTTATCCTGAAATTTGGCCCCCCCGGACATCCGCATACGTGAAATCACGCCTCTGGATGCGCCGGAAGCCGCAGTTCTTTGCGCTGAGCTCGGCTATCCGGTGACGGTGGACGCCCTGCGCCATCGTATCGAATATCTGATGTGCCAGCCGGATCACGTGATTTTTGTCGCATGCTCTCCGGAAGGGGTGGTGGGCTGGATTGACATCGCAATCGCCCAGGTTCTGGCAGCGGAACCACGCGCGGAAATCGCCGGGCTCGTGGTTTCGTCTTCCATTCGCAGCCGCGGTGTGGGCCGCATGCTGGTGGCGCGCGCGGAACAGTGGGCAGTGAGCCGCGGGCTGAAGGAGATGCTGGTGCGGTCGCGGGTCAGCCGCGAGGACGCGCACCGTTTTTACCTTCGCGAAGGTTATGGACGAACCAAGACTTCCGCAGTCTTCAGCAAGCATCTGGCGCCTGCTTCGCGGGTGAACTGAAATGGCCGGCGTCTACATTTCCTGGCCCTTCTGCGCGCAGAAATGCACGTACTGCAATTTCGCCTCGGGCGTGCAGCCGCGCGGGCTCGAACAACGCTACCTGAGTGCGCTGAGCGCCGAACTGGCGGAGCTTCCGGCGGGCTCGGAAACCCTCTATCTGGGCGGCGGCACGCCGAGCGGCATGGAACCGGAGACGGTCGGGCGGCTCGCCGCAGCGTTGCCGGCTCAGTGGAACGAAGCCACGCTCGAAGCAGCGCCGGGATCGCTCACCGCGGAAAACGTGCGCGCCTGGCGGCGGCTCGGCATCAATCGCGTCAGCCTGGGGGTGCAATCATTTATACGTGGCGAATTGGCCCGTACGGGCCGCCGGCACGATGCCGGTACCGTGGGGTGTGATGTGGAGCTGCTCCGTTCCGAGGGCATCTCGAACATCAGCGTGGATCTGATCGCCGGTCTGCCGGGTCAGACGGTGGATTCCTGGCAGGCTTCGCTCGACGCTCTGACGGCGCTCGAAGTCCCGCACGCCTCCGTTTACATGCTCGAAGTGGATGACGACAGCCGCCTGGGATCTGAAATCCTGCTGGGTGGAAAGCGGTACGGTGCGATGGACGTTCCGCCGGACGATCAGATTGCGGAGTTTTATGAGACCTCCGTGGCTCACCTCGCCCGGCACGGGTTGAATCGCTACGAGATATCCAATTTCGCGCGCCTGGGAGCGGAATCCCTCCACAATCTCAAGTACTGGCGGCGCGAGGCTTACCGCGGCTTTGGCTCCGATGCGCACTCCTTCGACGGCATCACCCGATGGCAAAACGTGGAAACCGGGCTCGAATACGTCGAGCGGTCGGAGCGCGGGGAATCGGTTCGCGCGGGGTCCGTCCGCCCGGATGCAGGCGAAGAGAAATTCTTCGTCGGCCTGCGCCTGACGGAGGGAGTGCTCCCCGACGCAACGGACTGGCGGCGCTTCGGCCCGGCGCTCGAACGGCATCTTTCCACCGGGATGCTGGAATCGGTCGGTGGACGCCTGCGGCTTACCAGCCGTGGAATCATGGTTTCAAACGAAATCTTCCAGGAGTTTCTCGCCGCATGAGTAACCACCCCGTGATTGATCTGCGCAGCGACACCGTCACCAAACCGACACTGGCGATGCGCCAGGCGATGTTCGATGCCGAAGTCGGCGACGACGTCTACGGTGAAGACCCGACCGTCAACCGCCTCGAAGCGCGCGCCGCGGAGCTTGTGGGCAAGGAAGCCGCCCTGTTTATCCCGACCGGCACCATGGGCAACACAATCGGCATCAAGCTGTTGACCGAACACGGCCAGGAAGTGATCTCGGATTCCCGCGCCCACCTGGTGGACTGGGAGCTTTCGATGACCCCCTGGTTCGCCGGCTGCCACGTCCGCACCGTAGATACGTCGGACGGCATTCTGCGCTGGGAACAGATTCGGCCGCTGATCAAGGCAGTCACGTACAACGCCGCTCCCACAGGCGCGATTTCCCTCGAAAACACGCATAACATGGGCGGCGGGCGCTTCTATCCGCAGGATGTGATCGATGAAATCTGCGAGGGGGCACACGAGCGTGGCGTCCGGGTCCACATGGACGGTGCGCGCGTCTTCAACGCCGCGGCGGCATCCGGGCGCAGCGTGAAGGAAATTGCGGCGAACGTCGATTCGCTCACTTTTTGCCTCTCCAAAGCCCTCGGTGCCCCTATGGGGTCGATTCTGGCTGGTTCCCGTCGTTTGATGGACAAAGCCCGGCTCTAACGGAAACGCCTCGGCGGCGGAATGCGCCAGGCAGGGGTTCTGGCCGCCGCCGGTCTGATCGCGCTGGAGGAAGGGCCTGAAGAGCTGCCAAACGACCATGCGAATGCGGTATTTCTCGCCGGCGAACTCGGGAAAATCGAGAAACTACGCGTGACGCCCGCGGTAACGAACATTGTGGTTTTCGACGTTTCCGCCACCGGCCTGGCTCCGAAGGAGATCAGCGCGCGGCTGAAGGAACGGGGCATCCGGATGAATGGTTTCAATGAACGGATGATGCGGGCTCTGACTCACCGCGATGTGACACGGGAGCAATGCGCGCTGGCGGTAAAAGAACTGGCTGACGTTCTTCGCAGTGCCTGACGCGGCACCTGCGCGTCCTGCCATAATACGGAAACGGACCGGATGAAAGAACTCCAAATCCTCTCCCCGGACGGGACGAGCCAGATGGTTCCGCTTGCCGGCGACCGGCTTTGCCTCGGCCGCTCCGCGGCCGCCGAGCTCAGCTATCCGAACGATTCCGGGCTGTCGCGCCAGCACACGCTTTTTGAGCGTGAGGGAGACGCCTGGACGATCGTGGATCTGGGGAGCAAAAACGGCACGACTCTCAATGGTCACCCGCTGACGGCCAAAACCGCGCTCAAAAGCGGCGACCGCATCATGGCGGGCCACATGATCGTCATCGTGGACGGCATGACCGCGCGTGCCCCGGCCCCGGTAGTCATTTTCGACTCCGATCTCGAGGAATCTTCCGCGGGCGGCGCCACCGTTATTACCAGCCTCGAAAGCATCATGCAGGCGGATGAGAAGGCCAGGGCCACTCCTCAGGGTGAGCCTTCCGGTCTGGCCTCCACGCAGGTTGCGGCTCTTATCCGCGCCGGCAACGAGCTTTCCGGCAACCGGCCGCTTCCGGATCTCTTCCGGTTCATTCTGGATCTGGCCATCGATGCGGTCAAAGGCGCGCGCGGAATTCTGCTCACGCTCGAAGACGGAGAACTGGTGCCGCGGGCCAATCGCGGCGAAGGATTCCGGATCTCCTCCGCCGTGCGCAGCCGGGTGCTCGAGACGGGGGCATCCGTTCTGGTCTGTGACACGTCGGTGGACGAAGATCTGCGCGAGCGGCGCAGCATTGTCGAGCAGAACGTGCGCAGTCTGATTGCCGTGCCTCTGCAGACCGGCAAGGAAATTATCGGCATCATTTATGTGGATTCGCCTTCCATCCTGCGACCGTTCACACGTGACGACCTCAATCTGCTGACGGTGATGGCGAACGTGGCGGCGGTGCGGATCGAGCATACGCGCCTCGCCGAAATGGAACGCGCCCGGCAGATCATGGCGCGCGATCTGGATCAGGCGGCGGAAATCCAGCAGGGTTACCTGCCTTCGGTTGCGCCGGGCGTTCCGGGGCTCGATCTGGCTGGCCACAATGCCCCCTGCCGGACCGTCGGCGGCGATTATTATGACTTCTTTCCTTATGAGGGCGGACGGGTGGCCATGGTGCTCGGTGATGTTTCGGGTAAGGGGATGCCAGCCTCGCTGCTCATGATGGGGCTCCAGGCCCGTATGCAGGCCCTCGCTGAAGAGCCGTCGGATATCGCTTCCGTCATTACGCGGCTGAACCGCCTCACGTGTGCGAACTGTCCGGCTAACCGGTTCATCACATTGTTCTTTTGCCTACTCGACGGCGAGACCGGAGAGCTGGTCTACTGCAATGCCGGCCACAATCCTCCGGTGCTGCTTCGCGCCGATGGCAAGCGCGAATTGCTGCGTGGCGGCGGCCCCGTGGTCGGCATTATTCCGGAGATGGAATACAGCGAATACCGGAACAAGCTGGAGCCCGGCGATACGCTCCTCATCTACAGCGACGGGGTGACGGAGGCTGCCAACGCCGAGGATGAGGAGTTCGAGACCGAACGGCTCGTCGAGACGATCCGGCTGAGCCGGCATCTCGCTGCGCCGCAGATTGTGGAAAGAATCCGCATGGCGGTTGCTGCTCACGCGGCGGGCGCACCGCAATCGGATGACATTACGATTATTGCGGCGAAACGGGTTTCCAAATAGATGCTCAATATCGCAGTTGTTGGTCTCGGTTTTATGGGGGTGACCCACCTGAAAGGGTGGCGCACGGTGCCGGGCGTCCGGTTGCACGCTGTTGTGGATGCCGATGAGCGCCGTTTGACGGGCG
>DASZVV010000301.1:0-2247 GCA_035546955.1 Bryobacteraceae bacterium
CTATGGCGTGAGGGACGACATGATTTCGGGCGGTCCGAAATGGGTGAATGAAGAGCGATTCGACATCGTTGCCAAAGCGCCTGCATGCCTGCAATCGTCATCGACCGCGCCGAACGGCCATCCTCCAACTAGTCCGGATCAATAAAAAAGCGCCGGAGATTTCTCTCCGGCGCCCGATCTTTCGGAAGAGCAGGGAACTAGATGACGTCCACGCCCATGGACCGCGCCGTGCCCTTCACCGAATTCATCGCCGCTTCCACATCGAAGCAGTTCAGATCCGGCATCTTGATCTTCGCGATCTCTTCCACCTGCTTGATCGTGATCTTGCCAACCTTCGCCTTGTGCGGCTCAGCCGAGCCCTTCGCCAGACCGATCGCGCGCTTGATCAGCACCGGCACCGGCGGCGTTTTCGTGATGAACGTGAACGAGCGGTCGGAGTAAATCGTGATCACGACCGGGATGATGAGACCTTCCTGATCCTTCGCCGAGGTCTTCGCGTTGAAGGCCTTGCAGAACTCCATGATATTGACACCCTGCGGACCGAGCGCCGTTCCGACAGGAGGAGCCGGCGTCGCCTTTCCCGCGGGAATCTGCAGCTTAACCTGACCAGTAACTTTCTTTGCCATAAAAAACCTTTCTTCACTTCCTCGCGCGGCGCAGTCACGCAGCCGGCGCGCATTGCATTTTCCCGAATATTAAGACGACTTCTCCACCTGCAGGAAGTCCAGCTCCACCGGCGTCGCACGGCCGAAAATCGTGACCAGCACGCGCAGCGTGTTCCGCTCCGGATTCACCTCGTCCACCTTGCCCTGGAACGTCGCGAACGGCCCGTCGATAATACGTACGGTCTCGTTCTTCTCAAAGTTCATCTTCGGACGCGGCCGTTCGGCGCTCGTCGTCTGACGATAGAGCATCTTGTTGATCTCGTCGGCGCTCAGCGGCACCGGCGTCGTCCCGCCGCCCACGAATCCCGTCACTCGCGGCGTATCCTTTACCCGGTGCCAGAGCTCATCGTTCGAGGAGCCATCCGGATTCCGCATCGCCATCTGCACAACCACGTAGCCCGGATAGAGCAGCCTCTTGCTCGTGACCTTCTTGCCGTTGCGCAGTTCGACCACTTCCTCTTCCGGGATCAGGATCTGGCCGATTGCATCGGAAAACCCGAAGGCGTCCGCGCGCGTGCGCAGCGATTCCGCCACCTTGCGCTCGAAGCCCGAATAGGTGTGGATGATGTACCACTGCTTGTTATCGGGGGCCAGCTCAGCGTCAGACTCAGGCGCAGACTGCTCGGCCGATTCGCTCGGCGGCGTCAGCGGTTCTTCCGGGTTGAAATCCGATTCAGGAGTCATATTACTTCTCCAGGAACTTGTAGCCGGCCACAACGGTGTTGTTGATGATCACGTCCACGACCTTAAAATACAGAGCAAAGCCAAACACGCTCAGGATCACGACAATGGTTGTCGATTCAACCTTCGCGCGGCTGGGCCAGGTCACTCGCTTCATTTCCGCGCGAATCTCGGCCAGATAAGAGCGCGTGCTCTCCACCCAGCTCTCTTTTTTCTGTACCAGTTCGTCGGCCATGACTTTGCTCTCTACTCTTGTTTTTCTGCTTTCAGGAATTCTGGCAGGGGCGGAGGGATTCGAACCCCCAAAGGCGGTTTTGGAGACCGCTGGTTTACCGTTAGCCTACGCCCCTAAGCCTTCAGCCAGCCGCCTCGGGCCAGCGTCACCGCCAGCGCGGCTTTCGCCCGGCTGTCAGCAAAAGTGGCAGTTTTAATTTTACCCTACTTGGTTTCCTTGTGCGGATGATGCTTCCGGCAGTACGGGCAGAACTTCTTCATCTCAAGACGCTCGGTCGTCGTCTTCTTATTCTTGGTGCTGGTGTAGTTCCGGTTTTTGCACTCACTGCACTGGAACGTAATGATTTCTCTTGGCATTCGCTACCTCTTCACAACTACTATGGACGAAGGGAACCCGAAGGTTCCCTTAATCCAGAATCTCCGCCACCGTACCCGCGCCGACCGTCCTGCCGCCTTCGCGAATCGCGAACCGCAGGCCCTTGTCCATCGCGACCGGGGTAATCAGTTCCACCGTGAGCGCCACATTGTCGCCCGGCATCACCATCTCCGTGCCTTCCGGAAGCTGCGCCACACCCGTCACGTCCGTCGTCCGGAAGTAGAACTGCGGCCGGTAGCCCTTGAAGAACGGCGTATGACGTCCGCCTTCTTCCTTCGAAAGCACGTAGAC
>DASZVV010000302.1:0-6262 GCA_035546955.1 Bryobacteraceae bacterium
GGTCATCTCCGCCTCCGACAGCAGCCGAACCGCCGCAATGTAACCCTCCATCGCGCCAACATCGAAATAGGCAGAGCCGGCTTTTTCGGACCAGGCTTCGCCCCCGCCTTCGATCCAGGCATTCACCAGCGTTCCGATGTATTCGTCGCGCCGGTGCAACCAGAGCGAGAACAAGTCGTGAAAGACCGACCCGGGCATACGAAACGCGCCCCAGACCCAGTTGGATCCGGCAGCGGGAAGCTTGACGTGAATTTCGCGGACACGGCCATTGGGCTCAGCGATCACGGCGTCGAACCGTTCGGGATTTTCGACGGGGAAGAGGAGGAATTCGAGCGCGGGGCGGCGCAACTGGCCGAGCGCGGTGGCGGGAAACCAGATCGTGTCGGGCAGGCCGACGAGCACGGAATCGGTGGGAGCGATCAGAGGCGCGGCGCGAAAGATAGCGTCACAGAGGCCGAGCGGTTCGGGCTGCACGCAGTAGCAGATGGGGATGCCGTGTGCGGCGCCCCCATAGTATTCGAGAATATCGGACTTACCGGGTGAAATCACAAAACAAATGCGGTTGGCGCCACCGAGCACGAGACGTTCGATGAGGTAATCGCTCACCGCGCGCGGCGTCGGCCGGCCATCCCGATTGCGCGCGCCAACCGGCAGAAGCTCTTTCGAGAACGCGAGCGGCTGGATGCGGCTTCCCTTCCCGGCGGCTGGAATGATTCCCCACATCAGGCGACGGCCTCCTGTGTTCCGCCGGATTCCAGAAGCCTTTCGAATTCCTGAGCGCGGACAGCGGCAGTGTGATGAGCCAGAGTGCGCTCGCGTGCGGCGTTGGCGATGCGGCGAAGCTCGGCATCGCTCAATTGCATGGCTTCGATAACCTCGCCGCTGCCGGAGACCGGAAGGATCTCGGAGCCTGGCTCAAAGAAGTGTTCCAGCCCCGGCCAGTAATCGGTGAGCAATGGCGTCCCGCAGCAGGCTGCTTCAAAGAGACGCCCGGAGGGACAGTAACCAAGACTCGCCATTGCGCCCCGAGTGACGTTCAGAGTGATTCGCGACGAGCAATAGAAGGCGGGGTGATCAACTGGCGCCACGTGATTGACGAAGTAAATGTTCGACGCCCACGGGAAGCTCGCATCGTACTTCGAGCCGCCAATCAGAAATTTCGCGTGGGGCGCGCGTGCCGCGGCATCGACGAACAACGCACGCAACATGCGATCGCGATCGGGCGCCCAGGTTCCGAGATAACTCAGATCTGATTCGTACTGGGGGCAGCGCCCGGCCGGGCGGTGAGCCTCGGGATCCACGCTTCCATAGAGCGGCTCAGCGCGGCGAGCGCCGAGAATCTCGCGCAGTTGCCGCAGGGAATCGCCACCGGTGAAGCTCAGCACGAGATCAAAATCGGCCAGCCCGTGAGGCGGAATGTAAGGAACCGGTTCGCCCGCGCGCAGACTGGCGAGCGTGACCGGGGTATCGAGGTCATAGAAAATGCGCCAGCGCGCATTCGAATCGAGAATCAGGCGGGACGCCGCGACCCCATCGGGACAATAGGACGTCACAATCCCGACATCGGCATCGGCCAGATGACGGCCCGCGATACTGAACACTTCCCACCACTCGCTGTAGAGGAAAAGATCGCCGCCGCCTGGCAGCGTCGTGAGATCGCGCGCGCTCGCATAAAACGGGAGATCGCGTTCGAAGAACACGACACGATGGCCGCGCCGCGCGAAAGCGGAACACAGGCCCCTCCAGATCGTGGCATGGCCATTCCCCCAGGAAGAACTCACCGTTAATCCGAAAATCACGATCTTCATAGGGAAATCTCCCCGGTTCGGTTCAGACTCAGGACTCGCGGTCCCCATCCATTGAACTGCGCGACGCTGAGGGAACCGGTGTGGATTTCGAAAGCATTCATCCGGTCAATGGGAATCCCGAGAAGCGCGGCGATCAGCAGGCGCAGCGGATCGCCATGGCTGACGAGCGCGATTGTTGCGCCGGGGTGGCACGAGACGAGGCGCTCGATCTCAAGGAACATGCGTGACTGCACTTCGCATGCGATCTCCCCGCCGGGAGGGCGGGTCCTGCTACGCACGGTATTGAATCGATCCCACAATGGATTGCCCTTCAGTTCCGCAAACGTTTTTCCTTCCCAGTCGCCAAAGTGCCATTCCGTCAGGTCCTCCGCGATAATCGGCGCCAAACCGCATGACTGAGCAACGAAATCGGCCGTTTCAATCGCCCGCTCCAGCGGACTCGTGTATATCGCTTCGAGCGATAGTTTCGATACCGCATCCGTGAGGTACTGCGCCTGGCGCATTCCCGCTGCGTTCAGGCGCCAGCCGGGACTCCTCCCCATCAGCAATCGCCCGGCAGCGTCCGTTTCTCCGTGGCGCATCAGCAGCAAAGTTGTCATGCGCTTCCTTCAGGTACGATTCGAGTTGCGCGGCGCGGTGGGCGGGGGTATGCGCGGCGAGAATGCGAGCCCGCGCGGCCTGGCCGATCGCAACCCGCTCGTGCTCCGGCAGGTCTTTCAGGCAGCGGAGCGTATCGTCGGCGCTTTCGGAAATCAGCACTTCGGGGCCGGGCGCGAAGAGCGTCTCGATGCCGTCCCACCAGTCGCTGATGATGGGAACGGCGCAGGCGCCGGCTTCGAACAGGCGCACGCTTGGAGAGTAGCCAGCGGCCTTCATCGCCGTCCTCGTGAGATTCAGCGTGAAGCGCTGCGACGCGTAGAAGGCGGGATGAAGATCGGGCGCGAGGTGAACGATGCGTTCCACGCGGGATGGCCAGGCGATGTGATCGGGATACATCGGCCCCGCCACCACGAACCGTCCTTCGCGCCACGCGGACGCGGGCTCGAAGAGAAGCCGTTCGAGCGGCTTCTGGCGATCTTCACTGAACGTTCCCAGATAACCCAGATCCCAACGCCCCTCTCGCGGACGCGGGCAATACGTATCGGTATCGACCGAGCAGTAGAACTCTCTCGCCATCGGCGAGCCGTAGTTCGTTTCGAGCATTCGCAGAACCGGACCGCCGGTGAAGGAGAGATAGATGTGGTACCGGGGGATCAGCGCGCGCGTGAGATATTCGCAGCGATTTTCCACGAGGTTCGATAACGTCACCGGCGTATCGATGTCATAGAACGCCGTGACGCCTTTGGCGATTGAGGTCACCCATTCTCCAACGCGCGCGCCTTCCGGCACGTATGAGCCGACGATGACCAGATCCGCTGCCTCGATTTCACGTTCGAATCGCGCGGTCAGATCGTCAAAACTGTCATAGATTCGGGTTACAGCGCCCGCGGGATGAGGAGCATCACGGTTGGCGGCGTACCAGGGCACATCTCGTTCGAGAAAGAGTGTCCGGCGTCCGCGCGCGGCCAATCCGCGGATCAGGCTCCGGTACGTGGTGGCGTGGCCGTTTCCCCAGGATGAGGTGATGGAGAGGCCGAGAATCACAATTTCCGGCTGTCTCATATGGCGGCTCCGTGCGCGGCGCGCCCTTCGAGGACGGCTTCGACTGTTTCGGCGCGATGTGTGTAAGTGTGCTCGGCGATGGCGCGGCGGAAGGCTGCGTCGCCGATCTCGCGCGCGCGTTCGGGAGAGAGCTCGAGGAGATGACCGGCGACTGCCGGACCGTCCTCCGCGACGAGAATCTCGCGGCCGGGATCGAAGAAGAGGTCGATGCCTTCCCAGCGATCCGTGATCAGGCAGGCCGCCGCGCCGGCAGCCTCGAAGACACGCGTCGCGGGCGAAAATCCATAGCGGGCCATGCTTTCGCGCGAGACGTTCAGGACCGCGAGTGGCGTTGAGTTGAAAGCGTTGTGATCGCGCGTGTAGACATGATCGACCCAGGAAATGTTCGCGGTACCGGACCGGTCCGCTATCCTGTCCCCCCATCCGGCGCCGCCAAGAAGAAATCGTTGTCTTCGCAATTGGCTCGCGGGGCGGAAGAAAAACTCTTCCACCCGGGCCTCTCTGTCAGGAAGACGATTGCCCAGGAAGCCAAGCGTCGCTTCAAACCGGGGATCCGGCGGAACGGGCCGGTGCGTGCGGGTATCGAGTCCGTTGTAGACTGGCACGCACAGCCGGGCTCCAAGATTCCGGTACGCCGAAATCACCGGCTCCCCGCCGCCGTAAGTGAAGATGACGTCATAGCGCGGGATGAGCGAGACGAACGGATCGGCACGGTTGGTGTTGACACGATCCAGAGTGGCGGGTGCATCCACATCCCAGAACGCGACAATATTCGCGGACGTCTTCAGGTCCGCGACGGCGCTTTCGAGGAGGGCATCGAAAACACCGACGCCGCTTGCCTTGACGATCAGATCGTCGTGCCGCGCATCCTCGAGTGTTCTCACCGCGGCTTCTTCGGTGGCCTCATAGACGACGACCGAGGCCCACGGCGGAACGTCGATGTCGCGATGGTTCTGGCGGTCATAGGCATCGGGCTCATAGAAAGTGATCTGATGTCCTCGGGATGCCAGCGCCCGTATGATGCCGCGATAATAAGTGGCTGCGCCATTCCACCAGGCAGAGACGAGACTCGAACCGAAGAAGGATATGCGCATTTCTTAAGTCCCCTGTACCGCAACTTTGCTGTGACTGCTGACAAGAGAAAGCAATTCGGCGGCGCGATGGGCGCACGTGTGCCGGTCAAGGATGGTTTCGAGCCCGCGGGCGGCGAGTCCGAGCGCCATTGTCGGATCTTCGAGGACTGCGCGCAGAGAGTCCGTCATCTCACGGGCATCGCGGGCGAAAAGAAAATCCGTCCCCGGACGGAACAGGTGCTCCGAATCGCTCCATGGCGCGGAAACCAAAGGGATGCCGCAGGCGAGTGCTTCGAACGGACGAATGGTAGGAATACCGGGAAGTGCCCGCACATAGGGCCGGCGCGGGATGTGCACGGTAACGCGAAAGCGGGAGAAAATGCGGGGCACACGGTAGTTCGGCAGCGAGCCGGCGTATTCGATGCCGGCAGCTTTCAGGGCCTCTATCGCGTGAGCCGGATAGCGAACCCCATATACGCGGGCGCGCAGGCGAAGGGCGCGCACCGGCTCGATGAGGAATTCGCGAATTTCCTCCGAGCGTTCGCCATCGCCCCAGTTGCCGATCCAGACGAGATCGCCCTCGCTCGCCGCGCCGGGCATCGGATGAAAAACACGCGTGTCGGCGGCCTCGTGCCAGGTCCATGCATTTTTCGCCCAGCCTCGCCCCAGATAGAGATCGCGGATGACGCACCCGTAGGCAAGGACACCGTCATAGTGACGGAGGTCGTAACACTTCATCGCGTCGGCATCGGTCACGCTGCGGTGATGTGTGTCGTGGAAGTAGAGGCGCAGGTGCGGATTGGCCGCCCGGTATTGTCCAATGCGGCGGACGAGGCCGGGCGAATTCCACTCGTGCACAATTGCGACATCAGCTTTTCTGAGGACGCGCGCCGGATCGAGCTCAGCTTCATCGTAAAGCCGGCTCCTCAATCTGGGATAAGCGCGGGCGAACTCACTGATGGCGGATATGCCGCGATCCGCGATCAGATTGGAAAGGCTCCAGCCGTTGGCCGGCTCGAAAATGCGAACGTCGTGCCCCGCGTCGATCAGTTCGGTCGCGATGCCGCGCAGGAAATGAGCATTGCCGTGATTCCAGTCCGAAACCAGAGAATGAGTGAAGATTACGAAACGCACGCAACCCTCCGGCCGGCGGCGACTGCGATGTAGACATCCAGATATCCCGCCCCCATTGCCTCCGCACAGAAAAATTTAGACCGCGCGAGGCTGCGCCGGCCCATCTCTTCGCGCAGCTGCGGATCGAAGATCAGATCGAGCAGCACTGCGCGGAGTTGCTCAGTGTCATCGGGAGGAACGAAGAGCGCGGCATGCTCCCAGTTTTCGCGCAAACTCGGGATATCGCCCAGCACCAGAGCGCAACCGGACATTGCGGCTTCGAGCACGGTAAGACCGAATGGTTCGTAACGCGCGGGGTGGGCGTAGATGCCGGCAAAGGCGAAGCAATCCGCCAGAGTACGCAGCGCCAGAGGGCCGAGACGAAGAGCGCCACCGGAAGGAGGCCACACGGCATCGGCGGGCGCCTGGCCGGGATTTCGATCGTCCCCGGCAAGCCAGACCGGCCACGGGAGGGAGGAAGCGATGCAATCGAGAGCCTGCATATTCTTGGCTTCATCCCACAATCGGCCGGCGGCAAGAACCATAGCCTTTTTCGTTTCGGGGCGGAATAAGCCGGGAGCGCGGCCGTTCGGGATCGTGCGGGCC
>DASZVV010000303.1:0-6690 GCA_035546955.1 Bryobacteraceae bacterium
GTGGCCTTCACCGCAAGAGATTTTCGCGGATCTGCCGGGTTGGGTATTCAAATCGTAACCCCGGGGTGAATTTCTGGGGATGATTGGAGACCGCAGATGAGTGTCAGCATCAGCATTCCGGAGGATCTCTATCGCCGCCCGATAGAGATCGCAACGTCGGAAATCATTTCTGTGGATGCTCTGTTCGCATCGGCGCTTGAAGAACGCCTTCTCGAGTTCCAACGGATGAAGGAGAAGGGATCGCGCGGTAGCTACGCGAAGTTCCTCAGTGGGATGTCGAAGGTTCCGGCGGCCGAGCCCCCGGAGTACGATCGTTTGTAGTTATCGCGACGATGCCGCGTATTCGGCACGGAATCCACCGCCATCGTCTTCGCTTGGCCGCCGGGCAATAAACCCAGCGCGCCGGCGGTCAACCATCCTCCGGAGGGCAGGGAAGCAAGCAGGGGATGCGTCTCTGTTCCGAGGGAATGCGAACTCGCCAGTTGGGCTGCCGGGCTGGGTCCGCGGCATTTCGTTTGCAACAGCACAGTCAATGCCCTGGATGCATCGTGCTTTCTGGATCGGACCGGCGATCATTGCAACTGTCCTCGGATTCCTCGCCCTTGCCGTATACCACTCCCGGTTGCGGCACGTTTACACGGAGCGCTTTGCTGAATCGCGCCGGGAGCGGCTATTCCTCGCTGCCGTGGGGTTTTTCACGGCGTTGATCGTGACCAGGGGTATCACGATTGCGATTCACTACGGCATCGGACCATTTCATGATGTTGAGATGCACGGGCGGCACATTCACCACCTGGTGTGGGGAATCCTGTTGCTGCTCCTTGTGGGGTACGGGTGGCTGCTTCAAATCGGTACCGGCGGCGCGCAATCCTCGACATGGGTAGGCCGGCTCATGTGTCTCGTATTTGGCGTCGCCGCAGCTCTCACGCTGGATGAGTTTGCGCTCTGGCTGAATCTGCGGGACGTCTACTGGGAACGTGAAGGCCGGGAGAGCCTCGAAGCGCTGGCTCTATTTGGCGGGATGCTCGCAATTGGCGTCGCCGGCAAGCCCTTCTTCGCAGGTATAGTGACCGAAATGAGGAAGGCAACCCGATTCGGCAAACACCGGTCCACGTTGCCATAAAAATAGCTGCTGCTCAATGTTGCCATTACAGGCTTTGGCCGGTTTCCACTGATTGGCATCCGCCAGCGCCTCTCTCCCATCCGACGCCGGCGCCGCACGTCACGGGAGAGTCATTGGCGTGACTCGCCATTTGGTCTTGTCAGCGTATTTCTCCAGCTGCGGTGATAAACTCATTGGCTGTTCGCCTGGAGGGTGTCCCGCATGACAATTCGTCCCCGTTACGTTTTATTGCCGGTTCTGACCGCCGCTGCATTCTGGCTCGCGGCTAACTTCGAACGCTCCGCCGTCCATGCCGCCCCCGGACTCGCCGAGATCCCCGGGGTCAGCGCAACGGGGTGCACGCCTTCGGGTGACAAGCCCTGGCTCGATGCGAAGCAGACGCCCGCGTGCCGCGCGCTCGAGGTGATTCCGCAAATGACGCACGAGGAGAAGCTGGCCTTCCGCATCGCGGTGCCGCGCCTCGGTCTGGATGCGAAAGCCGGCAGCGATGGACCCTATGGCCTGGTCGCCGGCGGCCGCGGAGGGGCGACGAACCCGCTCGCGGAGAATACCACCACATTCCCCGATGAGCTGGCGGTTGCCTCCACATTCGACCGCGATCTGGCGCAGCGCCTCGGCCAATCCATCGGCGAAGAGTTCAATGGAAAAGGCCTGAGCACGGTGCTGGGTCCCACGGTCAATCTCGCCCGCACCTGGCACTGGGGACGCGCGCCCGAGTCGTTCGGCGAAGACCCCTATCTGATGACCGAGCTTTCCACGCCCGAAATCGCCGCGCTGCAGGCGCAGCATGTGATCGTCGTTCTGAAGCACTACGCGGTCTACGATCAGGAAACCGACCGCCAGGTTTTGAACGAAACTGTTTCCGAGAAGGCGCTCAACGAAATCTATCTGCCGGCGTTCAAATCGGCCGTTCAGAATGCGCACGTGGGAGGCATCTTCTGCGCTTTTGCGAGCCTGAACGGCGGTCCTGCGGTGTGCTCGAGCGGCGAACAGCTTGGGCTGCTGCGCAAGTGGGGTTTCGATGGGTTCGTCCGGCCGGAAGCCGCGCCGGATGCGGCGCTCGCGGCGAAGGCGGGCAGCGACGAGATCGCCGGCCAGGCGCTCGAAGCCGCTATTCAGGCGGGCAAGCTCCAGGAGAGCGATCTCGATCTCATCGTCTATCACCATCTGGTGCCCATGTTCCGCCTTGGCGTGTACGATCCGAAAGGCTCGCCGGATGCCGATGTCAGCACCGCGGAGCATAAGAAAGTCGGGCTGAGCGTGGCGGAAGAAGGTTCGGTGCTGCTGAAGAACAAGGGCAACGTGCTGCCGCTCGCCGGGGTGAAATCGATCGCTGTGATTGGAGACGATGCCGGCCCGGATGCATCGATCCAGGCCACCAATTCCGTGGTGCCGATTGGCAAGAAGCTGAGCGTGCCGTCCGATGCGATCACGGCGCGTGCGGGCTCGGGCGTGAAGGTCGTCTATGAAAAAGGGACGATGGGGATCGCGCCGCTGACTCCGATTCCTGCGACCGCATGGAAGGGACTGCAGGGCACGTATTACAGGGGAGCGGACTGGACGGGCGAGCCCGTGGCGAAGCAGGCCGACGCGGATATCGATTTCAACGCACCTCCCGTTCCTGCTCTGAATCCGGCGCCTCCCGCGGGCGCGACGGCGGGACGCGGCGGGCGTGGCGGACGCGGCGGCGCGCGCATTCCGTGGTCGGCGAAGTGGGAAGGCTCACTGCAGCCGGCGGCGACGGGCATGTACCGGATCAGCCTGAATTCCTCGGGCACGGCGCGCGTTCTGGTGAATAACAAGATCGTTGCGGAGATTCCGAAACAGTCCGGTGCTGTCACTGTGACAGGCATGGTGAGCCTGACGGCGGGCCAGGCTGTGCCGGTGCGCGTGGAATGTACAGGTACGGGCGCAATCCACATCGGCTGGCAGACGCCGGACCAGGATATGGTCGACGCCGCGGTGAAGGCGGCTAAACAGTCGGACGTCGCCATCGTATTCGCGGGCGAGCGCGCCGGTGAAGGCTATGACCGCACGGGTTTGAAGACGCCCGGTGATCTGGATTATCTGATCGATGCCGTGGCTACTGCGAATCCGAAGACGATCGTGGTGCTGAATACAGCCGGTCCGGTCTCGATGCCATGGCTCGACAAGGTGAGCGGCGTGATTGAAGCCTGGTATCCGGGGCAGTTTGACGGCGAGGCTATTGCGGCGTTGTTGTTCGGCGATGCGGATCCATCGGGGCGTCTTCCGATGACCTTCCCGGCGAACGACCAGCAGGGTCCCGCCACGAAGCCTGAGGAATATCCCGGCGACGGGAAGACGGCGAACTATTCGGAAGGGGTACTGGTTGGTTATCGCTGGTATGACGCGAAGAATCAGGTACCGCTGTTCCCGTTCGGCTTCGGCCTTTCATACACGACCTTTAAGTACGGCGCTGCGACAGTGGATCACAAGGCAGGTGACGATACGACGGTCAGCGTTAAAGTCACGAACTCCGGCAAGCGGCGCGGCTCTGAAGTGGTGCAGCTCTATGTGGGGATGCCCACAGAGGCGGGTGAAGCGCCGCGGCAACTGAAGGGGTTCAGCCGCGTGGATCTGAATCCGGGCGAGAGCAAGACGGTCTCGATGGCGCTGAATAAAGAGTCGCTCTCGGTATGGGACGAGGCGGCGCACGACTGGAAAGTCTATCCGGGTAAGTACTCGGTGGAAGTGGGCGCATCTTCGCGAGACATCCGCGCGAAGGGCGCGTTCACGATCGCCAGATAACGGGGATCGCGGCGGCCGGCGAATCAGTGCGATTTTTCGAATTCGCGTTCGATGCGGCGGTCCGGGATGAGCCAGGCGAGGGCGACTGCGGAGTAGAGAGCGCCGGAGATCCAGGGATGGACGAAGGCCAGAGGGATCGCGGCGAGATAGACGGCGGGCGATAGCTTTCCCTTCAGGTCGCGTCCGAGCGCAGATTTCAAAGGCGAATCGGGGCCATCGTGCGCGATGATCGCGAGCTGCAGAATGTAATACGCAATCGCGGCCATGAGCAGGACCACGCCGTACGCTGCTGCCGGTACCGCGGATTCCGGATTCTGGCCCATCCACGCGGTGCAGAACGGGAAGAGCGAAAGCCAGAAGAGCAGGTGCAGGTTCGCCCAGAGGATGCCGCCGCTTACTCGCCGCATCGAGTGGAGCAGGTGGTGGTGATTGTTCCAGTAAATCCCCAGATAGAGGAAGCTGAGGACGTAGCTGGAGAACACGGGCAGGAGCGGCTGCAGCGCGGCGAAGGTGCCGCCCTGGGGAATCTTCAATTCCAGAACCATGATGGTGATCAGGATGGCGAAAACGCCGTCGCTGAAGGCTTCCATTCTGCTTTTGCCCATGCTCCCGATCATGCCATTTTCCCTGCTATGCTTGCGGGGAATGAGATTCCGGGGATGGAAGGTTTTGGCTGCAGCTTCGCTGCTCGTGGCGCCGGTTGCGTTCTACGCGCAGGCGCCGGGCGGGGCATCCGGCGGATCGGGGCGCGGTGGCCGGGGCGGGCGCGGCGGCGGCATTCTCGTGCTGGCTCCTCCACTGGCGGATTTCAACGACCATACGGGCTTCGTGCAGATTTTCGACGGCGCCACTCTGAACGGATGGGACGGCGATCCGAACGTCTGGAAGGTGGAGAATGGCGCGATTGTGGGACGTTCGCCTGCCGAAAAGCCGGTGGGAACCACGTTCATCATCTGGCGCGGCGGCGAGCCGGCCGATTTTGAGCTGAAGGCCGAAGTGAAGGCGGAAGGCGCGGGCGCGAACACCGGAATTCAGTACCGCAGCAAAAACGAGGTTCCGACCTTTGGCCGCGGCGGCGCGGGGGGCGGCGGGCGCGGCACAGCGCCGGATCCCCGCTGGCAGGTGGCGGGTTACCAGGCGGATTTCGATTTCGTCAACCGGTTCAGCGGCCAGTTGATGGACTCATCGAATGCGCGTTTTATCCTGACGCCTCGCGGCACGGTTGTGGTGTCGGAGGAAGGGCAGCCGGCGAAGACGCTCGCGTATCTCGGCGACTATTCGGAATTGGCGGGCTACGTGAAGATCAACGACTGGAACCAATACGAGGTGATTGCGAAGGGCAACACGCTCACGCATATCATCAACGGGCACGTCATGAGCGTCACGATCGACAACGACACGAAGCTGCGGGCGCTCCAGGGGCTGATCGCGCTGCAGATCGAAGGCAACGGCGGAGTGACGATTTCGTACCGCAATCTCTGGCTGAAGACGCTGCATTAAATTGAAGGAATGAGTCCGCAGAGAGTCACGGCCGGGGAGGAAGATGCGCAGTTCCGTTTCCTGGCGGAAAACAGCGCCGATATTATCTGCAGGGCGGATGTGGATCTGGTGATGCATTACGCTTCGCCTTCCACGCTCCGCGTTCTCGGATGGATGCCGGACGAGATGGTGGGCCGGCGGCCGGAGGATTTCGTGGTGCCGGAGGATCTCCCGATTCTCCAGGCGGCAGTAGACCGGGCGTTCGATCCGAACGCCGAAACGGACAGCGCTACTGTGCGGATGCGGAAGAGGGACGGTTCGCTCGCATGGATGGAGATGAACGCACGGGTGATTCGCGATGAGGCGAGTGGCGAGCCGCGCGAGTTTGTTGCCGTGATGCGAAATATCACGGAGCGCAAGCTGATCGAGGAAAGACTGGTGGCGCTCGCGCAGACGGATGGATTGACAGGTCTGTGGAATCGCCGCGCGTTTGACGAGGCACTGGCCCGGGAATGCGAGCGGGCGCTGCGAACCGGGACATCCGTTTCGCTGCTGCTGCTCGATATCGATCATTTCAAGGAGTTCAATGACCGGAACGGGCACCCGCTGGGGGATGACTGCCTGCGCTCTGTCAGCGCGGCGGTGAACAGCGTGGTGCGCAACTGCGATCTGGTGGCGCGATATGGCGGCGAAGAAATCGCGGTGATTCTGCCGGACACTGCCGCTGACGGCGCAGTTGAGCTGGCCGAAATAATCCGGTTGGCGATTGAGGCCGGTGGGGTGGTGACTGCGAGTATCGGCGTGGCGACCGCGGCGGCTCGCGAAACCGGCATGCCGGAGAGTCTGATTTACGCGGCGGACGCTGCGATGTATCAGGCAAAGGCAGGCGGCCGGAATCGCGTGGCTATGGCTTAGCGGGGCGCAGCGTTTTCTCCAGTCCGTGGATCAGCTCACGCCTTTCCTGCTTCGTCAGTCTGGCTTCCGGGTGCAGCGGGAGATAAAACCAGGGCGGCATGCCGCCGGCCTGGACCTCTTCCGGCACGTCATCGGCCTGGCTTAGCGGATCGTTCCATTCCGAAAAGTTCAGGTGAGCGCGGCCCTGATTCACATCGCGCTGGGTGAGCCAGGAGACGGGCGCGATGTTCGAATACCAGGGCCAGACGGTCTCATTGCTGTGGCAGTTGAAGCAGGCGTGTTTTACGAGTTCGCGGCTGTGTGGACTATCCCATGCCGGCTCCTGGATCACTGCGGGGTTGGTGTGATCGCTCCCGAAGGGTACTAACTGGAGCAGACCTCCGGCGACGATCAGCCCGGCTGCA
>DASZVV010000304.1:0-7931 GCA_035546955.1 Bryobacteraceae bacterium
CGATCGCTGCGCCGCGCGGAACAGCGAGAATCCGCAGCAGAAACAGAAAGACGGCCGCGAGAACGGCGACGTGACTGCCGGAAATCACGAGCGCGTGAAAAGTGCCGGTGGAGCGGTAGTCGGCAGTCCACAGTTTGTCGAGTTTCGCGGTGGCGCCGATCAGGACGGCCTGCATCATCCCGTTGGCATAGGGATCGCCGGCGTAGAGCCGGTCGAGACGATGGAGGGCCGAGATTCGAAGATCGGCAATGAACTTCGCAGGGCGGTTGCCGCAGTGGCCGGGCAAAACCCGGAGGGTGGATGCAGCGGCGGAGACATTCCAGTAAATCTGCTGCCGGGCGAGGTAAGTCCGGTAATCGAAGGCGCCGGGATTGTCGAAATTGTGCGGGGTACGGGCCTTGCCCTGGAATTCGACGAGCGTCCCGTAGGGCAGATCAGGGAAGGTCTCGCCTGGTTTTGTATACAGCGAAACCTCGGCGCGGGCACCCGGGGCGAGCTCGATTCCGAAGCGCTCCCGGTCGGCGCCGAGAAGCCCTGGGTCGGTGACGCACCCATCGAAAATGGCAAGCGTATTGTCTGGCACCGAGAGTTCCCGCGGGGGCGGGAGTGACCGAAGGGCTGCCAGGGACGTCCCAAAGAAGACAACGGCGACTCCCGCCGCGATTCGGGCCCCGAGGCTCCGGCGCGTCATTGCGTTCGCGATCAGCGCGAGAAAAATGCAGACTATGGCGGCGGAGAGTGATTTTTCCGCCGGAATGGAGACATACTTGCCAATGAGAATGCCAGCCGCAAGGCAAGCGAAGGGCAGGAGGAGCGGCTCCCGGAAGCGCACGTGACATAGTGGCTCAATTCCGGAACATTCTCAGGTTTTCAATGATTTATGGCTGGTATTGAAAGTGAAAAACGAGTTGGGATTCCCGCTTGTGCCCTTGCGGGGCGCACGGTTGCCGAAATCCTTCCAGTCAGGCGGCGTGCGTGACGAACTTCTGGGGCTGGGGAATGCGTTGTACTTCCAGCCAGGAGATCACGACAAACGTTTTATGCGCCCGGTCTTCACAGTTCCGCCAGCGCTCGGAGACGGCGGGATCGAAGAAATCCGCCAGTAGCCGGTACGGATTCGCTGGTTTATCGCCCATTTCGAGGAGGCAAGCCCCCTGAAACTCGGCAAGACACTCCAGTTCACCGCAGGAGAGGCCAGTTAGAAAGTCAAGAACTGAATGAAGATTTGAAGGATTGGCGGTGCGAATCAGAGCACCCATCAGAGAAGATCGGGAGGCGACGACTGCCAAAATGAGCTCCAAAAGTACGCTGAGCAAACGTACTACACCCATTATCCCGGATGCTTCGCGTGAATGCAAGGTATGTCAGGAAAGTCACAGCAGAACGGTACCATTGCTCTGATTTCCTGATATGTAACAAAGACTTGACGCGACGGGCGTCTGATGGTTAAATATTCATTGGGTTGAATAAAAATTCATGACTGCCATGCTGCCGCGGGTGCAACGTCTGGCCCGTCCGGATTTTACCTGCGATGTGGATGCCACGGCCGAGGAGGTGCACTCGCTGCTCGATCTCGCGGCGGATGTGAAGCGCTCGCCCGCGTCCTACCGCGCGGCTCTTGCCGGCAAGTCGATTGCGCTGCTGTTCGAAAAGCCATCGCTGCGCACCCGCATGACGTTCGAGCTGGCCATCCAGCAGCTGGGTGGCTTCGCGCTGCTCGATGAGGGTCCGATCGGAGTGCGCGAGCCATTGAAGGATGTGGCTCGCAATCTCGACCGCTGGGTTTCCGGCATTGTGGCGCGTACGTTCCGGCAGCAGACGGTGGACGATCTCGCGCTGTGGTCTTCGGTTCCCGTAATCAATGCGCTGAGCGACATGTGGCATCCGTGCCAGGCGCTGGCGGATATGCAGACGATCCAGGAACATTTCGGAGAGCTGCGCGGCCTGAAGCTGGCATTCGTCGGCGACGGCAATAATGTAGCGAGTTCGCTGATGCTCGACGCGACGCGGCTCGGGATGGATTTTTCGATTGCCACGCCCCCGGGTTATGAGCTGCCCGCCAGCGTGACGGCGATGGCGGAAGTTCCTGTCGAGACGACGAACGATCCCGCGGCGGCCGTTCGCGGCGCGCATATCGTTTATACCGACGTGTGGACCAGCATGGGCGATGAGCACGAAGCCGCCACGAGACGGAAAGCGTTCCACGCGTATCAGGTGAATGACGATCTGCTGGCGAAGGCTGCGCCCGAGGCGATCTTCATGCATTGCCTGCCCGCGCACCGGGGCGAGGAAGTGACCGACAGCGTGATCGAATCTTCGCGCTCGGTGGTGTTCGACGAAGCGGAGAACCGGCTGCACGCGCAGAAGGCGCTCCTGCTGATGCTGCTCGCATAGAATAAACAATTCATGAAACTCTGGGGCGGGCGCTTTGAGACCGGGCCATCCGAGGTCTTCGAGCGTTTCTCGAATTCTCTTCATTTCGACCGGCGGCTGCTGGCGGCGGATGTGCGCGGGTCGCAGGCTTTTGCTCGTTCGCTGACGCGCGCCGGCGTGCTGACAGAAGGTGAGTGCGCGACGCTGTGCACGGCGTTCGATGCGATTCAGTCCGATGCGGCGGAGGAAGCCTTCTTTGCGGGGGCCGCCGACGAAGACGTGCATTCCTTCGTCATCCACAAGCTCAAGGAGCGGGTGGGGGCGCTGGCGGATAAGATCCACACCGGCCGCAGCCGCAACGAACAGGTTTCGCTCGATACGCGGATCTGGCTGCGCGGGGAGTGCGACCGCACGCGGGAACTGGTACGGGGGCTGCTCTCGGCGCTGCTCGATCTGGCGGAGAAATATCCGGACGCGGTGGTCCCCGGCTACACCCATCTGCGCCGCGCGCAGCCGGTGCTCTGGCCGCACTATCTGCTGGCGTATTTCGAGATGTTCTCGCGGGACTACGAACGGCTGGGCGAGGCGCGGCGGCGAGCAAACGTGATGCCGCTCGGGAGTGGCGCGCTGGCGGGTTCGGGATTCCCGCACGACCGCGAGGCGATCGCGCGCGATCTCGGCTTCGATTCGATCACGCGCAACAGCATGGATGTTTCGGGCGATCGCGATTTCGCGCTCGATTACCTCTATGCCGCGTCGACGACCATGATCCATCTGAGCCGGCTGGCAGAGGACTGGATCCTTTATTCATCGGAAGAGTTTGGCTGGATGGAACTCGGTGATGGGGTCACGAGCGGATCGAGCCTGATGCCGCAGAAGAAGAATCCGGATTCGCTGGAGCTCATTCGAGGCAAGTCGGGGCGGGTCATCGGTGCGCTGAACTCGCTGCTGTTCACGATGAAAGGTCTTCCCATGACGTACAACCGCGACATGCAGGAAGACAAAGAGCCGCTGTTTGAGGCCGCCGATCAGGTGGACGCCTGTCTCGAAATGGCGATAGTGACGGCGGAATCCGTGGCGCTCCGCCCGGATGTGCCGTTCGCGGCCGCGGAGGAAAGCTGGGTGGTGGCGACGGATCTGGCGGAAGCGCTCGCGCGAAACGGCACGGCGTTCCATCAGGCACATCAGATCGTTGGACGGCTGGTGCTCGAAAGCGTGCGCAACAACAAAAAGCCCGCGGACTGGACTGCGGAATCGCTCGCGGAGTTCGCGCCGGAATTTACGCCGGATGTAGCGCGCCTGCTCGATCCGCGCGAGGGCATGAAGACGCGTGAGATTGCGGGTGGAACCGGGCCTCGCGCCGTGGCGGCGGCGCTTTCGGTAGCTCGGACGCGTCTCGCCGAACTTTCCTGATATGACAAAGAGCTACCGCCAGGGCCAGATTCTCAAGCTGATCGGCTCGGCCGGTATCTTCACGCAGGAAGACCTCGCGCGGGCTCTTAAGGAGCAGGGTGTCGAAGCGACGCAGGTGACGCTTTCACGCGATATCCGCGAGATGGGCCTCGTCAAGACGCCGCAAGGCTACCGCGCACTACCGAAGCGCGAACGTACGGACGATCTTTCCTCGATCGCAAGTGAGTTCATTCGCGATGTGAGGATGGCGCAGAATCAGATTGTGCTGCGGACGGCTCCGGCGCATGCGAGTTCGGTTGCGGTGGCGCTCGATAATGCGGAATGGCCGGAGGTGGTGGGGACCATTGCGGGGGACGACACAGTGCTCGTCATCTGTCCGGATTCGGGGATCGCGGAGAAAGTTCGCCAGCGTCTGATGGAGATGCTGGGCTGAAGATCGGCGCAGCGTGCTACAGCAGAGCGCGTTCGGCGTCCTTCGCGAACTTCGCGCATTCGCCCTTCGGGGCGTCCGTCACGATGACGGCCTGCACGTGCCCGTGCGCGAATGAGGCCAACTGCAGGTTCCCGGAACTCGATGCCGCTTCCGGCACCGGATGGTCTCCGTTCACGCGCATGTAGACCGAAAACTCGCGGCCGTCACGAGCGTATACGAGGTGGATCCATGGCGCCCCGCCCAGGCGGCAGATTCTGGCGCGTTCCAATTTGTAGCCGGTGGCTTCAAGCGCCTTCACGTCGGCGTCTTCAATGCCCTGCGATTTTTCGATGACGGCAATCTCAGACGGGTCCGCGCGCCAGCGGCGCGGCACATGATTGATCAGCTCGGCGGTATGGTCGCGGGCAGCGTCGGCGAAGATCGGCGGAGCCGGTTGCGGAGCTTTCGGAGCGCGCCACAACACCATGGCGATGAGAGCGGCTGCGGCGAGGAGGCCCGGGATCGCCCACCGCAGCGTTTTCTCACGTCCAATGCGGCGGCGAACCTGGTCTTCAATGGCACGGGTATCAGCCGGTTCGGCCTGGACGATCTCGCGCAGACGCTCGTCGATGACCGCGTCTTCGCGCAGTTCCGCGGCACAGGCGGCGCAACCCGACACATGGGCGTCGAATTCGCGGCGCTGTTCGCTGTCCAGTTCTCCCGAGTGCCAGAGTGGCGCCAGTTCTTCAAAATCTCCGCAGTTCATGAGCTTCCCTTGTGGCTTAACGCCCGTTGATTTCCGGCACCCGCTTTGGCGGCGGGCTCAAGATGGGAACGCATCGCCTGACGCGCGCGGCTCAGGCGCGACATCACGGTCCCCATCGGAATATTCAGCATGTCCGACATTTCGCGGCAGGTAAATCCCTCCACTGCTCCCAGCATCAGGACGGTGCGCTGTTCGGCAGGCAGTTTCGCCAGAGCGCCGGCAAGATCGAACACGGATTCGCTGCCGGCCGCGGCGGCTTTGTCCGTTTCGGCTTTATCGCTCTCATCCAGCGGCACGAGCGTGAGGCGTCCCTTTCGTCCCTGCCCGTAGAAGGTATTCAGCAAAATGCGGAACATCCAGGCGCGCACGTTGGTGCCGCCGTGGAACTGCTCGAAGCTCCGCCAGGCCCGCATGAGGGTTTCCTGCACCAGATCTTCCGCCGCTGCCGGATCGGCCGTGAGCCGCCGGGCGAAGCGAAGAAGACCGGGCGCCTGAGGGAGCGCGATTTCGCCGAATTCGTGTTCTCGGGTCGTCAAGTTGCGATCACCGCTGCGAAAAAAGGCGGCCCGGCGCGAGGCGCACAGGCCGCCTTCCTTCAGGATCTCACCTTCCGGAACTATTTCTTTTCGAGGGTGTCGAGATCGGCCAGTACCTGCGCGCTGTGCGGATTCGGCTGCACCTTCGTGTAGACCTTCCGGATAACGCCCTTTGGATCGATCAGAAACGTATTACGGTTCGCCACCATGCCGCCGAATGAGCCATACTTGTCCACCACCTGATGGCTGGGATCGGCCAGCAGCTTGAACGTGAGGTTTTCCTTCGTGCAGAACTGAACGTGCGAATCGACGTTATCGACGCTGACGCCGACGATCGCCGCATGCTTCGCGGTGTACTTGTCCTGATCCGCCTGGAAATTGTGCGCCTCGATCGTGCAGCCCGGCGTCATGTCCTTCGGATAGAAATAAAGCACTACCCATTGGCCGCGGAAATCCTTCAGGCTGACCTGCTTGCCCTCCTGCGAGCTCAGGGTGAAATCCGGAGCGGTAGTGCCTTCAGCGGGCATATCGGCGGCGCGGAGGCCGGGAGCCATCAGCGCAATCGCCAGCGGGGCGGCGATCGAGAACGTTCGGATGAATTTCATTGTCTCTCCTCTGTCTGAATAGAATCGCATAGACAGACGAATTCATCCATTCGCTCTCCGATCCGTAAAGAACTTTGTATGGAAAAGGCAGGTGGCGGCGCCGGCTTACTTGCGGCTGCCGCGGCGCACGTTCTTGAGACGCGTCTGGCGCATCTTCGCCTTCTTGCGCTTCGGCTTGCTGATGATGAAGGTACCGCTGCCTAAATTCTCGGACTGATAATTCTGTTTGTCGGCCAAGGTGAAAATCTGCTCACTTTCTGGGGAACGAAATCAGCTTCAATTGTAGCGCGAGGGCCATCTGCCTTTAACATGGAAATATGGGTCGGCTTCGAGGTTGGTCGGTCGCTGCGCTTTTCCTGATTGCACTGCCTGCCGGCGCCTGGCAGGAACCGCCGGCGGAGGCAGCCGGAAAGCTGCCGGATGCGGCGGAGATCGATTCGATCCTGCGCCAGCTTTCGGAGATTACTGGTTTCCACGTGCGGCGCCACCTGCCGTTCCAGCTCATCACGCGCGAGCAGGTCAATGCCTATGTGAAAAACCAGATCCGGCATTCGGTGCGGCCGAAGGATATCTATGCGGAAGAGCTGAGCCTCAAGAAGCTGGGGTTCGTCCCTGCCAACTTCGATCTCCGGCAGACAACGATCGATCTGCTCACCGAACAGGCGGCGGCGTTTTACGATTTTCATCAGAAGAAGCTGTTCATTTCGGACTGGGCGGCTTCCACCATGCGTGACGAAGCCCTGGTTCACGAACTGGCGCACGCGCTGGCCGATCAGAACTTCAATATCGAGAAGTATCTGAACAAAGATCCTGCGGATGCCGAGGAATCGCTGGCGCGTCAGACTGTGGTGGAGGGCCAGGCCTCCTGGCTCACGATTGAGTTTGCCGCCCGCCAGGCGGGAAAGACTCTGGCGGACCCGGCGGTCGCGCGCCAGTACCTGCAGCGCGAACCTGACGCGGACGATGACACCAGTTTTCCGGTGTTCAGCCAGGCTCCGCTTTATTTGCGGGCGACCATGCTATTTCCTTACGTGGAAGGCGAAGAGTTCCAGCAGGCCGTGGTGGTGCGGGACGGACAATCGGCGTTCTCGCAGGTATTCACAAAGCCGCCGGTCTCGACTTCACAGATCCTTCACCCGAACCGATACTTCGCCGGTACAAAGCCCGATGTGCCGGATCTGCCGAAACCAGCCGCCGATATGAAGCCCGCGGTGGAAGGCGTTTTCGGTGAGGAAGACGTGGAAGTATTGCTCAGGCAATACACGACGGCCGCGATCGCGCGCGGTCTGGCGCCCGAAATGGCGGGCGGCCATTACCGTGTGGATGCGGCGCGGAAACTGCCGCCGAAGGGTAAGGACCGACGGACGTCACTCGTCTTCGCCACCGAATGGAGGGATGAAAGTTCGGCGGAAGCGTTTCTGAATGCCTACTCGACCGTGATCGAGAAGAAGTGGAAGAGCGTCGATAAAGGCGATCAGGATGCGACGCACATTTCCGGGCATTCGGAAGATGGCTATTATCGCGTGGACCGCAAGGGGAAGCTGGTGCTCTCGCGCGAGGGTTTTCCGGATAAACTTTAAGCCCTTGCCGGGCGGCCGCGGCCCATGGTCATTGGCGGGGGCGGCGGTTCAGGTTCGGGCTCGGGCTTGCGGGGGCGCGCATTCAGCCGCGTGATCACGGCGGCATCGAACGCTTTGGCGAATTTCGGCGTGCCGGGCTTCAGACCGGATGAGGCGGAAACCTGGTCTTCCGTAACCTCCTGCACGGCCGGCAGGTACTTCTGGAAATAAGCCCGGATGCGATCCTGCACCACGCGAATTTCCGAA
>DASZVV010000305.1:0-12567 GCA_035546955.1 Bryobacteraceae bacterium
TCGAGGATGTAGTTGATCTCTTCCATCAGCACCGGTTCCGGCAGACGGAACGACGGGATGTTGCTGCGCATCAGCCCGCCGGGCTTGTCGAACTTTTCGAAAATCGTGAGCGAGTAGCCAAGCGGCGCGAGGTCGTTCGCCACCGTGAGCGACGCCGGTCCGCAGCCGATCAGCGCAATGCGCTTGCCGTTCTTTTTCTCAGGCGCAGTCGGCAACATCGCTTTGATATCGCCGCGAAGATCGGCGGCAACGCGCTTCAGACGGCAGATCGCGACGGGCTTATCGCCAGGGAGCCGTCCGCGCCGGCACGCCGGTTCGCAGGGACGGTCGCACGTGCGGCCCAGAATCGCGGGGAACACATTCGACTCCCGGTTCAGCATGTAGGAGTCGGCGTAGCGGCCCTGCGCAATCAGACGAATATATTCGGGAACGTTGGTATGGGCCGGGCAGGCCCACTGGCAATCGACGACCTTATGGTAGTAGTCGGGGTTGCCGGTATCAGTTGGCTGCATTCAACCTCTTGCGGAAACGGGACCTTCGTCGGCCCCGGCAACTCTTTATAGTATCAGCGGACCTTCGTTGGTCCGCCCAAACGCACGGATCCCCGAAAAATGAATGAGATGGGACCCCACAAAATCAGCGGCACTTATATTGTAGACCCGCCCCCCGGATGGCGCTGTTTAGCCGCGACTGGAACCGGTTTCTTCCCGCAAAGCTTCTAACTCCGCCAGCGCTTCGAGATCCTTCGGGCGTCCCGCTGCTCGCTTCGCCCGGATCAGTTGATCCAGGTTCAGACACTTGCTGACGCCGGAGAACATTTGTAATTCGACGCTTCCGGAAACGAGGTCTTCATATTGTCCGCCGCCCGGAATTTCGCCGAGCAGATCTATCCAGCCCAGATTTGTCTCAAGAGTGAAATTGAGACCGTGGGCCAACGTAGCTTTGTCCCAGACAAATGGCAGCCCCGGTGGCGCGCCGCGAAGATAAGGCTTTAAATCGTGCAGTGCCGCCACAATCCGATCCATGTTCTCCGGGGATCGCCTGTACACGAGGTCGAGATCCTGCGTCAGACGCACTGACCCATGTGCCAGCGCTGCCACGCCCCCGACAACGATGTAT
This sequence comes from Bryobacteraceae bacterium, assembly GCA_035546955.1. Classification (GTDB taxonomy): domain Bacteria; phylum Acidobacteriota; class Terriglobia; order Bryobacterales; family Bryobacteraceae; genus BOG-234. The sequence goes on from DASZVV010000305.1 coordinate 1,120, forward strand.
TCAACCTGATGTTGGTTCAGCGCCTGGATCAGCGCCTCAACTTCCGTCATTTTTCGCGGGCTCGCAACTCGCGGCCTGCCCGTCGTACTTCATCGGCGAATCGGGCATGGTCCATCGCGCGCCTCAATCGCTCAGTGACAGTGAGCTTCAGATTCGCGCGCAGCAAAGTGCGGTCGATATCGCGCTTGTAAAGCTCGACAACCGGATCGCGCCAGGATTCCTGAGGCTCGCTCATGTCTTCATCTTAGCTAATATTTCCGCACCTCATCCCCGCCCCGCGAACGGCATCTTCGTCGCCATCACATTCATGAACAGCACATTCGCATCGAGCGGCAGATTCGCGATATAAACAATCGCATCCGCCACGTGCTTCAGGTTCATGCGCGGCTCCGGCTTCAGACTCCCATCCGCCTGCAGCACGCCCGCCGTCATCCGCTCTGTCAATTCCGTCGCCGCGTTTCCAATATCGATCTGGCTGCACGCGATGTCCCATGGCCGGCCATCGAGCGCGATGCATTTCGTCAGTCCGCTGATCGCATGCTTCGTGCACGTGTATGGCGCGGAATTCGGACGCGGCGTGTATGCCGAAATCGAACCGTTATTGATGATGCGCCCGCCCTTCGGATTCTGCGCCTTCATCATCCGCATCGCTTCCTGCGCGCAGAGAAACGATCCCGTGAGATTCACTCCAACCACCGAACTCCACTGCCCGAACGAAAGCTCGTCCATCGGTATTGCCGGCACATTGATGCCGGCGTTGTTGAACAAAACATCGAGCCGGCCGTATTCCTTCCGGATCCGCTCGAACAAAGACTTCACCGATTCCGGATTGCTCACATCCGTTGCTGCCGCGAGCATTCCGCCTCCGCCCGCCGCCGCTTTCGCCTTCGTCGCCTCCAGCGCATCCGCGCGGCGTCCTGCGATGACGACCGTAAAATTCGCTGCCTGCAGCGCCAGCGCTGCGGCCCGTCCGATCCCACTCCCGGCGCCCGTTACCAGGGCAATTCTCTGATTCGCGTCCATATTGAATCATTCTCCACGAGCAGACCCCTTCCGCGGAATCACCGGACCCGGGTGAAAAGTATTACATTTGTATAATTTGATAGCCGCCGCTATACTGGAGCGGTTCCGTACCAGAAGTCCTATATATCTCCGGGAGAGGTTTGTCAGAGTGGCGAAAAGTAAACTATCCGAGTTGCTCGAAAAGCGCGATGCCGAAATCACCACGCAATGGCTGGAACTGCAGAACACGGGCGGCAGAAAAGTCTCCGCCGCGGAGCAGGGCGAAACCATGCGGCAGTCCCGCGAATTCATTCAGGCCCTCAAAAAGGCCGTCGACAATGGCGTCACGACAGATATTACCGGCTCAGAATGGGATCCGGTGAAAGAAATTCTTTCGGAGATTTCCTCCAGCCGCGCGCGAGCAGGTTACTCCCCCTCGGAGACCGCTTCCTTTGTTTTCTCTCTGAAGCTCCCACTATTCAGCGTCCTGCGCACGGATTACGGCAAGGACGCGCAGATCCTCGCCGACGCCGTCTGGGAAGCCACCATCCTGCTCGATAAGCTCGGCCTTCTCACCACCGAGGTTTATCAGAAAACGCGGGAAGACATCATCTCCCGCCAGCAGCAGGAACTGCTCGAACTTTCCACGCCCGTGGTCCGCCTTTGGGATAACATCCTCGCGCTGCCGCTCATCGGCACCCTCGATAGCTCCCGTACTCAGGTGGTCATGCAAAATCTGCTCGATGCCATTGTCGCGACGCGCTCGGATTACGCCATTATCGACATTACCGGCGTTCCCGTCGTCGATACGCTCGTCGCCCAGCATCTTCTCAAAACCGTTTCCGCCGCGCGCCTCATGGGCGCCGATTGCCTGATCAGCGGCATCCGTCCGCAGATCGCCCAGACCATCATCCATCTCGGCGTCGATCTCACCAACGTGACCACAAAGGCCACACTTGCCGATGCGTTTTCCGTTGCACTCAAGCGGAACGGCATGACGGTTGCAAAAGCGCGGGAGACCGCCGGAGCTCAATAGCCGATGGAACGCATCCCGATCCTGAAGATGGGCGAGTTCCTGCTGGTCACCATCCAGGTGGACATGCACGACCGCCTTGCGTTAACGCTGCAGGACGATCTCACGTCGCAGATCGTGCAGCATGGCTCGCACGGAGTTCTCATCGATATCTCCGCGCTCGAACTGGTGGATTCCTTCATCGGGCGCATGCTCGGCAGCATCGCGGGCATGGCCAGGCTTCTCGATGCCAGTACGGTAATCGTCGGCATGCGGCCCTCCGTCGCCATTACGCTCGTCGAACTGGGTATGTCTCTTCAGGGAATCCGCACCGCACTCGACGTCGAAAAGGGTATGGCGTCTCTGCGTTCTGCCGTGGCGGACTCGGAAAGTGCCGATGCAGGTTCTGAGCTCTGAGACAATCGCTTTGCGCGGTTCCGACGACGTTGTCGTGGTTCGGCAGGCTGCCCGCAAACTGGCCGTTGCGCTCGGATTCGGCATCGTCGACCAGACGAAAATTGTCACGGCCTCGAGCGAACTGGCCCGCAACACGGTCGATTATGGTGGCGGCGGAAAGGTCCTGCTCGAATCGCTGCGCGATGACCGGAAATCCGGCGTGCGCCTGATTTTCGAGGACCAGGGTCCCGGCATCCCCGATATCGATCTGGCTCTCCGTGACGGCTACACCTCCGGAAACGGAATGGGCCTCGGGCTCGGCGGCGCCAAACGGCTCTCGCACGAATTCGAGATCAGTTCCACGCCCGGAATAGGCACGAGAATTGCTATCGTGCGTTGGAAGTAAAGCCCGGTGGAAGTGACTGACGAATGCCCGGAACGATCCGCCTCCGCATCGACGAACAAAGCCAGACTGCCGAAGCACGCCGGGTCGCCCGGTTGCAGGCGCAGAATCTTGGTTTCGATGAAACACGCATCGAGCAGGTCGCCATTGTCACCACCGAGGTCTGCACAAATCTCCTGAAACACGCCGGCGGCGGGGAAGTTCTGATCCAGGCGCTCGACGCCGACGCCGCCTCCCCCCCCGCTCTCGAACTCATCGCGCTGGATAAAGGACCGGGCATCGGCAACCTCGATCAGGCGCTTCGCGACGGCTACAGCACCGGCGGTTCTTCGGGACACGGACTCGGCGCCATTGTTCGCCTTGCCTCGGCTTCCGACTTCTATTCGGAAACATCCCGTGGCGCTGCCGTCCTCGCCCGATGGACCCTGGGCCCGCAGCCACCCGCAGGGAAGCTGCCTGCGCTGCAGATCGGCGCTGTCAACGTCGCGAAACCGGGCCAGGATGTCTGCGGCGATGCGTGGGGAGTTGAACAGACCCCGGACTTCTCCGTCCTGATGCTCGCCGATGGTCTCGGCCACGGTATCGATGCGCGCACCGCCGCCGCCGAAGCCGTCCGCATTCTGCACTCCGTGCCGGGTCTTGCGCCGGCCGAAATCGTCGAACGCGCCCACCTCGCGCTTCGCAGCACCCGCGGAGCCGCGCTGGCTGTCGCTCGCGTGGACCGCCATCGGGAGCGCGTCACGTTCTCCGGCATCGGCAACATTTCGGCGCAGATTTACTCCGGCGCCGGGGAATCCCAGCATCTCGTCTCCGTCCACGGCACGGCCGGATTTCAAACGGCGAAAATCCGCGAATTCGAATATCCGTGGCCGGATCGCGGCATGCTGCTGATGCACTCCGATGGTCTCGGCACCCATACCACTCCCTCGGGCTCTCCCGGACTCCTGCTCCGCGATCCGTCCCTGATCTCCGCGGTTCTCTACCGCGATTTCGCGCGAGGCAACGATGACGCCACAATATTAGTCGCCAGAGCAGCATGAAATGAGCACAAGCATTCTCTCCGTCGCCATCCATTACGAACATGACACGGTTACGGCGCGCCAGCGCGCCCGCCAGATTGCGCGTCTGCTGGGCTTCGAAACCCAGGATCAGACCCGCATCTCCACTGCTGTCTCCGAAATCGCGCGCAATGCGTTCAACTATGGCCAGGGCGGCCGCGTCGAATTCCTGCTCGAGGGGCGCACCGCTCCGCAGCTTTTCATCACCCGAATCACCGATACAGGAGCCGGAATTCGCGATCTCGACGCCATTCTCGAAGGTCGATATCAGTCAAAGACCGGCATGGGCCTCGGCATCATCGGCGCCCGCCGCCTCATGGATCAGTTCGAAATTGAATCCGCGCCCGGCCGCGGCGCCACCGTCCTGCTGAAAAAGCTCCTGCCGCGCCGCGCGCCGTTCTGCGGACCCGCCGAGATTGGAAAAATCGTCGCCACCCTCATCCAGGAGCGGCCCCAAAACGCCTTCGAAGAGCTGCAGCACCAGAACCGCGAATTGCTCGCCGCCCTCGAAGAAATTCGCGCGCGCCAGACCGAGCTCGCCCGTCTCAACCGCGAGCTCGAAGACACCAACCGCGGCGTCGTCGCCCTTTACGCCGAGCTCGATGAAAAGGCCGACCACCTCCGCCGCGCCGACGACCTCAAATCGAAGTTCCTCTCCAACATGAGCCACGAATTCCGGTCTCCGCTGAATTCGATCCTTGCGCTCAGCGGTCTTCTGCTCAACCGCTCCGATGGCGACCTCAGCGATCCGCAGCAGCAGCAGGTGGTCTACATCAAAAAGGCCGCCCAGGATCTGCTCGAGCTCGTCAACGACCTGCTCGATCTCGCCAAGATGGAAGCCGGCAAGGTCGAAGTCAAGCCGCTCGAATTCGAGGTAGAGAATCTCTTCGCGGCCCTTCGCGGCATGCTGCGCCCCCTGCTGGTCAATCAGTCGATGGATCTCATCTTCGAAGACGCGAGGACCATTCCTCCCGTCTTTTCCGACGAAGGCAAGGTCTCCCAGGTCCTGCGCAACTTCATCTCGAACGCTCTCAAGTTCACCGAGCACGGCGAAATCCGCGTCTCCGCCGCGGCTGAATCGGAAGGCGAAGTCACTTTCCGGGTGTCCGATACCGGCATCGGCATCGCGCCGGAGAACCTCGATCTGATCTTCCAGGATTTCAGCCAGGTCGACCACCCGATCCAGAAGCGCGTCAAAGGCACCGGCCTCGGCCTTCCTCTTTCGAAGAAACTCGCGGAGGTGCTCGGCGGTTCCGTGGCGGTCGAAAGCGAACTCGGCCGCGGCTCGGAATTCTCCCTGCGGATTCCCGTTCGCTATGGCGCCGGCCAGGCGCTTCCCGAACCCGCCATCGTCATTCCCGAATGGACAGCGGGAGAAGGCCTGCCGGTGCTCGTCCTCGAAGACAGTCCGGAAATGCTGATGATGTATCGCTGCTATCTGGCCGAGTCCGGCTTCGCGATGATCCCCGCCTCCACCACGCGCGAGGCGGAGGAGATCATCGAGCGCTCAAAACCCGCCGCGATCGTGCTCGATATCATTCTGCGCGCCGAAGACACCTGGGCTTTGGCCGCCAGACTCAAGCAAAATCCCCGCACCCGGAACATCCCGATCCTCGTCGCCAGCACGATTGAAGACCGCAATAAAGGATTCCACCTCGGCGTCGATGCGTACCTCATGAAACCGTTCGAACAGGCCGAACTGCTGCGCGATCTCCGCCTTCTCACCAGCGAGGGCGAGATTCGCCGCGTTCTGCTGATCGACGATCAGGAGCGCGACCGCTACCTGCTCAAAGAACGGATGCGCGGGCTGCCTCTCATGATCATGGAAGCGTCCGGCGGCATCGAAGGATTGATCCTCGCCACCAAAACCCGCCCGGACCTGATCTTCCTCGATCTCACTATGCCCGATCTTTCCGGCGCCGAAGTTCTGGAGCGCCTGGCAGCGGATCCCGAACTCAACGGAATTCCCGTCATAATCGCGACATCGCGCACCCTGGCTCCCCACGAACGCCAGCGGTTGAATCAAAAAGCATTTGCTATTCTCGAAAAAGGCTGGTTGGAGCAAACGGATTTTGCCGATCTGTTGCGGCGCGCCGCCATCCGAAAGTCACCCTCGCCAAATCCCCTCGAATCTGAAGTCCCCGTATGGAATCGATCCTGAACGTTGACGATTACGGCCCCGGCCGCTACGCGAGAACCCGAATTCTCCAGCAGGCAGGTTTCACTGTCCTGGAAGCCTCCACCGGCGCGGAGGCTATTGAGACTGCCCGCGCCCATTCGCCGGACCTGATCCTTCTCGATGTCAACCTTCCGGACATCCACGGCTTTGAGGTTTGCCGCATCATTCGGCAGAGCCCCCGCCCGGTGAACTCGACCATCGTTCACATCTCCGCCTCGAACATCCAGCCGCACCACCAGGTCAGCGGTCTCGAAGGCGGGGCCGATTCCTACCTCGTTGAGCCAATCGAGCCCACCGTGCTGATCGCCACAGTGAAAGCTCTGCTGCGGGCGCGCGAGGCCGAAGAAGCCCTGCGGCACTCCAATAAAGAACTGGAACAGTTCAGTTATCGCGTCGCCCACGACCTGACCGAACCGCTCCGCACCATCATTGCCCACACCCAGCTCATGGATGCCGCGCGCCGCACCCAGCCGCCGCCGGACACGACGGAAAGCATGCGCTTTGTCGTGGAAGCCGCCCGCAGGATGCAGGTCTTTATCGATGGACTTCTCGCCTACTCGCGCGTCAGTCATGAGACGGGCGGCGAACGGCGCGATGTCGATTGCGAGCAGTTGCTCGCCATTGCTCTCGCCGATCTCGCGATGGCCATTCAGGAAAGCGGCGCCACCCTTACCAACAGCAATCTTCCCCGTATCCATGTTTCGCCCGGATTCGAGCAGGTGTTTCTGAACCTGATCAGCAACGCCATCAAATACCACCGCCCCGGCGTCGCTCCCAAAATCCACGTCGAGGCTCGCGCCAGTGGCGACGAGTGGATCTTCTCTGTTCGCGATAACGGAATCGGCATCGACGCGCGTTATCGCGACTATGTTTTCCAGCCGTTCCAGCGGCTGCATGGACGGGAAATTCCCGGCAGCGGCATTGGTCTCGCCACTGTGCGAAAAATCGTGGAAGCGAACGACGGCTCCATCTGGGTTGAATCGGTGCCCGGCGAGGGCTCCACGTTCTTCTTCCGGCTCCCCCAGGCTTCTCACACGTCTCGCGCGAAGACCGCGCAGGAATCCTGAAGGCTGCCGCCGCTTAAACCCGTTTACGTGTTCCCGTCTCCTGGCGCGGCATCTGCTGATCGCCTTCCGGAATCGGCGGCGTCGGCAGCGTAGTCGCCCCATAGCGCGCCACCACCAGCGGACCCTGCGTATCCACCAGCACCGGGGGCTTCGCCATCTCCCCGCCAAACCGGAACGCCGCTGTCAGATCCCCGAACGTTTTCCGGCGCCAGTCCGTGATGTTCTCTTCACGAACTCCCGTCAGGCCCTCCAGAAACTGCAATACGGATGTATGGTCGAACGGCTGGCTGCAAACCCATCCACCCGCCGTCCACGGTGAAATGACGATGCACGGCACGCGGAATCCGCCGCCGATCGGGAGTCCGTTCACAAATTCATGTGGGGTGCCCTCCGGCGGCGTCGGCGGCACAACATGATCGAAGAGCCCGTCGTTCTCGTCGTAGTTCAGGATGAAAACCGTCTTCGCCCACACATCGGGATTCGCCGCAATCGCGTCGATCTTGCTCGCGACAAACGCGGCGCCGTCCGCCGGCATATAGTCGGGATGCTCGGACTGATAGCTCGTCGGAATAATCCAGGAAACCGTCGGCAGCTTGTCGTTCATCGCATCATGTTCGAACTGCCCTTCCGGGTCGATCTGCATGCCGCGCGTGTAGAGGCGCGACCGCGTGTCGGCTTTGCGGAAAGTTTTGAAGTTCTCGAGCATGTTGCAGCCGTAGCTGTCCTGCTGCATGTAGACTTTCCAGCTCACGCCCGCTTTCTCCAGCCGCTCCGGATACGTGGTCCATTCATAACCGTCCTTCGGCACGATGTTCGAAGTAATGGGGCCGCCGCCCGTTTTATCGGGGTCGATCATCCCCGTCATCAGGTACATTCGATTCGGCCAGGTGGGTCCCATCAGCGAACAGTGGTACGAATCGCAGATCGTGAAGGATTCCGCCAGCGCGTAATGAAACGGAATATCCGAGCGCTTGTAATACCCCATCACGTACGGACCTTTCGCGCCGTCCGCTTTGCGATGCGCAGGGAGCCACCGATCCATCGCGCCGTGGTTCCACGCTTCATGCTGCACAGCCCAGGCATGGCTCGTCGAGGGGATCTTCTGCGCGCTGCTCGCGTGTGTATCGAGATGGAACGGCAGCAGGTAACCGTCGGGACTCTTCTCATCCGGCTGGTAGAACACGGATTTTCCGGTGGAGAGCTTCGCCGCTTCCGGATCGCCAAACCCGCGCACACCCGCCAGCGTTCCGAAGTAATGATCGAACGAGCGGTTCTCCTGCATCAGAATCACGACATGCTTCACGTCCTTCAGGGCCGCGTTCTTCGGCGCCGATTGCGCCAGCGCGCGCCTCACATTCGGCGGCATCAGACCAGCGGCGGCAGCCAGCGCGGCGGCGCTTTTCAGCAGGCGACGGCGCGTGAATTGCGAACGATTGTTGTTGATGGATGACGACATCGACAAACATTATATGCAGCGCCCGGTTAAATCCTCATGACGTTCCCGCCTCTGTGTTACGTTGAAGGCCAATGGCGCTCGCATCGCTGCAGTTCGTCTATGCCCCCGATCACCACGACTGTGCATCGCTGCCGGGCGACGAGCGATCCAAAGTCATCCTCAGCCGTCACAAGCCCGACACACTTGTCATTTTTGTGCACGGATTTCGTGGAGACGCACTCGAAACCTGGCAGCAGTTCGATCAACTGGTCATCACCAATCCCCGTTTCAAAAACGTGGATTTTATCTTTTTCGGCTACGAGTCCTATCTTTCGAACGTCCTCGCCGGCGCAAGTTTCCTTTACAATCTGCTGAATGCCGTGGAGGAGCAAAATCGCGCCGCGATCGCCAGCGTCTCGAAGCCCGAGGTCGCCGGCGTGCGGTGCGAATACAAAAGAATCATTCTCGTCGCCCATTCACTGGGTGCGGTCGTTTGCCGGTGGGCAATCGTTCGCGCTGTCGAAGAGGGCAAGCCCTGGCGCTCGCGTCTTCGCCTCCTGCTTTTCGCGCCCGCCCACACCGGGAGCGAACTCGCTCACCTCGCGACGACCGCGGCCGGCGGTTTCGCGTGGGTTTCGCTTTTCGTACAGGCGGTAAAAGCGAACGTGCCGCTCGTCCGCGAGCTCGATCCTTCCTCCCGCATCCTCACCGAACTCGCCGAGCGCGTCCAGAAAGCAAAAAACGAGCCCTGTCTCAAGGCCAGCCGCGTGATCATCGCCGAGCGCGAGGTGGTGGTGAGCAATCTTCCCTTCCCGGGCGACCCGTGCCCGGACGCGCTTCCGGACACCGATCACATCTCCGTCTGCAAGCCCACCGCTGCCCGCATGAAGCCGGTTCAATATCTGGAGGACCTCCTCCCGTGAGTACCGCCGCCCAGCAGCACCTCGATTTCCTCTGGCCGACGTTACAGTCGCGCGAAGAAGTGCAGGCCGCCGATCGCCTCTGCCGCGAAATGGATGACGCCGCGCTCGCGCAGCTCCTCCGCCCTCACCGCTCCACTGGTAACCCAGGCCTGCAGGACATCGAAAATCGGCAGACATTCGATCATGCGCTTCAGTCGTATTGCCTGCTCACCGTCGCGATCATCGCCGGCTATGTGCCCGGCGATCTGGGCCAGGACGTTCGCGAAACCGCGAAAGTTTTCCTCAATCGCGAGCCCGTCCGGCTCTACTATGAAAAGCATTACCCCGTCTTTCTCCCTTCCCTGCTCCGCCTGCACGTGAACGGGGAAATCTCGCTCCCGCAGAGCCCGAGTGATGTCGCCTGGGGCGGCTTCCAGTGGTTTGTGCGGTTCTCCGGGCGTTTCGATAAAGACCGCAATCTCGAAGCCTTCCTCCGCCTGCTCGATGGTTTCCAGTACGGCGATTTCAACATCTCCACCTTCATCGCCGGCCTCGACAATCCCGCTGAAGCGCTTTCCGGCATCGTCAAACCGGTGGATCTGATGAACCGCCGAGATCGCGCTGTTCTCGGCATGCTGCGCTTCATGACGTTCTGCCGCGAATTCGCCCCCGCCCTCGACGCTATGAGCGAAGCCCCGCTCACCCAGTCCGCCTGCTGGTTTTATTACGCCTACTGGTTCAAAGGCTTCCGCGAAGACGTCGGCGGCAGGGTCAACACCTGCCTGCGGATCTTCGATCAGTGGATTCAGTCCTCGAATTCCATCGGCGTCACCGCGGCGCTCGAAGCGGAAAAGACTGTTGACGAAGTCCGCACTGCGATGGCCGGGCTGATCGATGGACATTACGGCGCCGCTCTGCTGAGATCCCTCAGTCAGTTAAAATGAAATCGGAATGGCGAAGCGCACGGGAACCCGCACAACCCTGGGCCGGACTCAAAGAACGGCCCCCGTTCGGCCTGGCGCGCGAACCAAAGCATCCACCGAGCTCCAGCGGCTTCTGAAGAACTTCCAGCATTACGTCCCGCCATCCCTCCTGAAGTAGGCTTCCTCTTATGGACCTTCAGCTCAACGGCAAAACGGCGCTTGTCTCCGGCTCATCGAAAGGCATCGGCTTCGCCATCGCCGGCCAGCTCGCGGCGGAAGGCGCGCACGTCATCGTGAACAGCCGTTCGGCGAGTTCCGTTTCGGCTGCACTCGAAAAAATCCGGTACACGCCGGGCGCGAAACCCGAAGGCTTCATCGGCGATCTCTCGCGCGCGGAAGACGCCGCGAAGCTCGTCAAACAATTCCCCTCAGTCGATATCCTCGTCAACAATCTCGGCATCTTCGAACCGAAAGAGTTCGAGAAGATCACGGATGAAGATTGGGTTCGTTTCTTCGAGACCAACGTGCTCAGCGGGGTCCGGCTCAGCCGCGCTTATCTGCCCGGCATGAAGCAGCGCAACTGGGGCCGCATCATTTTCATCAGCAGCGAAAGCGGCATCCAGATTCCGGTGGAGATGATCCATTACGGCGCATCGAAAACCGCCCAACTGGCGGTATCGCGAGGGCTCGCCGAGCACTGCGCCGGCACGGCAATCACGGTGAATGCCGTCCTCCCCGGCCCCACCCGCTCCGCAGGCGTCGACGAGTTCGTCAAACAAATCAGCGGCGGCCAGCCTTTCGCCGAATTCGAGAAGGAATTCTTCCGCAGCGTCCGCCCCACTTCGCTTTTGAAGCGCTTTGGTACTCCCGACGAAGTCGCCGCCCTCGTCACCTTCCTCTGCAGCCCCAAAGCGTCCGCCATCACCGGCGCCGCGCTGCGCGTGGATGGCGGCGTTGTCCGCTCCTGCTTCTGAGATCGCCACAAAACCGTTGCAGTAGTTTTACAAGCCCGCAACACGCTCCGCCCATATTGCTCTCTATCGTGAAGCCAGAGGACTTCCACGATGGTTC